>NZ_QHJH01000009.1 GCF_003947455.1 Streptomyces sp. WAC 04229 | reverse complement strand
GTGGACGGGGGATCCGGAGCGCGCGGTCCCGGGACGCCGAGAGGGCGCACTGCCGAAGTCGTCCCCGGCTGGGCCTCCCGGACGCCCTCGGGTGGGGCCGGTCCGGCCCGCTCGGCCGGTTCGGTCGCGGGCGGGGCTGAGGGACCGGCTCCCGCTCCGGGGATGCTCGACGGGGTGCGGAGGTGGCTGGCCGAGAGCGGGGCGGAGCCGACACCCGCGCGCGTGGCGCAGGCGCTGCGCGAACAGGGGCGGGTGCTCGGAGACGCCGAAGTCCTCGGCACCGCGGCCCGGCTCAGGTCGGAACTGGTCGGCAGCGGGCCACTGGAACCGCTGCTCGCCGACCCGTCGGTGACCGACGTGCTGGTGTCCGCACCGGACCGGGTCTGGGTCGACCGGGGCGGTGGTCTGGAGCTCACGCCGGTCTCCTTCCCGGACGCCGGGGCGGTACGGCGGCTCGCCCAGCGCCTCGCCACCGTCGCCGGACGGCGGCTCGACGACGCCCGGCCGTGGGTGGACGCCCGGTTGCCCGACGGCACCCGGCTGCACGCGGTGCTGCCACCGGTCGCCGTCGGCTGCACCTGCCTGTCCCTGCGGGTGGTGCGACCGCGCGCGTTCACGCTCGACGAGCTGGTGGCGGCGGGCACCGTGCCGCCGGGCGGGGACCGGGTGCTGCGCGCCCTGCTGCGGGCCCGGCTGTCTTTCCTCGTCAGCGGAGGTACGGGCAGCGGCAACCCCAAGATGGCTCTGTGACGCCTCTAATGTGATCTTGCTCTAAGGGTACTCGCCGGGCGAGTATCCATGCCCCTGACCTGCGGTTATGTGGCCCAAATCCACAGCCTGTGGACCAGCCTTCGAATCCAAGGTGAGCACGAAAAGCGGCCCCGGACAGCGGTTGAGGTCGCTGTCCGAGGCCGCGTCGGGGGACCGGTCAGGCGCGCGCCCGGACGATGAGAGTGCCCGTCGTCCGCTTCCCGGGGGGAGCGGCGAGCACGTCGGCGGTCACGTCGGTGAAGCCGTGCTCCTTCAGCACGCGCTCCCACCCGTCCGGCTCGTAGTCCCAGCGCTTCACGACGAGCGGGTCCTCGTCGGCGCCGCGCGGGATGTACGAGGCCTGGCAGCCGTAGCAGCCCTCCACCGGCGGGCGCTGCGAGAACACCAGCCGACCGCCCGGGTGCAGACGCTCACGGATCGCGGGCAGCAGCCGCGCCGGGTCGGTGAACCAGACGGCGCCGTACACCGAGTACACCGCGGCGAACCCCTCCCGGTCCTCGCGCAGGAAGTCGACGGCGTCCGCCTGGTGCAGCTCCAGGCCGGCCGCCTGCCCCCAGCGTTCGCGGGCCGCCGTCAACTGCTTCGGGGAGATGTCGACGCCGACCGCGCGGTGACCGAGCGCGGCCAGGTGCGCGGCGTTCCCGCCCTTCCCGCACCCGAGGTCCAGCACCCGCGCGCCGGGCAGCGCCTCGAGGAGGCCGGCGCCGGGGCCGTGGTCCTCGTACTGGGTCCAGTTGAACCAGGTCGACTCGCCGCGGCCGTTGACGTCCCGGCGCTCCGGGCGCTGCCGGGAGTAGGTGTCCCAGGCGATCGACGTGTCTGTCACGTGGTGCTCCGCTCATAGGGGCAGCCGCCCGGCTGTGACACCGGACGGCTGGAGTGTCGTACAGATGGTGCCGTGCTGTCAGCTGTTCTTGGGGCTGTCCGTGCACCCGGCGTGGCATTGGGTGCACTTGGCCAGGTCGGGCCACAGCTCCTCGTCGACGGTGTATCCGGCGGCGCGGATCGCGGCGAGGGTCCGCTCGCGAGTGGCGCGCGCTGCGCTCGGCGTCTCGTCGCCCTCGTCGGTGGGGACGTGGTGGACGAACCCGCCGACGGTCTGCGAGCAGAACCGGGCGTAGTCGACGGTGTGCAGGATGAACGCGTGCCAGCCGTAGTCGACGAGCTGGCTCGGCGCGAGGGACTGGCCGGGGTAGCGGCCGGACGCGGCGACGAACGCGGCGGCCTGGCCGACGATCCGCCGGGCGGTCGTCTCACTGATCTCCGGGTGGTCGGCGGTGATGCGCCGGACGAGCCGGTCGGTCACCTGGGAGTCGACCAGGGCGGCCGGGTTGGTGGTGCCCACGGGGTGCTGTAACGCGATGGTCACGTCTTCCTCCTGTTGTGGACGGCGCCTCCGGTCGGAGGCGTCTTGCCCGCCCGCTGGTAGGGGGCGGGAGTTTGGGGGAGGCGCGCGGGCCCGCACCCGGACCGGGGCGGGCAGGCGTACACCTCGATGCTCAAGTCGTGGTTGCCGGAGCGGCCTTGGGCGCGGCCCGCGGACACGCCGCCGGTCACGGCGAGGGAGGCGCCGCACAGCACGCAGGCCCACCCGGAGTACTGCGCCCAGGACAGTGCGGAGGCGGCGATCACGAGCGGCCTCCCAACTGCCCCCACAGGCCGGTCTCGTCGGTGGTCAGTCCGGCCCTGGTGCAGAGGGCGGTGAGGATGGACCAGCCGGGGCCGTGGCTGTTGATGAGCGGCAGCGGGTCGGGGCCCTGCGCGGTGATGCGGATGCGGGGGCCCGCGGTGGACAGCGTCATCTCGACGACGGGGGCGCCGGAGCCGAGGACGGCGGCGAACAGTTCGTTCGCGATGAGCGGGGCGTCGGGGTGCTCGACGCGGCCACGGGTCCAGAGGCGGACGTGGGGCGCCTCGATGGGCTCGCCCTTGAACGCCTTCTGCCACGTGTGACCCGATTCGGGCATGACTGGACCCCGCAGACGGTGGCTATCTGAGTACGGATAGTGCTTATCTGTACTCAGATTGTCGCCGGAGTTGGCGCTGGTCAAGAGGGAGGGGAGAGTATGTGTACTCAGATTGACGCGATCACACGGAACGGTGGTACGGCAGTGGCACAGCCCGAGTACCTGCGCATCGCCGCTGAGCTGCGGCAGCGCATCGCCTCCGGCCAACTCGCGCCGGGAGATCAGCTGCCGACGCTGCCCGCCCTCTGTGCTTCATATGGCGTATCCGAGACCACCATCCGCAACGCGCTCCGGCTCCTCGCCACCGAGGGCCTCATCGAGACGAGGGCCCGCGCCGGCACCCGCGTGCGGCCCCGCCCGCCGATCCACCGCATGGCCGCCGACCGGTACCGGACCACGCCCGGCGCGAAGTCCACCCCGTACACCCGCGATCAGGGAATCGGCTGGTCCGAGTACCGGCTCGACAAGCGGTTCGAGCGGGTCAAGGCCGACGCCGAACTGGCCGGACTGTTCGAGTGCGAGGTAGGGGAGCGGCTCCTCGCACGGCACTTCGTCTTCTACGACAACGACCAGGCGACGCAGATGTCCACCAGCTACGTCCGCTGGTCCGACGTCGCCGGAACGCCGGTCGCCGACCCGATCAACGAGCCGTGGCCTGGCGGCACCCGCGCGCAGCTCAGCAGCCTCGGTATCCGCGTCACCGCGATCACGGAGTCGTTCACGGTGGGCATGCCGACCGAGCTGGAGGCGACGACGCTCCGCATCGGCGGCGGCGTCCCGGTCCTGCGGTACACCCGTCGGCACATCTCCGACACGGGACGCATCGTCGAGGTCGCGCACCCGATCGTGCGGCGCGGCGACACCACCATCGTCGACTTCCGCATCGACCTCGAAGACTGACCCCGGACGCACGAAAGCGGCCCCGCCCTCCCGAAGGAGAGCGGGGCCGCGGTCATGAGGTGATGTCGTGCAGGTACGGGGCGACTTCGTCCGGCACCGGCTGGGGTGGCGGTGGTGGTTCCAGCTGCTGGTGCCGCATGTAGCCGACCAGAGAGCGCGCCCACCCGGCCAGGTAACGGATCGCGTAGTCCTGCGCCGTGATCCGCGCCCGGTCCTGCCGGGACGCTTCCTTCTGCTCGGCCAGCTCCGTCTTCACCTCGCCGAGGCTGTTCCGCAGCTCGCCGACGATGGTGGTGAAGTCGTCCCGGCGTTGCTGCCCGCGCGGTTGCCGCCGGCCGACGATGGCCGTGGCGATGCCGCCCACGGCCGTGACGGCGGCGACGGCGAGGGCGGACAGCGCGGTCAGCATTTCAGGTCTCACGCGGCGACTCCGATCGTGCAGAGGGCTCGTCCCAGCCGATCGCCACGAGGCAGACCAGGCCGAACGCGCCGAAGAGCGTGGCGACGACCCACCCGCGGGGGGATTCGTCGAGCGGCCACCACGAGACGAGGTAGGCCATGGCCCAGGCGGAGGCGATGAGCCACACCGCGAGGAAGCCGGGCCAGTCGTGCGGCTGCCGTAGCCAGGCGCAGGCTAGGGCGATCAGGCCCGCCGCGATCCACGCCCATCCCCAGGCGTCCAGGGACATGGCCTTGAGGAGCAGGCTCAGGCCGTCGCGGTCGCCGGTGGGCTGGACGACCTGCCCGGCGCCGTAGCCGACGGCCATGATCCCTTTGAGGGAGAGCAGCGCGCCGCGGCGGCCCAGCCGCTTGACGAGCCGCCGGACCGCCGCGCGCATCAGACCCCCGAAGCTGTCGACGCGGAGTTCTTCGTGCCGACCAGGCGGGCCAGCACACCCTTGACCAGGGTCACGACGGCGGCCCCGCCGCCGATGGCGACGCTCTCCCAGAACGACGCGGACAGCATGTCGGCAGGGCCCGCCGCGAGGGCGACCGTGGTGGACGCGCCGAGGAACGTCCAGATGATCCGTTCGATGAGGTCGACCGCGTAGGTTCTCGCGGTCTTCACGACGGTCTCGGCGGCGGGCAGGTTGATGTCAGCCATGGGTCACTTCTCCTTGGTCTTGGTGAGCTGGGTGACGAGGTCGGTGAGGTTCTTGACCTGCTTCTCCAGGTCCTTGACCTTGGTGTTGGCCTGGGCGCTGTCGGCGCCCGCCCACCAGAGGACGTCCTTGACCTCGACGTACTTGGTGCCGCTGGTGCGCGGGTCGTCGATCTTGTAGGCCATGACCGCCTCGGCGATCTCCTTGGCGCTGGGCATGCCGTCCTCCTTCGGGGGCGTCTGGGGGGTGCTGGGCTTCGAGGGCGCGTCGGCGCTCCATGAGGCGGGGTGCTTGAGCCGCTCGGCGACGCGGGCACGGATCCCGGCGTGGCCGGGGTAGCCGGGGCCGCGGGGGTCGACCTTTCCGGGCTGCCACTCGGCGTGCGCGATGACCGAGATGGCTTCCTTGCCGTCCTTGTTCCAGCCGTGCGCGCGCAGCAGGGCCGTCGCAGCGCGGACCATGGCGTCCACCTGGGCGGCGGGCCACGGGTCCTTGTTGTCGCCGAGGTTCTCGCACTCGAAGCCGTAGAAGTGCCGGTTGCCGTCGGTGTTCGCCTCGTTGTCCGCCGGGATCGGCTTCTCGTTGATGACGGCCTGGAGCACGTCGTCGTCGCCGAGTCCGGCATGGTTGGCGCGGCCGTAGCCGACGACGTGGACGCGGCCGTCCTTGGTGATGACGCCGTGGCAGAGCGGGCCGGGCAGCCCCTCGTAGCCCTTGCGGCAGGTCTCCACCGTGTTGGCGCTGCCCTTGGTCACGGTGTGGTGCAGCAGGACGCCGTGTACGGGGCCGAAGGGGCCCTTGCTGTTGCGGTTGTGGGAGGCCGGGGACTTGCCGTTCGTCTTCACCTCGACGACGGTCAGGCCCTCGGCGCGCAGTGCGGCGAGGAACCCCGCATACGACAGTGGTGTGGCCATGTGGCCTCCAGACATGGGAAAGCCCCCGGCGGGCGGGGGCTAGTGGGTGAGGCGCCGTCAGGACGCTGCCTCGTACATGAAGGTCATGCGGAGCTGGGACCCGGAGGCCAGGGTCTCGGGCATCGTGCCGCTGACGAAGTCGATGCGGGTGTTGGTCGCGCTGATGTTGGAGAACGCGGCGAACTGGGTGGCGCCAGGGGAGAGGACCAGCTGGCCCTGCCACCGGTTGGACGCGGTGAGGATCTGGCACGTCCCCACGAACGAGGCGCCGGCGTTCGCGGCCGTGGCGGGCAGGGACCAGTTGTAGGCGCCGCTGCCCCACGTCGTGGTCGATCCGCCGGTGACGTTGACGTGCCCGAACACCATGCGGCCGATCTTCATGTACCGGCCGGTGAGGGTGCCGTTGTTGATGTTCGGGTTGGACGACGACGTCCACGTCGGGGTGTAGGAGGTCCAGGCGCCGAAGAAGGTGTTGAACTGGTCGCGGATCTCCTGGTTCATGGTCGCGGCGGAGACCACCTCGCCGACGACCCAGGTGCGGGGTGCGAACGTCATGCCGGGCTCGTCAGCGGTCCGGGGTCGGGCGCGCCGACGATCGGCTTGTCGGGGTTGGCCGGGTCTTCGGGGTTCCACCAGTTCCGCAGGGCGGGCTTGAGTCCCAGCAGGGCGGCCTCCACCGCGGCGACGTCGGAGGGGAAGATCAGGGTGCACCAGCCCCAGCCGCACTCGGTGCACGCGTAGCGGGGGTCGGTCGGGGAGACGACCTGCGCGGAGCCGCAGCTGGTGCAGTCGGCCAGCCACCGGTTCTGGTTGATGCGTGCGAAGTAGACGTCTTCGACGGTGCCCTCCGGGGGGAGGGTGCGCCGGCCGAGACGCCACTCGATCCACTTCCAGACGCGCTCGGCGGCGGGCACATCGGCCCACAGGTCCGCGGGCTGGGACGGCGGCGGGGTGTAGAACGCCTCGGCTCTGACGACGGCGATGGGCATGCAAGGCTCCTAGTAGGCGAGGCGGGTGGTGAAGTCGAGGACGCTGTAGGTGGCGTCGTCCAGGACCCAGACGCTGTCGTTGTTCGTCGCGCTGGTGTGGAACTGGAAGAGGTGCGAGCGCTCTTTGATCGTCTCGGTGTAGCCCTCGACGGTGACGCGCATCCATGGGGCGGGCGCCTGCGCGGGCAGGTTCGTCACGGAGAAGTACGTGGAGATGTCGGCATCGAGGATGTCCAGGTAGTTGGGCATCGTGTACGCCTCGACCGGTACCTCGCGCAGCTCCGGGGCGGGGTTGGCGTAGCGGGACACCAGCCAGTACGCGGCGTCCAGCACCGAGTTGTCGGAGGTCTTGAGCATGGACAAGTTCTGCTCGTACTCGCCGAACGCGAGGATGCTGGCGGGTGCGGTGACGCGCTGGGAGGCGCCGCCGGGCCGGTTGACGTCGGCGACGTTGACCAGCTTCTGGTCGTCGTCGGCGATGCTGATCCCGGGCTCCAGGTCGGCGTAGTCGATGGTGAACGTCTCCGACATGGGGTCGGGGTTGTAGCGCACGTCACGGGACTGGTAGGCCAGCCCGTACCAGTCGCGTTCGGCGAACAGCCGGCCGGACTCCGTGGCCTCCACCTCCCGCAGCCGCGCCACCACCGACGATCCGCCCGGGCCCTGGGAGGCGATCGGGTCGTGGGTGCTGCCCCACACCGTGACCGACGGCAGGCCCGCGTACCCGGCGAGGCGTTGCACGCGTTCGTCCGCGGCCTCCCCGGCGTAACCAGTGGTGCCGGCCGTCCAGTGCCCGACCGCAGTGGGGCCGGCGGAGACGGACAGCGTGGAGTGGATCGCGACGTGGGCGATGCTGCCCGCCCACAGGCGGGTGTTGCGGTAGCCGCCGACGTGCAGGACGCGCTCACCCCACCGGCGGGAGACGGCCAGCCCGGAGTCGACGAGGGCGCCGTCGATCCACACCTTGCCTTCGCGCTGGTCGTAGACGACGTGGTGCCAGTTCCCGTCGGCCAGCGTGGTGGGGCTGCTCACCGCCTCGGTGGTCAGCGGCCCGCCTTCCATGGCCCACTCGATCTGGAGGCCGCCGCCTGCGGCGATGGACAGCAGGTGCTGGTCGGCGCGGTCGGGGGTGTGCACGCCGAGGATGCACCGGCCGGTCGTCGTGGTCTGGAACCAGGCCTCGAAGCACAGGTACTGGTACATCGGAGGATCCTCGAACTGCGGGCCCAGGTCGACGCTGAGGTACTTGCCCTGCGTCGCGGTGCTCGGAGTGAACAGCGGGGCCTGCTCGCCGGTCTCCGCCGGGCCGGATGCCGCGCTCATGGTGAGGGTGCCGCCGCTGCCCGCCTGGGTGATGGCCAGGGCCGGGGCGCCGTAGCCGCCGATGTCGCCGGCGCTGGTCGCGTCGTCGTCCTCGGCCAGCGGGTAGTACACCATCGGCGCCTGGGCGAGGATCTCCTGCGCCAGCATCGACCGCAGCACGGGTAGCTTGTTGAGCCGTTTGAACAGGTCGGTGCAGGTGATGGAGACGTAGCTGGTCAGGCCCTCCCAGTCGACGGGGAATTCGTTGACCATGCCGTAGAAGCGGGGCCGGACGGTGGCGCCGACTAGGTCCCACTCGACGTAGTCCGAGGCGCCGCCGGTGCGGGTGGTGGGGAACTCCACGGTCACCTGCTGCGCGGCCACCCACGCCGGTGCGGCGAGCGTGCGGCGGACCGTCCATCCGAACCCGTCGCCGGACGTCTCCCAGTAGACGGTTCCGGACGTCTCGCGGATCCGCAGCCAGGCATGGCTGATCGGCGAGTACGTGAGGCTGACGGGGGTGGCGTCGCTGTAGCCCACCTGGTTCTCTGCGGTGAGCTGGCCCGTGACGGGGTTGTAGCGCCAGCCCAGCCGGGTGCCCGCGGTGGTCGAGCTGACGGTCATCGAGGCGTAGGCGGACGACGAGCCTCCCGCGGCCGGGGCCTTCGCTAGCCGCGCGGTGATCTGGCTTCCGGCGAGCGTCCACTGGCGGGCGCTCTGGTAGCCGGCGTTGCCGGACGTCGACACGGGGATCCGGGCGCGGCCGTCGACCTCGGTGGCGCCGCCGTAGTTCGTCGGCCACAACGTGGTGTCCACGCGGTCGTCGTCGAAGTCGTCGCCGAGCATCTCCAGCGGGTACGGCGCCGACCCGGTCGGCGCCGGCATGACGGCCACGCTGATCCGGATCGGGGCGCCCCGGCGGACGTAGGGGTAGTACGGGCTGGACGGGTTGCCGGGGGTCAGGGCTCCGTCGGCGTTGTCCAGGCGCAGCGTCGCGGTGCCGGGCTGGGTCTCGGAGCGTTCATCCGAGGCGCCGCGGGTGATGGTCACCCCGCGGCCCATGTCGGTGCGGCGGGAAATGTCCGTCCACGTGATGGTGCTGGGGTACTGGACCAGCCCACCCCAGCCCATCTCGACGATCAGCGGCACCGCTACACCCCTCCCAGGTTGATGGAGACCTTCGCGCCCTGCGCGCGCCCGAGCTGCAACAGCAGCCGCTGTACCTCGCGGGCTACGGCCATCGGGTCCAGCGCGTCGCTGATCGAGAAGTTCGCGTTGATGACCTGGCCGCCGGCGCCCGCCGTCACGGCGGCCCGCCCGGCCCGGGCCGGTGCGGCGATGGACTTGCCCGTGATTCGGCCGGCCACGGACTGCATGGCCCGGTCGACGTGCGGCAGACCGCCGGCCAGGCCCACGGCCAGGCCCTCGGTGGAGTAGCTTCCGAGCCGGGCCATCACCGTGGACGGCGACCTGATGCCCAGCGATTTCTTGATCGCCGATTGCATCGACTTCGCGATGCGCATCATCAGGTTCTCGATGTCCTTCTTCTGGCCTTCGAGCCCCGCGAGGAAGCCCTTGCCGGCGTTCTTGCCTGCGTCCCACAGGGCATCCGCCCCGTTGCGGCCCAGGGTGACGGCCCCCGATTCGAGCTGCTTGTCCAGGCTGTTGATCTGGCTGAGCGTGGACTTGCTGGCACCGACCAGCGCCGAGGCGTAGGCGTAGCCCTGCTCCGGGCCCATGTCGAGGATCTGCCGCAGCAGGGCGCCGCGCAGGCCCTGCTTCTTGAGGATGTCGATGTACTTCGTGAACTGCCGCAGCTTGGACAGCTTCGAGGCGAGCCCGGCCTGGATACTGCCGGCGGTGACCTGTTCGTCCTCCAGTCCGAGCTGCTGCATGTAGCCGCTCTCCCGGGTCCGCTTTTGCAGGTCGTAGGCGTATGCCTTGGCCGCCGCGATCTGCGAGGCGACCTTGTCCCGCTTGGCCGCCGCGGACAGCAGCGACTTCGTCTGCTTGTTCACCCACGAGACGAGGGAGGATTCCTTGCGCCCGGAGAACGCGGTCCGAATGTCCTTGACCAGGTCAGCCGCAACGGAGCGGATCTTCGCCTGGCTGCCGGTGAGACCGACGATGAGGCCCTGGCCGATGTCCGCGGCGAGCGCCTTCGTCTTCTTCGACGGGGACGCGATCTGCATCTCCGTCTTGATCCCGGCGGTGATCGCCGAGGCCATCAGGGCGGCGGCCCGGTTCACGTCTCCGGTGGCCTGCCCCATGCCCGTCACGAGGCCCTGCCCGGCGGCCTGCCCGGACTCGGCGGTGCTGGCCCGCGGCCCGGGCTCGGCGCCGCCGGTGCCCAGGGTGTCGTTGTTGATGGCCTCGATCAGGTTGCGGTGCTTGGCCGTGGAGCGGGCGTTGACGACGTACTCGCCGTCACCGGCCCACCACATGGGGATACTGTCCGAGGTGCCCGTGCCCGGACCGGACAGCATCCCGGACGGCATGCCGCCGGCCGCGAACTTGGGGGCGTGCCCGCCGTTGCGGCGGAACGGGCGGGCGGCCGCGTTGTCGTACTTCGCCTGGTAGTGGGTGACGATGTACGTGGTGGCGGTGCGGCCGTTGGCGGCACGGAGCATGCCGAGGGCGCCGCCGATCACAGGCGATGCCCGGTCGACGGCCTTGATGAACGTCGACTTGTCCCTGATGGAGGCGAGCTGCCCCTTGGCCGAGCGCACCTTCGCCTCAAGGTCGGCGATGTGGGCCCGCAGCTTCGCCTGCTTGTCCAGCGGCAGAGAGTTCAGCTTCGCCTTCGCCGTGGCGATCTGCTGTTCCCAGTTGTTGATGTTCATCTTGAGCTTGCCCTGCTCAAGTTTCGGGAGGGCCTCGGCGGCGAACGTCTTGGCCTTGCTCTGGGCTTCGTCGAGAGCGCCGATCCACTTGCCTTTGAAGGTGTCGAACCCCTCGGAGGCTTTCTTCAGCTTCTCGCCGATGATCGGCACGTCACCGAACGCCTTCGCCAGACCGCCGATCATGACGCCGACGGCGGTCAGGGCGAGCGTGGACATCTGCTTGAACGCGCCGATGACGGTGGGCATGATCCCGATGACGGATGACGCCATGCCGATCGTGGCGTTGCCGAAGACCCGGCCCACTTCCAGGATGCCGATCTTGTTGTCCTGGACCGTGCGGTGCAGCCGCTCGAACGGTCCGACCGTGCGGTTCACGGCGTCGCCAGCGGGAGACAGCCCGCCGAGGATCGCGCTGCCCACGTCGGACATGGTGGGGGCCAGGAGCTGACCCAGGTCGTTGAGGGTCCGCACCCCGAACGTCAGGTCATCGAAGATCGGTTTCGCGCCCCGGGCGATGGCCCCCAGGCTGTCCAGCACGCCACCTGTGGCGTTCCCGAACAGCTTCAGGTTCTCGCCGACCGCGGGACCGAACATGTCGGCGACCGTTCCGGCCAGCCGGCCGAGGGCGGGCAGGATCGTGTTGACGGCGCTGAACAGGCCGTCGAGCATCTTCGCCGAGCCGTCGATGCCGGGGATCAGGCCCTGGAAGAAGCCGGGCAGTCCGCGGGACAGCAGGCCGCCGATTCCGTCGGAGAACGCCTTGAGGGTGGGGCCGGAGGCGGCGCCGAAGTCGAGGAGGCTGCGGGTGAACGGGCCGAGCGCGGACGTCATGTCCCGCACGAACGTCGACCCCAGCTGGAGGTTGGTGCGCAGGGAGTCCTGGAATCCGGAGTCCTTCATCATCCGGCCGAGGCCCGCGGCCGCATCCCCGAAGGCGCCGCCGAGGTTGACCATTTCGCCGCGCAGGATCTTCGTGACCGGTCCGGCTTCCTTCAGCGCCTTCGTGAAGCCGGGCAGCATCGCCGCCTGGATCTCCTTGCCGACGCCGGAGAACTCCTTCTTCAGCCCGACCAGTTCCTTGGTGAACTCACGGGCCGGCGGGGACAGCTTCTCCAGGGCCTCGGCGTACTCCTCTTGGCCCTTGCCCGCGGCCTCGACGGCGTCGCCGACGCCGGCGAACCCGAGCTTCATCGTGACCGCGGCCAGGCCGACGCCGGCCATCATCGGCACCAGCGCACCGAGCGCGGGCAGCAGGGACAGAGCAGCGACGCCGGCGACCGCGCCCATGGCTCCGCCGAGGCCGCCGCCGCCCTTGCCGAGGGCCGTGGCAGCGTCGCCGCCGGCCGAGGACACGTCGCCGAGACGGTTGGTGAGGTCAGGCAGGCCGCCCGCCATGGCGCGCTGTGCGTCGGCGACGGACAGGAACCGGCCCTGGAGGTCCCGGAGGCGGCCGTCGGCGTCGCGGGTGAAGCCGCGGACGGCGGTGGTGTTGGCCCGCATGTCGCCGTCGAGGCGGCGGTGCAGGCGGGCCGAGGAGTCCCCGGCGTGGTTGAGGACCGGAGACAGCTGGTCGTCTCCGTCGAGGACGAACCGCAGGCGCGTGGCCATCACTCACCCCCTGAAGCGTGGGCCCGTAGCTGGGCCTGGTGGTTGTCGATCCACGCCACGAACAGTTCGAACCGCTCCTCGGTGAGGGCGTCGACAGCGTCGGGGGGCATGTGGCAGAGGTGCGCGAAGAGCGGCAGATAGCTCTCTACGCGGTCGCTGAAGGAGCCGTCGTCTCCTCCGGTGCCGGGGCGGGGGCCGGGTCTTTTGGGGCCGTCACGTCAGTGATGGCGGCCTCGCACGCCTCGGGGTCTGCGGTCACGTCGCGCAGCTCGGCGAACGCGTCGGCGAGGTCTTCGGGGTTGTCGCCGTACTTCTCGAACAGCCCCTCGGCGTAGGCGCGGGTCTCCTTCGCGTCGAGGAGCACCCGCAGTTCGTCCTCCCACGGGTCGAACTCGGAGAGCTTCAGAGCCGGCTGGGTGCGCTTCTTGATGACCAGGGCCACCACCCGCATGGCGCCGACGTCGCCCTGCCGCAGGCCGGCCCTCACGTCGGACCAGGTGGCGTCTGCGGTGCGCTCGATGATCTGAATCTCCGACGTGCGCAGGCGGCCGGCGTCCAGGCGCTCGGGCTCGGTGCCCTCGGGGCGGTACTCGATGATCAACGTCGGTCTCCTATTCGAGGCGGCGGCGCACGTCGTCGACGATGCGCTCGATCTCGCGGTTGATACGGGGCTGGTGGGCGCGCACGACGCGGTCCCACCACAGGGGGCTGGCGTTCTGCTGCGTCCACCGGCGACGATTGCCGAACACCGGATGCCGGACCCGGCCGTCGTGGATGCGGTTGACCAGGCCCATGGGGATGTCGGCGGGGAGCCGCCCCCGGTCGATCCACACGGTGGCCCCGGGGCTCGCGCCGGTGCGGACGCTGATCCGGATCGCGTCCGCGATCGAGGCGCGCAGCGGCCGGGTGGTGGGCGAGGGCCCGCCGCGCTTGCCCGGTCGGCGGCCCTCGCCGCGGATGTCCAGGCCGCGGATCGACCCTTGCAGGTCGGACTTCAGCGGCTCGGCCGCGCGCCGGATTCGGCGGTGCATGGACTGGCGGATGTTCTCCCCACCGGCAGCGCGCAGGCGCCGTGACAGCTCCAGCAGGCTGCCGGTGTTGAGGAGCCGGACGTTCTGCACGTCCGGCTCACAGCGTGACGTCGGTGCTGATGTACTCGATCTTCGGCTGGTTCGTGCCGTCGTACAGGCCCACGAAGTTGAAGCTGGGCTTGACCACGCCGAACCCGTCGACGACCGGGGGGCCCTCGTCGAGGCGGATGGCGGGCAGCGTCACGCGGAACGTGTCGTAGTACGTGGTCGCGATGTTCGCGCCGACGAACTCCCACACCAGGGATGTCGCACCGTCGGAGGTGTGCAGGTCGTCCAGGGTGGTGGCGACGTAGTCCGTCTCCAGCGTCCCGGAAATCTTGACCTGGTCGTTCTCGATCGGCTCGGCCTTCAGCGCGGACTGGTTCGCGTAGAACCTTTCGACATCCTGGGGCCTTTCGATCTTGCAGGACACCTTGCGGATGCCGCTCAGAGCGGTCTCCGTACCGAAGCTGCCGGTCTTCACCGCCATCTGCCCGAAGTGGAACGGCGACATGGCGCTGTACGAGGCGGCGGCCAGCGCCGACGTCTCCTCGACGTCCCGGCCGTCGACCTCGAACGCGGCGGTCAGCATGCCGCCGACCTCGCAGGAGAACTCACCCGAGGTGACCTTGCAGCCCAGGAAGTTCTTCCGGGTCACCGTGCCCGTGGTCAGCGGCACGCCCTTCTGGATCGTCAGGGACTTGCCCGCCACCGACGCCAGCGTGTGCGTCTGGAGATAGGCGGCGCCAGCGCCCTGCTGGACCGGGGTGACGGTGGTCCCCATGAGCGACTGCAGCAGCAGTCCCATGCCCTTGTTGGTGACCTCCAGCTCGATACTGCCCGCCACCTCCTTGCGGGTCAGCACGCGCCGCGAGGACAGCGCCAGCAGACGGCCGGCCGCGATGCCCGCGCTCTGGGCGGTGGTCTTCTTGAACGCCAGCGATTCCTTCGTGAACTCGATGAACTTCGCCGGCGCCACGTAGGTGCCATACGTCGTCTCGGCGGCGATGCCCAGCTGGGCGCCGAGGCCCGATCCGATCGCCATCGCTCAGCCCTCCGTCTTCTGCGGCCTGGCCGCCTTGCGAAGCGGCAGGGGCGCCACCTCTTCGTCCTGGTCCCGCTGCTCGCGGGGTTCCTCGACCGACTCCCAGTTCGCGGTCTGGCAGACGTAGCCGTCGAACCGGTCATCGGGTACCTCGACGACCTCGTCCGGGTGCACCAGACGGTTGCCGAGCTCGGGCACGGTCACCGGTTCCGGGCCCGTGAAGCGCACACGCGCCATGGCTGTACTCCTTGGATGAGATGGGTCAGATACGGGCCTGGCAGGTCACCGTGAAGGCGAGGCCGGCAAGGCTGCCCTCGGCCTGCTGCTGGAGCAGGTCGCCGGCCGTCAGGTGCGCCCACAGAACGACGCCGTTCAACGTCGGCGCCTCGGGGGATTCCTCGCTCGCGCGAAGCGCCTGCTCGACCTCGCCGACCAAGGCGAAGACTTCGCTGCGGCGGGCGGCCATGTCCTTGTCGCCGGACCGGGCCTCGGCATAGCAGGTGATGGCGAACGCCTCGTCGCGGGTGCGGGCGCCCGCACCGTTGAACTCCTGCTGCAGCGAAACGGCCGCCTCGCCGCCGGCAGACCAGCCGACGTGGATCCGCTGCAGCGCGGTCAGGTTGACGACCGGGGGACCGTCCACAATCTCGACGTCCACGAGCGCGGGCCGCGCACGCAGGATGCCCAGCAGCGCGTCGACCGCGGCCGGGACGCGGGAAGTCGCCATCTACGCCACCCCCGGCGGGACCCGGTAGGGCTCCAGCAGCTGGAGTACACGGTTGGGGATGGCGTAGCCCCATCCCGCGATGGGCTCGGTCACGCTGTAGTCGTCACTGCCGCCGACCCCGGGCACGCCTCTCGACGCCCCGTACTGCGTGCGCCACAGATGCTGGAGCAGGATCCGGGCGGCGAGGTTGACGGTGGGCATGTCCTCGGCGCGGCCGGCCGTGTAGCGGGCCAGCCACAGCGTCCCTGCGAACGTGCCGCCGCCGCGGCGGCGGACAATGCCCGTAGTCCCGTCCAGCACGAGCTGCGACAGGTCCAGGGAATCGCCGTCGTCCACGGCCGGGGCCACGGACACCAGAGCGACGGCCGGGATGTGGGACAGGCACAGGATGCTGCTGCGGCCCTCGATCGTCTCGGTGAACTCCCGGACCTCAACCGGGCCGATGAGCCGCTCGATGGGCGCGGTGAGCGCCTCGATGAACGCCTGCAGTTCGACGTCGTCGGTGTCCGATGCGATGTCGAGCTGGGCTTTCGCTTCGGCGAGGGTGAGCAGCGCCACGACGTCCTCCCGGCTACTTCGTGACGGCGGACTTCGTCGTCATGGGCTTGCGGCGGCCGGCGGCCGTCTCGGGCTGGGCCGGGTCGGTAGCGGTCTCTTCCCCCCGGTCGTCGTCGCGCTCCTCGGCCGCGGCGTCGCCGTGCTCCTCGGCGAGGCCGGCGGCGACCAGCTGCTTGGCCTCGGCCTCGGGCAGGTCGACCGACTCGCCGCGCTCGGGCCAGGACTTGCCGTCGCGGGTGCCGGAGATGGTGGCCTTCATACGCACGCGCATCGCGTGCTCCTCTCGTGAGCTGGGGCGGAGCCGGGACGGGCGGCCACCGTTCGTGGCCGCCCGCGGGGTGGATCAGGTGGCCGCGCCGACGAAGACCTTCACGGCGCCGGTCTGGTCGACGAGCAGACCGTCCGCGCGGATGATCGCCCGGAAGGTCACCAGGTCGGAGTTGAAGGCGTAGTCGTCGGAGCGCTCGAAGCGCACCCCGCCCGCGAGGCGGACGAAGTACTGCGAGAAGTCACCGAACGCCACGGACTTCGCGGTCGTCGCGGCGGCGGCCACGTTCGGGTCGGTGTGCACCGGCTTGCCCAGCAGCGTGTCCGGGGCGCCGACCTGGATGGACGGCTGCCACAGGTACTGGCCCTGCGAGTCCTTCAGCTTCCGCGCGGCGGCGAGGGTGGCGTCCCGCATCAGCCAGCCGGCCGAGGTGCTGTTCCGGTACGGGGCGATCACCGAGTAGTACAGGTCGATCAGGTCGTCCGCGGTGAACGCGCCGGCCACACCGGTGCCGCCGGTCTTGCCGGTCGTCGCCGAGGTGATGACACCGGTCGGCTTGGACGAGCCGTCGCCGGTGATGGCGTGGACGCCGAACGCGTTGCCCAGCGCCCGGCCGGCCTGCATGGCGAGGTAGCCCTCCAGGTCCACGCCGGTGTCCGTGAGCAGCTCGGTGGACGCCTGGAGCAGAACGCCGTACTTGTAGGCGCCCAGGGTCCGCTTGGCGAACGCCGGGTCGGACTCGGTCAGCGGCGCGGCCTCGGCGGTCAGCGCCGCGCTGGAGTGCGCCGTGGTGACCGGGATCTCGATGGTCTCGCCGGAGCTGGTGTTCAGCACGGTCGGCCCGGCCTGCATCACGCCGGACACCTCGATGAGGTGGGCCATGAGCTGGCCGTAGAAGGTGGTCGGCACCGTGTTGCCGCCCGCGGTCGCCGAGCCCTTGGTGAGGTCACGGAAGGAGACGCCCTCCGGCTTGGCGATGTCGACGCCGCGCATCTCGCCGCGCGCCCACCGCCGCAGCTCCGAATCCTTCTCCTGGCCCTTGCGGGCTCCCGGCTCCTCGGGCTTGGCGAGCAGCCCGGCGAACGCGGCCTCGGCGTCCTTGGTCCGCTGCTCCGCTTCGACCAGGTCCTTGGCCCGCTGGTCGATCTTGTCGAGGTCGGCGTTGAAGGCCTGGTACTTCGCCTCTTCCTCGGCGGTCAGGTCCCGCTTCTCCGACTCGGCCGTGTCGAGCAGCTCCTTGGCCTGCTCCCACACGTTGGCGCGCCGCTCCTGCAGCGCCTTGATGAACGAACTCATCTCGCCCTCCTGGGCATGACGAAGGCACCCGCAGGCCGTCGGGCCAGGGGTGCCGGATGGGTGGTGTGTCGAGGTGGGGTTCGCCCTGCCTCAGAAGGTGCGGCGCTGGTTGAGCGCGGCGCGCCGCTGCCGTACCGCCAGGAGCGGGTGGGTGTCGCCCTGCCCGCCCGGCGGAATGATCGTGGGGGCCGGGGCCCCAAGGAACCGCTTCAGTTCGCCGGCCTCGGCCGCGGCCCGTACCTCGGCCAGCTCAGCGCCCGCCTTCTCGGCGAGCGAGCGCAGGCCGGTGGACGTGTCGAGGTAGGCGGGATCGTTGACGGGGGCGACGTCGACCAGCTGCCCGGACAGCAGGGTGCGCACCGGGAACCCGTCGTCGGTCATCGACCAGTCGTCCTCGAACGTGAAGAACGCGAACGACGACTCGGAGACGTCGCCGCGCTGCACCAGCTCGTACACGTCCTCCCGAGCAGCGGGCACGTCCACGCTGTAGTCCAGGCCCGTGCCGTCCGTCTGCAGCCGCAGCGTCCCCGCCCGCGTGGTGCCGAGCAGCATGTTCCCGTCGTGGTTGTAGCGGGCCATCGCGCGCGGCCAGCCGTCGCCCTCGCTCTTCGCGAAGAACCCGGGGTCGATCCGCTCCACGAACCCGCCCAGGTTCCGCGACAGCGTGTTGAACTTCGCCGCGTACCCGCCGATCGTCCTGCTGCCGCCGGCCGCCCGAACCTCCACGAGGCCGCGCGTGAACCGACGCTCACTGTCGCCGTTCATCACTTCTCGCTTTCGTCACGGGCCACCTTCTGCAGCGGCGTGTAGTCCTTGCCGAGCCCGCCCGGCAGGGGCGGTTCGTCCTCCAGCCGGCGCAGCTCATCGATGCTCTTCAGGCCGATCGCCCGGGCGATCCGGTGCGACTGGTAGCGGGTGAGAGTGTCGGTACGCAGCATCGCGTCCACGTTGAACCGGGCCTCTTCCGTCGGCGGCCGCAACAGGGAGAACGCATCCTCCAGCCGGGCCACCCAGGGGCGCAGCGTCCACGTCAGCATGTCGATGCTGTTCTGCTCGACCGTGGCGTAGGTGAGGCTGCCCCCGGTCTCGCCGCCGACCTTTTCCGGCGGCACCCCGTAGATCGCGGCGATCTGGTTGGCGGTCGCCTTGATGGTCTCCAGGAACTGCGACTCGTCCGCCGGTACCGAGATCGGCTTGTACTTCACCCCGTTGCCCAGCGCCACCACGTCGCGGCCCTCGGCGGCCTCCTTGAACCGGGCCTTCAGGATCGTCGCCGCCACCTTGTCGACGGCCATGTCCGTCTCCAGCACAGCCGACGGCGTGGACCCGTTGGCGAACCAGTCCCGCCCGAACTGGTTGGCCAGCAGCCCGGCCTCCGTCGTCGTCGCGAAGTACGCGATCGGCGACAGCCCCAGGATCTGCCCGGGCACCGTGTAGGCCGGGATGTGAAACATCTGCCCGTCCTCGAGGCGCCGGCCCTTGTAGTACCAGACCGGGACCGCGGCCAGGTTGTCGGCGATGTGCACATCGTCCGGGTGCAGCCACTCGATCTGTGAGGGCCAGCCGTCCGGGCCCCAGGCGACGACCAGGCCGTAGGCGTTGCCGCGCAGCGTCAGCGACGTCATGCACCGGTGCAGCCAGTCGTAGCGGGTACCGGTCGCGGCGGGACGCCGGAACAGCGCGGGCACTGGGGCCCGCATCCGGTCGTCTCCGTCCACCCGGTAGGACTTCAGCGGCAGGGACGCCACCGAGTCCGCCAGCAGCCGCGTCGCCGCGTACACCGGCCCCAGGCGCAGCGCCCGCTCCTGGCTGCTGCCGCGCAGCACGGCCGGGTCCGCGCCCGCCCCCCACACGTCCTGGTAGGAGATCGCCCGCTGTACCGCCGTGCGGCGGAAGGGCCACCACTTCACGACTGCCCCCTCACCACACGCTGCTCAGAATGTCGCCCGGAGGCTCTTCCACCTCGGCGCCGAGCCCCCACTTGGCGAGGGTGCCGGCCACCAGCGGGCTGATGTCCACAGACGGGATGCGGCGGGCCCACGCCCACGCATCGCCGAGCGTGCGCTTCTGCGCGCCAGCCAGAGCGGACGCCAGCGGCGCATCGTCGAAATGGGTCAGGCTCTGGGTGGTGACCGCGTCGTAGAACTGCCCGCAGGCCGCCGCCGTCTCGCGGGCCTTCGGCTTCACGACCTCCACGCCCAAAGCCTCGGGACGCTCCAGCTCGGGGATGAACGAGGCCGCGGGGCTGGCCGGGTCGATGACCCAGCACCGCGGCCCATACTTCTCGTGCAGCTCCTTGGCGCGCTCTACGACCCAGCCGCCTCCGGGCCGGTGGTCGACCACCGTGACGTGCACCCCGCCCAGGTACGGAAACGCCGCCGAGATCGCCGCGTGTGACCTCTCCGGGGTCATGTCGATGGACAGCGCCACCGGCCCCGCCAGCCGCGCGGCAGCGACCGCCTGGACGTCGCCGACAGCCAGGGCCCGCCACGCGTCCTCGGCAATGACCTGCCACGTGTCCGCAGTGTCAGACGGGTACTCGCCCACGCCGAGCCTCTCCCTCGCGTAGCCGGCCTTGCTGAGGGTGGCCCGCTCACGGGCGACCTTCTCCAGCGTCAGCCGGTAGCCGACGCCCGGGTTGGACTTCAGCACCGCCTCGTCACTGTCCGGGTCGTCATGCTCGGTGCAATCCGCCGGGCACTCATCGAGGTGCACGTCCGCCGACCACTCCATGTAGGCCAGGGACTCGTCGGGCACCCCGGTCTCGATCGCAGCCAGCGCGCGGCGCCGCAGCCTCCCCAGCTGCACCGACGGAGAGCCGATGCCGGCCGATCCCAGGTACCAGATCTGCGGGTTGGCCACGGCCGCCATGGTCGGCAGCAGCGCGTCCATCGCGTCGTCGCCCAGGATCATGTCCTCGTCGAGGATGTTGCAGTCGCCAGTGAAGCCGCGCCCTGAGCCCTTCGACCGGGCGATGAACCGCAGCACCTGCCCCGAGTGCAGCTCGATCGACTCCTCGCCGACCGTGTACCGGTACGCCTTCACGCGTTTATGCAGGTCAGGACATCCTCGGATCAGGCGCTCGATCCGCTTGAACGCGTTCTTCGCCGTCTTGAACTCGTGTGCCGACAGCAGGATCAGCCGCTCGCCACCGATGAACAGGCCCCACAAGACTCGGGCTTCGATGACGCCGCCCTTGCCGTTCTGGCGGGGGACGTTCACGACGCACTCGAAGGCCGCCCAAGTGCCGTCCGGCTTCTCGCCCATGCCCACCCGGAGGATGTGCTGCTGCCACGGGTCTAGGACCAGGCCGGCCCGGGCGGCAAGGTCGATGGCCTCCTGGCCCGCGGTGGACACGGCCAGGGGCGCGATCTGGATCGGTGGGGTCTGCCAGCCGTACACCGCGGCGCCGTCAGCCGTCGGAGGCCTGCCGCTGTGCTGCTGCTCGGCGTTTCGCTCGCTGCTCAGCAATGTCATCGACCGTGTCCCCCTTCGTCTCGACGGGGGCCAGCCTGCGCAGGTCGGCCATGATGGAGCGCAGTTCGCGCGCAGCGACAGCCTTCGCGGTGGGAGCGTCGGTCCCGGCGATGGCCTGCGCAAGGTCGCGGGCGACGGCGGCCATGCCGGGCGACGTCTCGTCGGCGTGGAGGTCGTCAAGCTCGGCGTCGATCTTGTCGGCGACGCTCACGATCACCTCCACTAATTCACTCGAACCGAGTTCGCGGAAATAGCGAGGTGACCCACCGGCCCGTCACGGAGAGTGACGCCACTAAAACACTCGAACCGAGTTCGCGCGAAGAGGCTTTCAAAATCGCCGCGCAAAAAATCGGGCGACAAGGGCGTTTGGGTCGCCCGGTCTCGCTCTCAAAAAGTGGTCGGGCTCTTGATCACCAGTCGAGCGTTGCGCCGGCCGTCTCGGTCTTCGTTGCAGGTCGTGACCGGTACCAGCGGGTCGCCACCCGCTTCATCTCGGGGTCGCGCATGGCTTCGATGCGGGCCATGACGATGCTGCGTCCGGGGTCGACGGCGATGATCGTGGCATCCATGCGCTTGTACCGGGCGAGCCATTTGCCCGTGGGCATGGTGTGGATCAGGAAGACATCGACCTTGTCGCGGTGCTCGAACGCCTCGAACATCGCGGCGTAGCGGGCCTTGTGCGCGACGCGGAGCAGGGTCGGGTCCTGGTTCCAGTTGGGGGCGCCGGGTCCGGCGAGCGCGCGGGTGATGCGGTCCAGGTCGATGACGATGTCCGACGGCTTGGCCCTGCCTTCGATCCAGCTGGTCTTGCCCGCGGCCGGCGGCCCGGTCACGACGTACAGCATGGGCGTCACCTCAACGACGGGCGGGGTCGGTGCCCCGATCACCGGCTGCGAGGCGGTCGGGCTGGCGGCACGCGTCCCAGTCGCAGGGCGAGTCGGCCTCGGTGTGCCAGCACTGGACGGACGCTTCGCTGTACTGCTCGACGGCGGCGCCGCGGGCCTGGTGGCCTGGCGGCAGGTCGGCGAGGAGTGCGTCGAGGCTGACGGCGACGGTGCACTGGGTGGGCTGGTCGGGGTGGTAGACGCAGACGAAGCCGCCGGGGAACTCGGCGCCGCCCCAGGCTCGGCCGTCTGCCAGCCGGAGGAGGAACGGGATGGGCGGTGCGGGCACGGCCATGGTCACCACCTGAGTGTCGGGCGCTTGGGCTGGCGGGGCGGGGTGGTGCGGTTGCCCTTGCTGCTGTTGCAGCGGCGGTGCGCGGCGCGGGCGTTGGTCTTGTCGAGGAGGGCGCCGCCGCGGGAGAGCGGCTGCTCGTGGTCGAGGGTGAAGCTGAGCGGGTGGCGGGCGTCGAGGTTGTAGTCGATGTTGTGGCCGCACAGCCAGCAGGGCAGGCGCTGGGAGCGGAGCCAGGCGCAGAGCGCGCGGTAGGGGCGCCCGTTGCGGGGGTTGCCGGCCACGGGCGCCACCTCCTACGGCTGCTCGCTGCTGCCCATGTCGCCCCATGCGTCGTCGAGGGCCTCGCCGAGTTCCTGCTCGGCGATCTCGCCGATGTACCGCTCGACGGTGGCCTGGCTGATGCCGGCGCACTGGGGTGGGGTGCCCTTGAGTCCGTCGCCGCCTGCTTCGGCCTTGTCGTAGGCGCGTTGGAGGGCGGCCTTGCAGGCGCTGGGGCTGGCGTCGCTGTCCGTGGCGTCGCGGATGACGCCGCCGAGGGCGAAGGCGCCGGCGGCGGCGATGGCGGTTGCGAGGACGAACAGCCAGGGACGGCCGCGCCGGGGCGCTCTGTCTGCGGGCGGGTTGTGCTGTGGATGCGTCATGAGGGCCCCCAGGATGCGCTGATGCTGTGGTGGGCATCATCCGCCGCCGGGTGGCGCGTTGGGGACGGTATGGCCGTCCTGTGACACGGCGAAGCCCCGGGGGCTCGGTGGCCACTCCGGGGCTTCGTCGTGAGTGCGTGGCGCCCGTCTCGGGGCACAGTTGTACACCCGGATCGTCACACAGCTTCTGACCTGCGGTCAAGCAGCGCTGCGTGTGCGGCGTTCGGCGAGGATGGCGGTGACGTCTTCGACGCGGTACCAGGGCTGTCGTTCGGTGCCGCCGGCGCGGGTGAGGCGGCCTCGGTAGACGAGGTTGCGGACGGCGCCGAGACTGCTGCCGAGGATCCTCGCGGCCTGGTGCGCGGTGACGTAGCCGGGGCGGATGAGCTGTGACTCCATACCCCCATGATGCGGCAGGGAGGGAGGCGGCGGAGGGGAGGCGGGAGTGCCTGTTTCCCGTTTCCCAGGCTCGGTACGGCGAGCTTCCCTCGCCTCCCTCAACGACTGTTTCCGCAGGTCACTGTGAGGGAAGCGGGTTGGGGAGGCAGGTAGGGAGATCTCCCCTACTCTTCGTCGCCTCCCTCGTCGTCGTCGCGGGCGGCGATGGCCTCAAGGATGCGGTCGAGGCTGACGTGCTGGCGGCCGCCGGTCTTGTACTCGCCGTGCCCGGCGTCGTCGAGGACGCGGCGCAGGTCCCGGAACGACCAGGAGCTGTAGGCGGCTTCGTTGCGGTCCTGCAGGCCGCGCAGGACGTCTTGGGTGAGCATCTTCGTCTCGTGCCCGAGGACGGCCGCAATGTCGGCGAGGTGGTCGACGGGGGCGAACGTGGGGGCGTCGGCCGGCGTGCTGCCCTTGTGCATGGCCATGGCGCGTTCGACGACCGGCGTCACCTCGTCGACGCCTGCCTCCTTCCGCACGTAGTACGAGCGGATCAGCCCCGGGGTCTTCCCGAAGCCCGCGGCCATGGCGGTGCCGACGTCCTCACCTGCGACGAGGGTGGTCGCCGAGTAGCCGTTCTTGTGCATGCCGGTGCCGAGGATCGCGTCGTTGCCCTGGTGGTCGTTGATGGCGAACGCCACCCGGTGGGAAACGGTCTTGGAGATGCCGCGCGGCAGGCTCGCCGCATCCGCGTCCGGGGTGATCCACATCAGCATGATGGCCGTCTTGCGGGCCTTCTTGGTGACCTTCAGCGCCAGTTCCTTGGCTTCCCTGCCGTGCTCCGGGTGCGTGAACAGCTCGTGGACCTCGTCGAATACGACGATCCGGGGCCGCATGGACGGGTCACGTTCCGCCATCTCGCGGGTGACCTTGGTGTCGGTGCCGATACGCTCCAGCTCCTGGCCGCGGCGGGACACCTCGGAGGCGAGGGCGCGCAGCGTGTTCATGGCCGCGACCACGTGTTCGTCGTCGTCGCCCTTGACCAGGCTCCGCAGGCGGGGCCGCATCGGGTCGTAGTCGTTGTTGTACGCGAGGACGTGAACGTCGATCTCGACCAGCGGGTCGAGCATCGCGCCGAGCAGCAGGGCGACGACCAGCGACGACTTACCCGAACCCATGATTCCGGCGATCAGGTAGTTGGCGGCCATCAGCCGGCCGATGATCTGCTCGCCGCGGGCGTTGAGGGAGACCGGCACGCCCTTGAAGAAGTCGGTCGTGCCCTCGGTGAGGAGCGGCCACGGCGGTACCGGTTTGGTGAGGACGCCGGGGTCGGCCACCCACAGGTCGAGGACGCCGGCCTGGTCGCGGGGCTCGGTCGGCCACACCTCGATGGGCTTGCGCATCAGGTTGTGCGCCAGGATCCGCTTCTTGTCGGCGATCATCTCGACGGGCACGCCCTCGGGGAGCTGCAACTGCGCATGCCACCCGTTCCCGGAGCGGGTGGACGGCTGCACCCATCGGGGCTTCCAGCCTTCCTTGATGGCCGCGTTCAGCGGGGCGATCCCCAGCTTGCCCAGGGCCCTCATGATGGCGTTCTCATCAGGCACGACGTCCCGCTCGTCACCGTCCTCGGGCAGCGCCCAGACGGGTGCGGCCTGCCGGTTCTTGCCGACAGCCCAGGCGCCGGCCACGGCCAGGAACGGCAGGGCGGTCAGCAGCGGTTCCCAGATGACGCCGCCGATGAACGCGGCCCACGCCACCAGGTCGATGACGGTGCGGATGGGGGTGAGCACGTCGGCGACGTCGTGGTTTGCCCAGGCCAGCATGATGCCGAGCATGAGCAGCAGGCCCGCGGCGCCGGCCGTGCCCATGGCGATGGCCTTGGGGGCGTTGATGGCGAGCTGGAGGAGTTCCATGCGCCGACGGTGCCGGGACTGCCGGAAGATGTAGGCGCGCTGTTCCCAGTCGCGGGCGACGTCTTCCTGGCCGGCGGCTTCGGCGGCGCGCATCATCCGCTCGTGCCGGGCGGTCGTGCGGGAGTCCCAGGCGCGGCGGGTGAGGATGCGGGCGCCGCCGAGGGTGTAGGCGCCGTGCCGGACGACGGCCCTGTACCCGGCGTTGGTGCGCACCTCGACGAAGACGCGGCGCAGGGAGTCGACGCGTACCCGGCGGCGGTTCCGGTTGGTCCCGCTGGTCTTCTCGACGGGTACGGGCGCGGGGCCTGTACTCGCCTGCTCGGGTACAGCGGGTACGGGTGTACTCGCGGCGCCAGGGTGGGCGGGTGCGTGGACGTCCGTCATGCTGGTCTCTCCTGGTTCTCCGTGAGGTGTGCTGGGGCCCGGGGCGCCCGGTGTACCTGGCCGGGTACGGGCGCCCCGGGTGTACCTACTTGCCGTTCTTGCGCTTGGCGGCCTGCTGCTCGATGCGCTCGATGTCCCGGCGGAGCTTGGTGATGTTGGCGCGGGGCATGGTCATGCGGGCGGTCTTGGCGGCGATCCGCGCCTTCTCGCCGCGGGTGAAGTCGCTGAAGCGGACGTCGTGGGCCATGGGTCAGTCCTCCGTCAGCGGCGCTTCTGCTGGTTGACGGCCTGGGTCACGGCGGCCACGGTCTGCTCGGCGCTGGCGGTGTTCTCCTTGATCGCCTCGGCCATCACCTGGACGATCCGCTGGGTGTCTCCCGCATCGGCGGCGGCGATGACCTCGGCGGCCTTGTCGTTGATGAAGCTGCTGGCCATGTCGGTCTCCTCGGTATGTGGGCCGGGGCTGTCCCGGCTCCCCTCACCGCCCGTGCGTGACGGGCGGATCGGGCAGCCGTCAGCGGCCTTTGCGCTGGTAGTCGGTCCACATCGAGCGGAGGACCAAGACGACGATCGCGGCGGTGCCGCCGAGGATGGCCAGGGCGATGGAGGCGAAGGCGATGCCGACGCCGCCGACGCACACGGCGCAGGCGATGCCGAGCCACTCGCCGGCCGAGCGGCGGGCCTTGGGCTGGTGCTCGCAGTGGTGGTGCTGCGGTGCGGCCTGCTGCTGCGCGGCCTTGGCCAGCTCGATGGCGGCCATGGCCAGCTGTACGGCGGCCGTGTCGGTCGCGGCCTCGCGGGCGGCGGCCTCCGCCTTCTCCAGGGCTTCGCTCACAGCTTCACCCCCGAGGCCTGCGCCTCCAGGGCGGCCCGGAAGCCGTCCTGAATCTCCTTGGCCCGGTTCTGCCCGACGGACAACTGAGCCTTGATGGTCCGGATCGAAGGCAGGTCCCCGGCGAGCAGCTCGTCTTTGAACTGCTCGGCGGCCAGCCCGAGGCCGTACCTCGTGAGCGGCATCTCCTCGGCGGGCGCGTAGTCGCCGGGTACGGTCCACTCCGCGTGTACCTCGGCGCGGGTACGGGTGTACTCGGCGGCGGGTACGAGGGCCTTCCCGGCGGGCACCGGCCGGGCGACGATCGGCAGCATCCGGGCGCCCTCGGGTACGGCTACCGGAACCGGCCGGACGGGTTCGGGTGCGGCGGGTACGGGTTCCGGTTCCGGCGCCTGCTCGTACTCGGGAGCGTCGCCGACGGTGTCGGTCTCGGGTGCGTCGGCGAGCCGGTGCACCCGCCACAGCACCAGCGGTGCGATGGCGGCGACGGCGACGACGAGGGGCCAGTCGACGGGCAGTAGCCCGACCGTGACGAGGTGGCTGGCGGAGTTGACCAGGATCAGTGCGAGGACCGCGGCGAGGACGTCGCGGTGCGCCCGCAGCGCGCGGATGGTGTAGATGTCCAGGGCGCCCGGCACGGCCGCGGCCACCCACTGGTTGAAGCCGACGGCGCGGGCGAGGTCGTACTCGGCCGAGGCCGTCGCGACCAGTGCGGCGATCAGCGCCGCCCACTTCAGGGTGTCGTTCTTCATCGCTGCTCACCCCGCAGGTGGTCGAGGCTGGCGATGGCGCGGTCGAGGCGGACGGCGGCGACGCGGAGGGCCTGGACGATGTGCCGGGCGTCTTCGGGGACGACGTTGGCGTCGACGTCGACGCGGATGGACAGCAGCGGCGCCTGTTCCCGCTGCTTGTCGGCGTGCGGGGCGTGGGTGATGTTGGCTTCGAGGACGGGGATGCGACCGTACCGGGCGGTGACGGCGCCGGCGGTGCTGGATGGCCCGTTGTGGGTGAGGTCGGCGAGGTAGCCGATCAGCTCGTCGTCGTGGCCGACGCACCAGGCGGGCTCGGGCACGGTGACTTCACCGCGGTCGAGGGTCTGGAGGGTGACGGTGCCCTGCCGGTACCGCGGGTCCTGCTGGAGGCGCGGGGCGGCGGGGGGCCGGGTGTAGGCCCGGTTGATGGCCTCGTCGAGCTCGGCCGCGTACTCGGGAGTGAGCCGGGCGTTCACGGTGGGGGTCTCGTCGTCGATGGCGACGACGGCGCCGGCGGCGAGCTGGCCTTCGATTTCGCGGCGGATGTCGAGGATGGAGAGGTCGGCGAGCGGCGGCCGGCCGGCCTGTTCGGCGTGGCTGGCGGCGAGGGCGGTGCGCAGCTGCTCGCGGGAGACGGTGACTGCGAGCGCCACGACGGCGAGCGGGGTGGCGTTCTCGTCGGCCGGGATGGTGTCGGTGGGCCCGAACACGGGCGGGTGCGTGCTCACTGGCCGTCCTCCTCGGCGAGGAAGGCGGCGATGGTGGGGAACTGGGCGTCGACGGAGCGGCGGACGGCGTCCTGCTCGACGGCGCGCAGCAGGATCCGCAGGCTTTCGCGGACGGCGACCGGGTTGTCGCTGGCGAGGACGCAGCGGGCGAGCTGGGTGGCGACGGCGAGGTCGCTGGGCTCCGGGGTCCGTCGGATGATGCCCGCGGCGATCAGAGTGCGGGCGGGGCTGACCTGCGCGCACGACGGCGCGCTAGGGTTCTTCCTGTCCATTACGAGGCCTTATCTCGTGGTGGGAAGTGCCGGGGCGTGTCAGCGCTCCGGTGCGTTAGGGGTCGGTCGTCGCGCGCGCCTCGGGTGTTCCACCACCCGGGAGCTGACGGCCGGCCCCGCTTCTATTCGGTTGTCGAGTACTTCTTGATCGCGTCGTTGACGGAGGTGTAGCTCCGTCCGACGTCCTTCGCGACCGCGTAGGCGCTGCCGAGTTCGGCCTTGCCGTCGGCGAGCGCCTTGCCGCGCCGCTTGAGCGCTTCGGCCAGCTGCGACTGGAGCTGTTCCACCAGCTCTTCCTCACGCCTGAACCGAACCCGCCAGGGTTCTTCGGTCACGAGGAGCAGACTATCACGGCCCCCCGTGATAGTCACGCTACTTCCTTGGGCTGGCCGGCCAGGAGTCGCAGCCAGTCCTGGCCGGAGTCGTAGACGCAGCAGCACCAACGGCAGCGGAGCCGCGTCTGGCCCGGCACCCGGGCGATCACCGCCCCGCAGATGGAGCCGTCCAGGTTATGGCCGATGCAGTAGCCCAGCCGCTGCGCCCGCGGCGGCGGATCCCCGGCGATCGTCAGCGCCGCCCGCTCAACCTCCTGCACCTCCCCCAGCAGGTCGGCGGCGGCCGGATAGTTCGCGACGATCCAGTCCACCTCCATCAGCAGCCACCGACACGCGACCTGCACCCGCCGGGTCATGCCGCCCTCGACGGGCGGGGCGCCGTGCTCGGGCCACCGCACCCGCTGCACGTCCGCCCGCCACCCCTCCAGGACCAGCGCCGCGTGGCCGGCGGCGACCAGGTCGATGACGTCCTCGTTGACCGGGGACCGGGGACCGGCCGGGGACGCCGCCAGGAAGTCGGCGGGTCCGCGGCGGGGCGGCACCAGGTACAGCTCGAGCTCGGCGAACAGGACCGGGAGGGAGCCGAGGGCCCTCGCCAACTTCACGGCGTGCCGCCCGCACAGGTACTTGCCGTCCGAGTCGTCACGGCAGACCTCGCACGCGATCACGACGTCCTCCCCGTGCGCTGCTGGAGGCGGTAGAGGCGGAAGCCGTTCAGCCAGTGCTCGCCGAGGGCCTGCTTGGCTGCCACCTCGGCTTCGGTGGCGGCCCGGTTCGCGGCGCGGCCGGCCCACCAGGCGTGCCCGGTACTGACGGCGACGGCCCCCGCGGTGGCGGCCGCCACCGCGGCCTGAATCTCTTCGGGTGTCATGCTGCGAGTCCTTCCGTGACCGGCCACTGGCTTCCGTCGAGGCCTCGGCGGTGGGTGTCGGGGACGACGGCGAGGGGCCAGCCGAGGTGGTGCAGGCCCATCGCGAGGAGGGTGTAGGCGTCGGCCTGGTCGTAGCGGCCGGGCCCGTCGCAGTCGACGCCGTAGCGGGTGCGGACGGCGTCGCGGACGGCGCCCTTGGATCCGGAGCCCTTGCCGGTGGCATACAGGGCCCGGCAGGACGGCGGAACGACCGCGTAGGGGATGCCGCGGCGCCAGCAGGCGTGGCGGACCATGACGCGGAGCCCGGCGAGGTCTTCGTGGCGGTGGGCGACACCTCCGCCGAACGAGGGGCCTTCGATGACGACGAGGTCGGCGCCGGTGATGTGATCGGCGACCCGTTCGACGATGAACGCGAGCCGGGGGTGACCGCGGACGCCGGTCCGGGGGCGGATGGTGTCGGTCCAGCCTTCGCCGGCGACTCCGGTGCAGGTGAGGCTGAGATCCAGGCCGATCACCTTCGGAACCGCAGCGGTCCGGGGCGCGATTGTGGGGGACAGCCTGCCCCCCACAACAGAGGGACGGGCTGTCCCTCTGTCGTCTGCCACTCCGCCCAGCGGAGTCGCAACTGTGGGGATATCCCCACGGCTGTTGTCGTTGTGCACGGTGTCTCCCTTCACGCCGCGGCGAGGGCGGTAAGCCGGTGGAGGATGCTCGAGAACTGGTGCACGGCCTGAAGGTCGGACACCTCGCCGGCGGTGCTGCCGGTCGGCACCGCGATCCGGTTCATGCGGCAGAAATTGAGCTGCTTCACGCTCGCCGGCCGGTTCCGCCAGGACGCCGAGCGGGTGGCAAGCCACCGGCTGCCCATCGCCCGCGCCTGCTGCTCAAGCCACGCCTTCGCCTCCGCCAGTGGCAGCGGGACGTCGTTCCTCGGGCCGACGATGCCGTTGGCGACGTCGAAGCGGCGTAGCCAGTACGTCCGCTGCCCCGGGTTGCGGAGCAGGAAGACGTAGGTGGTGTCCGTGACGGGGATGAACCAGACCCCCGACTCGGTCTTCAGCCAGCGGACCACCGAGCCGTGGAACAGGTCGATCTCCTCGACCTGCATTCGGGAGAGGTCCAGCTGGCGCCTCGTCTGCTCTTCGGCTTCCCGCACGGCCTCGCGCAGCGTCTGGTCCTCGTCGGGCATCACGACGTCGCGTCCGGTGAGGTCGACGATGGAGGCGAGCCGGTGTCGGGTCGAGGCGCCCATCACGTCGAGGATCAGCGCATCCTTCTTGCCCTCCCACAGGCGGAGCGCGCGGCCCGCCATCTGGCAGTACAGGCCCGCGGACTTGGTCGGGCGGGCGATGACCGCGCACGACGTCCACGGCGCGTCGAAACCTTCCGTCAAGACCATGCAGTTGGTCAGTGCTTGCACGTCGCCGCGCCGGTACTTCTCCAGGGCGGCCGCACGATCGTCGCGGGGCATGTCACCCCACACGGCGGCGGCCGGGATACCCGCGGCGGTGAAGGCCTCGGCCATGGACTGGGCCGTGTCCACCGTCGGAGTGAAGACGACACCTGCCCGGTCTCCGGCGTGCTGCCGGTACGCCTCGGCGACGACCTCGGCGGCGCCGGCGTCGTCCAGGGCCTGGCCGAGCTGTCCATCCTGGAGGTCGCCGGCGCGGGACTTCACCGCGTCCAGGTCGAGGCCGGGGACGGTGACGCGCTTGCCGCGGACGTCGCACAGGTAGCCGTCCTCGATCATCTCCAGGATGTCGAGGGTGAAGACGACCTCTTCCCAGACGTCGGCCAGGCCGCCGTCGGTGCGGGTCATGGTGGCGGTGAAGCCGGCGACGGGCAGGCCGCGCCAGGCGCCGAAGTGCTCGAGGACGGTCATGTAGCTGCGGGCGGCGGCGTGGTGGCACTCGTCGACGATGACGACGCCGATGTTGGTGATGGCGTTGCGGCGGCGTTCGACGGCGAGGGTCTGGATGCTGGCGACGATGACGTCGACGTCGTGATGCTCGTCGCGTTCGGCCTTGACGACGCCGACGCGGAGGTCGGGGCGGACGGCGCGGATCTTTGCGGCGGCCTGCTCGAGGAGTTCCTCGCGGTGGGCGATGACCAGGGCGCGGCCGCCGTTGAGCTGGGTGAGCAGCTCGTCGATGAGGTTGGCGAAGACGACGGTCTTGCCGGCGCCGGTCGGGAGGACGACGGCGAGCCGGTTGTGCGGGCCCTGCCAGCCGGAGATGAGGGCCTTGATGGCCTCGGCCTGGTACGGGCGGGGCGTGAACGTCTCGGGCGTATCAGACATGCCGGTCACCTCGGCTCTCGGTTGCGGGGTTCTGCGGGGATGTTGCGGGGATGTGCGCGGGGTTCTTCTCGCGACGCTCGACGCGCCCTGACCTGCCGGTCTGCGGGGTTTGCGGGTAAGTGCGGAATGTCTTGTGGGTCTGACGTATGGGGCTGAGATCTTTTGGAACGCGACGCATGCACAGACGTGTTGCGGGTGTTGTGTATGAGGGGGTTACGTATACGGGGGAATAGCTCCCGATCCCGCACATCCCCGCATCCCCGCGAAACCGCAGGCCAGGGGCCGTTTCGCATCCCCGCAGCTTCCCCGCAGACTGCGGGGATGTGGGGATCACCGGCCCTCCCCGTACTTGGCGACGCGCCACAGGTTCTGTTTCCGGTGGGAGTCGGGGACGCGGACGACCTTCAGGTCGTCGTAGTAGCGGCCTTCTCTGGCCTTGAGCCAGTGGCCGAGCTGTTTCGGGGACGGGAGGTCACCGTTGTGGAGGCGGGGCACGTCCTCCTTGAGGCCCAGGAGCTCCTTGGTGGGGACCGCGCGGCCGGCGGGAATCGTCTCGTGCCAGGCGGTCAGGAACGCCGCCCACTCTTCGGCTTCGTCGTCGAGGACGGCGGCCGCCGCCTCGCGGTTGGCGAGCCAGCCGGGGACCTCCAGGTAGGCGAGGATCCCGGCCATCACGGAGGCCCATCTGGAGTAGTCGCCCATGCGGGTGTTGACGGTCTTGGCGCCGTCCGCGAGCCACCCGCGGACCATGGTGACGAGTGCGGCGACGACCGTGGACGCGTTGTCGGCGAGCCACGTGCGGAGGTCGCCGACTGCGAAGTTGTCGCGCTGGTCGGGGTTGGGGCAGTCGGGGTCCAGGCGGACCCAGAGGGTGCGGCGGGCGTTGTCCCCGCCGGTGCGCAGGTTGTTCCCGGTCAGGACCCATAGCCGGTCGTTGGGGATGCTGACGCTGCTGGTGCTACCGAGGAGTCGGTCGCTCCAGTTGGCGGAGGTGACGAGGGACGACAGGATCGGCGACTTGACGATGTGGCCGTTGGGCAGGTTGTCCATGGCGATCACCGGGTCGCCGCAGTCCCACAGCTTGGCGGTGATGGCCTTGCGGAGTTCGGCGTCGTTCTCCGGCCACGGCGTTTCGGCGAGTCCGTAGACGTAGCCGAACGCGTCCTTCAGCAGCGTCTTTCCGGAGCCCTGGGAGGTGCTCGTGATGACGACGACGGGTGTCGGTCCGGGAACGTAGGGGCGGATGATCGGAGACAGCAGGGCGCCGAGGTACTGGGCGCAGTCGGATGCGTCGACGAACGGGAAATCGGCCAGCATCTGGTTGAGCACGATGTCCTTGGCCCGCTCGACGGACTCCTTGGACACCTGCGGCTGCAGCCGCCGGAGCGGCACCCGCGGGTGCATATACAGGCCGGTGCCGCGGTCGTAGCCCGGCGCCTTCACCAGTGTTCCGTCCGGTCGGACAACCGGCGACGTGACGATTCCCCGCAGCGGCAGCAGCGGCCAGTCCCGGCGCCCCAGGATCGTGCCGCACGTCTTGGGCATGACCAGTTCGCGGACTTCCTTCGTGCCCTCGGTGATCGGGTCGCGCACGATCTGGAAGGTGGTGACGTGCTCGGCGAGGTAGGCCCGCAGGTTGTCGGTTCCCAACTGCTTGACGAGAGGGTTGCCCTGGTCGTCCTCGTAGACCCAGCACGGGCCGGTGGACCGCTTGTACAGGCCGGGCATCTGCTCGTTAGCCATGATGTCGAGCAGGCCGTCGATGGCGTCGGCCTCGTTGGTGATGTCCAGCTCGGGCTTGCTCCGGACGATTCGGAGGTCCGGCCCGCCGGCCATCTCCTGCTCGTCCGGGTCCGGGACGCTGTCCGGGTCGAGGGCAGACGAACCGTCGTTGAACGGGCCAAGCTGCCGGGGAACGGAGCTGAGGCGCTGCCGGGGCGGTTCGGAGCCGTATCCCTGCTGGCGGAGGTCGGCAGCCGCACGCTTGAATGCCGGAGTGGTGTTGCTGCCCTGAGTCAGGAGGGTGTAGGCCGCGAACTTGGAGTACGGCGTCCAGGCGTCGAACTCGGTGGAGCTGCTGAAGACGAACAGCCGGTCTTTGTCCGGGGCGTGACCGGTGGTTGCGGAGATACCGCGGGTGTCCTTGCCGGGCCGCCGCCAGTAGCGGGTGCGTCCGCGCTGGTGCAGGCACTCCCAGCCGTGAGCGCCGATGATCTGTGCCCAGTCGGCCCGTGCGTCGAAGTCCTCGCCGGGCCGGAGTCCGCCGCCGGGCAGCGGCTTGAGCTCGGTCGGTGCGGTCTTGGGGGTCTCGGGCTTGGGCAGCGTGTCGACCATCCGGCAGATGTCCCGGATGGCCTGCATGGTCTCGGCGTCCAGCGTCGGGATGCTGTCCGGGTCTCCGGCGTGGTGGAGGTACGGCTTCCCGGAGGCGTGGACGGTACCGCTTGATGGTTCGACCAGGCCGTACCCGCCTTCGCCGCGCGTCTCGATCTGCACGCGGATGATCCGGCTGTTCGGCTTCTGGCGGAGCCGCTGCTTCTCCTCGTCGGTGTACTCGTCCTCGCGGGCGAGTCGCGACGCCAGCTTGGTGTTGCCGGGGACGTCGCCGCCCTCGATACGCACGCGGTAGTGGCGGCCGCCGGAGGGGGACTCGGTGGCCCAACCGTTCAGGATCTGCGCCCAGGGCTCGCCGAGCCCGGAGGCGTCCATGATCTCGGTGACCTCGTCGAGGACGCCGTCGGCAATGGCGTGCCCTTCGAACTCGATCATTTCGACGTTGCCCGACACGGCGCCGTAGACGACTGCGATACCGCGGGGGCGGTCCCCGCCGAACCACTGGTCGTGTTCGGCGGGGACCGAGCGCTGGACCTTGTAGGGGCTCCAGCTGCGGACGTCGGCGGCCTTGCTGCCGTCTGCCTTGATGGGCAGCAAGCACAGGCCGGCGTCGTCCATCTCGCGGGCGGAAGCCCGGAGGTCGGTGGGCTGTGCGTCGTTCAACGTGACACTCCGGTGCGGTGGATGGGCCAGCCGGGACCGGCCGGGATCTCGGGCAGGCCCTTCAGGGCATTCGGGGTGTGGGCCGGGCACCGCATGCCGGGGAGGTAGTGGCGAACGCCGTCGACCTTCTTGCAGTGCCGTCGTTCGGCGCCGAGCCAGTGGTCGCACTCGGGGCGCGTCTGGTCCTTCATGTCGCCTCCCGGGTCGCGGTGCGGGCGACGGGCGCGAAGATTCCCCGCAGGGTGGCGATCTGTTCCTCGGTGAGCGGTGGCGCTGCGGCCACGTTGCGCTCGATGCGAGCCCAGTAGGCGGCGTTCCGGACCGGGTCCTCGAAGCGGACCGGGCGGGCCGGGGGCGTAGCTACACCCCCAGCTGCCGGCGTGCTGTTCGGCGCCGTCACTTCTGGTCCTGCATGTGGTCGAGCAGGTCGCGGATGGCGGCGAGCCGCACGGTGGGGGTCTGTCCGGCGGGGACGGCGATGATGGTGCGGCCGTCGGTGTGGTTCACGAGGAGGGCCTGGAAGCCAGCGGCCAGCTTGGGGTTGGTCTCGAAGAGGCTGGCGGTGTCGAGCTCTTCGAGCTCGATGTGGTACTCGGCGAGGAACGCCGGGGTGAGCACCTTGGCGGTGTACTCCTGGGCGAGGGCTTCGATCTGGTCGAGCTGCTTGCGCTGGATGGCCACCTTCTGCAGCAGGGCGCGCGGGCTGATCACCTGAAGATCAGCCAGGTTGCCGAGCGTGCTGGCGGTGAGGTCGAGCTGTCCGTCGTCGGGGTCGGCCATGACCTCGGCGGTCAGGCTGGCGACGATGCACTGCTCGGACATGGTCGGCGACGCCGTTGTCGCCTGTGCGATGCTGTCCATAGAGCTGTCCCGTTCTCATTGCGTGGGTTCGCGATTTGCTCGACTGGCGCCGCCGGCTGGACTCCGGCGGCGCCGCCGTTTTAGGCGGCCGGTTCCGACTGGACTTCGGAGCCGACGCCCGACTCCTCCGAGAGGAGGGGCTTGAGGTGACCAGCAAGGTCATCGAGGTCGATGACCAGGGCCAACCGGTAGAGAGCCTCGAGCGAGAGTTGTTTCTCGCCGCGCTCGACCTTGGACAGGTGTCCGGGGTCGATCCCGGATCGTGCTGCTGCAGTCCGCAGAGACAGCCCTTTCGCCTCGCGGACAGCGCGTAGCGACCGAGGCTTCAACGCGGACGTTGAATCAGTCTGCATGTCGTTGACCGTAGGCCACCACGGTCACATAGTCAACGATCCGTTGAGTGAATCTGGCGCGGCGTTGACTCATGGTCTACGGTGGCGCCATGACAGACGACGAGACCCAGGCCGCCGCGTTCACCTTCAAGCCGGCCGTCCCCCCGCACGGGCCGATCCTGTCGATCAACGAGATCGTGTCCTACAACCTCATGAGGGCTAGGCGATCCAACGCTTGGACTCAGCAGGAAGTGGCTGATCTTCTGGAGAAATACACCGGCAGGACGTGGTCGAATGCGAGCGTGAGTGCCGCTGAACGTGCATGGCAGGGCGGCCGGCCGCGCAAATTTGACGCGAGCGAACTGGTGGCGCTCACGAAGATTTTCGATGTCCCACTCGGCTATTTCTTCCTGCCGCCAGAGGATCAGGAGTACGCCAACAAGTGGGTCTCTATGAAGAAGTTCGAGGGACAGGAGCCTCCGCGCGGGCCGGAGGCACTAGACCGCCATGACTTCATGGCCCTGCTCCCGACGGCGGATCTACTGGAATCAGTAGGCGCACATAAGGCTGACCTCGACTATGCGGCCAGGATGAAGCGGCTGGTCAAGCGATACCTGGGTCTCGACTGGAGGCCAGACTCGTGGACCATCTTCATCGGCACTAACCCCGACACGGGAGAGCTTCAGATCGGAAAGCAGGTAGACGAGGGCGACCGCGTTGGACCTGAAGAGCGGCCGGAAGAGCGGACTCTAGAGAAGCCGAAGTTGACCTGGCCGCTGCCTGATCATTTGAAGGAAGCCGAGGAGCTTGTTGGTGTCGGTAACGAAGTCATGGCTGAGCAGGAAAGTTGGGAGCGAATGATCCAAGATCGGGTTACGGCTATCGTCGAGGCGAAGACCCGGCAGGTAGTCCAAGAGATCGTCGCCGAGGTGGGTAAAGAAATTACCCATTTGGTAAGGGGGCAAGAGAAGTAGTCAGCTACGTGTCGCCCGCTTCCACTGGAACACGACGGCTTCGTAGTCGAAGTACCCGCCGTCCGGCATCCGCCCCGGCCGCGGCGTCCGCAGCGTCACCTCCACCAGCGATCGCAGCACCGCCCGCTTGCGGTCCAGCTCGAGCGCCTTCCACGCGGCGCGCACGTCCGGCGCCCCGACCAGTCCGGCCAGCGGGTCGGCGGTCACTGCGCGCGCCAACTGTCGGGTGACGCCGTCCAGCTGCGCGCGGGCCGTCTCCATGCCCTCGGTGAACGGCGCCAACTCGAGCTCCCCCGCGCCGAACAAGCCACCGAGGTCCCGCATCCGTGCGCGGATCTGCTCGCCCTCCGCCTGGAGAGCGGCCACGTCCACGCCCTCCGGCGCGGGCTCCAGCAGCTCGTGCGCGTCGGGCTTCTCCAGCCGCTCGACGATGGTGTCCTCGACGTACTGGTCGACGACCTCGGCGCGCCGGCCGCCGCCGTGCCCCGTCGGGCACTTGTAGCTGGGGTACCGCCGGCCGCCGGACTGGGTCACGGTCACGTACCCCGTGCAGTCGCCGCGCCCGCACCGGTACAGCAGCGAGCCCAGCCACTTCGGCGCCGCCCCGGGCGTCGTCTTGCGCGCGGGGTCCATCAGGATCGCCACGACGGCCCTGTGCTTCGCCTCGTCGACGATCGGCTCCCACTTCCCGCGGCCGACCTCCTCGCCCTTGTAGACGGCGATGCCGGCGTTCCGCGGCCGCATCAGCATGTCCCGCAGTTCGACGTGCGTGACGGGGTTCCCGCGCGTGGTCGTGATCCCCTTATCGGCGCACCACTTCACCAGCGATCGGAGTGACGCCCCGGACAGGATCTCGTCCACCCAGAAGCGCAGCGCCTCAGCCTCATCGGGCACGACCTTGGCCATGTCCAACTCTGGGGCCTCGGTCTCCTCACCGGTCTTCCGGTCGACCTTCTTCTTCGTCTCCCCGGTGGGCACGCCCCATCCGAACGGGCGGATGCCGCCCGCCCACTCGCCGGCCATGGCCTTCTGCTGCCGGGCGCGGGCCACGCGGTGGCCCTTGTGCTCGGACTCCTGGCGGGCGACGGCGCCGAGAATCCGCGCGGTCATCCGGCCGGACGGCGTCGCGAGGTCGATCGTGCCGGCCTGCACGGTGTGGGTGGCGATGCCCCGGCGGTCGGACAGCTCGATGTACTCCTCGAGCTCGACGATGGAGCGGGTGAGCCGGTCGGTGTGCCAGACGATGACGACGGTGGCCTTGCCATCGTCGAGGTCGGCGAGCATCCGGCGGTAGTCCTTGCGGAGCTTCCCGGAGAACGCGGACACGTCGTTGTCGACGTACACCTCAACGACGTCCCAGCCCATGCGCTCGGCGAGCGCTTCGCAGTCCTCGCGCTGGCGGTCGACGCCGAGGCCCGCGCCGGTGCGGTCCTGGCTGATGCGGCAGTAGATCACGGCGCGCGTCCGAGCGCCCCCCGTCTGGGTGGTCTTCATGACCTGAGTGTGCACCAGTAGGGGAGTCACTGTCCCGGGTTCGGGAAGACGACGCTCCTGAGCGCGCTGCTCGGGCTCGTCGGACCGGACGAGCGCATCGTGCTGGCCGAGGACTCGGCGGAACTGCGGCCGGATCACCCGCATGTCGTCCGCCTGGAGACCAGACCCGCCAACCAGGAGGCCGCGGGCCTGGTCACCCTCGAGGACCTGGTCCGGCAGGCGCTGAGAATGCGCCCGGACCGGCTGGTCGTGGGCGAGGTGCGCGGCCCCGAGGTGGTCCATCTGCTCGCGGCGTTGAACACCGGTCACGAAGGCGGGTGCGGGACGGTGCACGCCAACGCCGCCGCCGACGTACCGGCCCGGCTGGAGGCGCTCGGCACGGCGGCCGGCCTGGACCGCGCGGCCCTGCACAGTCAGCTCGCCGCCGCCCTCTCGGTCGTCCTGCACCTGGTCCGCGACCGGACCGGCAGGCGCCGGATCGCCGAGGTGCACGTGCTGGAGCGTGATCCGTCGGGGTTGGTGCGGACGGTACCGGCCCTGCGGTGGGGCACGGCGGCCTTCGTGGCCGAGCGCGGTTGGGAGCGGCTGCGGGAGCTGCTGCGTGGCGAAGGGCTCGGAGGGCTCCAGGGGCTCGAGGGACTCGGAGGACTCGGAGGCCTCGAAGGAGTCGGAGGGCTCGACGGGCGAGCCCGCAGGACGGGAGGCGAGCGATGACGGTGACCGGGACGGGCGAGCTGTCGACGGGTGTGGCCCTGGCGTGCCTGGGGAGCGCCGCCTGGCTGGCGGGCGGATGGCACTCCGGCGTACGACGCGCGCGGGCGGTGCTGGCGGAAGGAGGGAAGGGCGGGACCGGACCGCCCTCGGTGCGCCGGGTGACGGAGCGGCTGTGGCGGGCCTGCCGCCGGCTGGGCTTCGAGTGGTGGGCCCCGGCCGCGGGGCTGGCACTGGCGCTGCTGGGCGCCTCGGTGCTGCCGCTGCTCGCGGGAGCGGCCGGGGTGCCGGCACTGCGGCGGACGCGGCGGGCCGGCGATGCGAGGAGGGCCCGGGAGCGGCGGCAGGACGCGGTGCTCGCGCTCTGCGGCGCGCTCGCCGGGGAGGTGCGGGCGGGGCGGCAGCCCGGTGAGGCGCTGTTGTACGCCGAGCGTGACTCCGGCGGGCTGGGGACCGCGCAGGCCGCCGTGCTGGCGGCGGCCCGGTTCGGCGGGGACGTTCCCGCGGCGCTCGCGGCGGCGGCGCGGCAGCCGGGCGCCGAGGGGCTGCGGGGCCTCGCCGCCTGCTGGCGGGTCGCCGTCGACCAAGGGGCGGGGCTGGCCGCCGGACTCGACCGGCTGGAGGGCGCGTTGCGCGCCGAGCGGGACCAGCGCGCCGACCTGCGCGCCCAGTTGGCGGGCGCCAGGGCCACGGCGGTGATGCTCGCGGGCCTGCCGGTGCTCGGCCTCCTGCTTGGCGTCGCCCTGGGCTCCGATCCGCTGCACGTGCTGCTGCACACCGGAGCAGGGCTCGGCTGCCTGCTGGGCGGCGGGCTGCTGGAGGGCCTGGGCGTGTGGTGGGTGACGCGGATCGTGCGCGGAGCGGAGGCGGTGTCGTGAGCGGGGACGTTGTCCACAGGCTGGGGGTAGTGGTGGGGGCTCTGGCGGCGGCCGTCTGGCCGGTGCGGGTGCTAGGAGCCGCGCGGCGGGAGCGGACGGTGCACAGGCGGCTCACGGGGCTGCTGGCGACAGGCCCGTCCCCCACGACCCCACGACGCACCGAGGAAGTGCGGGCCGTCGCCCGCGCGTGGCTGCCGCTGCTGGGCACGGTGGGTGCCGGCTGGGTCGTGGTCGGGGGTGCCGCCGGTGCCGTAATGGGGCTGGCGGGCGCGGCGTTGCTGTGGCGGCGACGCTCCCGACGCCCGGCCGCCGGTGCGTCCGAGGCGGGAGTCACCGCCGCGCAGGCCGCGCGTCAACTGCCCCTGGCAGCCGATCTGCTGGCGGCCTGTGTCGCGGCGGGCGCGAGTCCGGTGGCCGCCGCGCGGGCGGTGGGCGAGGCCTTGGACGGGCCCGTGGGAGAGGCGTTGGGGCGTGGCGCGGCGGAGGTGCGACTCGGCGGCGAACCTGAGGGTGCCTGGCGGAGGTTGGCCGAGATCCCGGGCGCCGGTCCACTGGCGCGGCTGCTGGAACGGGCCGACGTGTCGGGGCTGCCCGCGGCAGATCCGGCCGCCCGGCTCGCCGCCCAGGCCCGCGCCGACTGGGCCCGCACCACGACGGCTCGGGCCCGCCGGGCGGCCGTCATGGTCACCGCGCCGGTGGGGCTGTGCTTCCTGCCCGCCTTCATCGCGGTAGGCGTACTGCCGGTCGTCATCGGGCTGGCCGGCGGTGTGTTGGGAGACGGGGGAGGCGGTCGCTGACGGAACGGGGCGTACCGGCGGGAAGCCGGAGAGCGAGTGACCAGCAGGACGAGCGAGTGAACAACGGGATCGAACCTCACGGGGGTTGAGATGTATCAGGTGGTACGGGCAGGGCTGAGTGCCCTGGTGTGCGGCGCACGGACGGCGTTGCGGCGACGGGGCGCGGGGCGGGACGGGGGCATGGTCACGTCGGAGTACGCGATGGGGATCGTCGCGGCGGTGGCCTTCGCCGTGGTGCTCTACAAGGTCGTGACGAGCGGTACGGTCAGCGCCGAGTTGCAGGGAATCGTGAAGCGGGCGCTCGATGCGCGGATGTGAGCGGACGGCGGGGACGGAGGCCGTGCCCGGAGCCCGCCGGGGGTGCGGTCCGCCGGGTGGGCGCCGCTCGGACGAGGGGTTCGTGACCGCCGAGACGGCCGTGGTGCTGCCGGTGTTGGTGGTGTTCGCGATGGCACTGGTGTGGGGGCTGCTGGCGGTGGCCGCCCAGATCCAGTGCGTGGACGCGGCCCGCTCGGGCGCACGCGCGGCGGCACGCCAGGACCCGGACGGCGCGGTCGTGGAGCTCGCCCGGGAGGCGGCGCCGCGCGGGGCACGCGTCACGGTCGCCCGGGAGGGGGGCCTGGTCCGTGTGGTCGTGGTGGCCGCGCCACCGGCGTTGCACGGCCTGCCCTTCGAGGTACGGGCGGAGGCCGTGGCGTCGGCGGAGCGCGCGGTGGGGGCGGAGCCGTGAGGGGCGCTCACGACCAGGGGTCCGCCACCGTCTGGAGTGTGGGCGCCGTCGCCGTCCTGTGCCTGGTGTTCGGTATCGTGCTGGCCCTGGGGCAGGCGGTGGTGGCCCGGCACCGCGCCGCCGGGGGTGCCGATCTGGCGGCGCTGGCGGCGGCGGACCACTGGGCCCGTGGCGGCTCGGCGGCGTGTGCCGAGGCCGACCGGGTCACGCGGGCCCAGGGTGCGCGGCTGGTGCGCTGCGTGCTGACCGGCCAGGTCTCGGACGTGTCGGCGGCGTCGGGCCGGGGCCCGTTCGCGGCGGAGGTCCGTGCGAGGGCGGGCCCGGGCCTGCCCACCGAACCTCAGCCCGCCGAACACCTGCCTACTGAGCCTGCTCCGCTTCAGCCTGCTCCGCTTCAGCCTGCTCCGCTTCAGCCTGCTCCGCTTCAGGCTCGTCCGTCTGTTCCGTCCGTCCCACCTGCCCCGCCCGAGGCAGCTCTGCCTCCACCGCCGCTGCCGCCGCCTCCGCGCCCCGCAGCAGCACCGTGAGCAGCCGCACCGCTCCCCGCTTGTGCAACGGATCGTTCCCGTTGCCGCACTTGGGGGACTGGATGCAGGACGGGCAGCCGGCGTCGCACTCGCAGGAGGCGATGGCCTCCCGGGTGGCCGTGAGCCATTCGCGGGCCGTGTGGAAGGCGCGCTCGGCGAATCCCGCGCCGCCGGGGTGGCCGTCGTACACGAAGACGGTGGGGAGCAGCGTGTCCGGGTGCAGCGGGACCGACACCCCGCCGATGTCCCAGCGGTCGCAGGTCGCGAACAGCGGCAGCATGCCGATGGAGGCGTGCTCGGCGGCGTGCAGGGCGCCGCCGAGGATCTCCGGGTTGATCCGGGCCGCGTCGAGCTGGTCCTCGGTGACCGTCCACCACACCGCGCGCGTGCGCAGCGTCCGAGGAGGGAGGTCGAGCTTCGTCTCGCCCAGGACCTCGCCGGTGATGAGGCGCCGGCGCAGGAAGGAGACCACTTGGTTGGTGACCTCGACGGAGCCGTAGCACAGGCGCCCGTCGCCCCAGGGGACCTCGATGTCGGTCTCCAGGACCGAGATCGCCGTCGTGTCGCGGGCGACCGTCGAGTAGGCGGGGGTGGCCTGTTCGACGAGCGCGACGGAGTCCTCCAGGTCGAGGGAGCGGACGAGATAGGTGCGCCCCTGGTGGAGGTGTACGGCGCCCTCGTGGACGCTGGTGTGGGCGGCACCGGCGTCCACCGTGCCCAGCAGCCGCCCCGTCCCGGCCTCGACGACCTGGACCGGACGTCCGCCCTCCCCGCGGATGTCCGTCAGGTCGGCGGCCCGCTCCCGGCGTGTCCAGTGCCAGGCCCGGGTCCGCCGGCGGAGCAGCTTGGCCGCCTCCAGCTGGGGCAGCAGCTCCTCGCAGGCGGGGCCGAAGAGCTTCAGGTCCTCCTCCGTCAGGGGCAGCTCGGCCGCCGCCGCGCACAGGTGGGGGGCGAGGACGTAGGGGTTGTCGGGATCGAGGACGGTGGACTCGACGGGCTGGTCGAAGAGCGCCTCGGGGTGGTGGACGAGGAAGGTGTCCAGCGGGTCGTCCCGGGCGACCAGCACCGCCAGGGCCCCCTGACCCGCGCGACCCGCCCGGCCCGCCTGCTGCCACAGCGAAGCCCGTGTGCCCGGGTACCCCGCGATCACCACGGCGTCCAGGCCGGAGATGTCGAGGCCGAGTTCGAGGGCGTTCGTCGCCGCGAGCCCCAGGAGTTCGCCGGAGTGCAGGGCGCGCTCCAGGGCGCGGCGTTCCTCGGGGAGGTAGCCGCCGCGGTAGGCCGCCACGCGCCGGGTCAGGGAGCGGTCGACCTCGGCGAGGCGCTCCTGGGCGATCACCGAGATCAGCTCGGCGCCGCGCCGGGACCGTACGAAGGTGATCGACCGCATCCCCTGGACAGTGAGGTCGGTGAGCAGGTCGGCGGCCTCGGCGGTGGCCGTGCGGCGCACCGGGGCGCCCTTCTCGCCCTCCAGCTCGGTCAGCGGCGGCTCCCAGAGGGCGAACACCAGTTCACCGCGCGGGGAGGCGTCGTCCGCGACCTCGACGACCGGGAGCCCGGTGAGCCGGCGGGCCGCCACCGACGGCTCGGCGGCCGTGGCGGAGGCGAGCAGGAACACGGGCGACGCGCCGTAGCGGGCGCACAGTCGGCGCAGCCTGCGCAGCACCTGTGCGACGTGGGAGCCGAAGACGCCGCGGTAGGTGTGGCATTCGTCGATGACGACGTACTTCAACGACTTCAGGAAGGAGGACCAGCGGGGGTGGGACGGCAGGATGCCGCGGTGCAGCATGTCCGGGTTGGTCAGCACGTAGGTGCCGTACTGGCGGATCCACTCGCGTTCCTCGAACGGCGTGTCGCCGTCGTAGACCGCGGCGCGGACGGCCGTGCCGAGAGGTTGTGAAAGTTCCTTCACCGACCGGCACTGGTCGGCCGCGAGTGCCTTGGTCGGGGCCAGGTAGAGGGTGGTGGCGCCGCGTCCGTTGGGGGCCTCGGAGCCGTCCAGGAGCGTCGACAGCACCGGCACCAGATAGGCCAGCGACTTGCCGGAGGCGGTGCCGGTGGCGACCACGACGGAGTCGCCGTCCAGGGCGTGCTCGGCGACGCGTGCCTGGTGGGCCCACGGATGTTCGATGCCCGCGGCCTGCACGGCGGCGACGACCTCCGGGCGAATCCGGTCCGGCCAGACGGCATGACGGCCCGCACGCGGGGGCAAGTGCTCCGTATGAGTGATGCGCGCAGCCCGACTCGGTCCCGCGGCGAGCCGGTCCAGGACCGTGCCTGGTTCCGGCCGGGAGCCGGGCTCCGCCGGGGGTCGATCGGGTCGGTGATTCTTGGCCATCGGCACCGAGTCTGTCACTGGCGTGACGGACAATGGGACCAAGGCGTCGTGCGCGCCTGCCGGTAAGTGATTGAATGCCATCGCGGCTGGCGTACCGTCCTGGGGGCTTCAAGCCGAGGTGTCCCGATGGACGACCGCTCGATAGCAAGGTGCTGGAGGATCCGTGGACCTGTCCCTGTCGACCCGTACCGTCGGCGATCGTACGGTCGTCGAGGTCGGTGGCGAAATTGACGTATACACCGCGCCCAAGCTGCGTGAGCAGCTGGTCGAGCTCGTGAACGACGGGAGTTTCCACCTCGTCGTCGACATGGAGGGCGTGGACTTCCTCGACTCCACGGGGCTCGGCGTGCTGGTCGGCGGACTGAAGCGGGTGCGCGCCCATGAGGGCTCGCTGCGCCTGGTCTGCAACCAGGAGCGCATTCTCAAGATCTTCCGTATCACCGGCCTCACCAAGGTGTTCCCCATTCACACCTCGGTCGAGGAAGCGGTGGCGGCCACCGACTGACGACCGGTCCCGGGCCCGCGAGCCCGGGACGGTGAGAGAACGAGGGGGGTCCGGGCCGTCGGCGGCCCGGACCCTCGGAAGCACGCCCGTAGTTCCGAGGGGGATGCATGGCCACCGTTGAACTCCGCTTCAGCGCGCTGCCCGAGCATGTCCGTACCGCCCGTCTGGTGGCGGCCGCCGTGGCACGCAGGGCCGGAGTGGACGAGGCCGTCCTCGACGAGGTCAGGCTCGCCGTCGGTGAGGCATGCACGCGGGCTGTGGGCCTGCATCAGCACGTCGGCATCACGGCGCCGGTCAAGGTGTCGCTGATCGAGGAGGAGAAGCAGTTCTCCATCGAGGTCGGCGACGAGGCGCCGCACGCGGTCCCCGGTGACCGGACCCCGGGCTCCGGGGCCGACGAACCGGAGGCCGAGGAGGACGAGATGGGCCTCGCGGTCATCAGCGGACTCGTCGACGACGTGGAGGTCAAGGCCGGTGAGGACGGCGGACTGATCCGCATGACCTGGCCGACCGCGCCGGCGGTGCTCCCGCCGGTCTGACCGCTCCCGCCTCACTCACCCGTTTCACCCGAAGGGCCCTACCTCGTAGGGCCCTTCGTCATGTGCGGACATACAGTGGTGCCGTGCGGGCGCCAAGTGAATTCATTCACGATCAATGGCGCGGTAAATGGATCACAACAGGAAACCAAGACGTTAATGCGGGAAGGGCATTACTACTTCTCGGGTCCTTGTGGTTGACAGGTCATTTCCTTTTGTCGTGCACTGTTTTGATCAGCTTCCGGTACCTACAATCCCGTCCACATCTTGAGCTCAGCCCAAGCGTCAAGGAGGACGAATGGCGGAGCTTTCCACCCCTCATCAGTTGGGCGACTCCTCGACCCTCGCGGCCGCCGTGCTCACCGACGGAAACCGTGTCCTGATCGCGGTCATCGCCGTCGTCGCACTGGCCGCCCTGGTGCTCGCGGGAATCCTGGTGCGCCAGGTGCTCGCGGCGGACGAGGGCACCGAGAGCATGAAAGAGATCGCGGCGGCCGTCCAGGAAGGCGCGAACGCCTATCTGGCCAGGCAGCTTCGCACGCTCGGCGTATTCGCCGTCGTCGTGTTCTTTCTGCTCATGCTGCTGCCCGCGGACGACTGGAATCAACGAGCCGGGAGATCGATCTTCTTCCTGATCGGCGCGGCGTTCTCGGCGGCCACCGGCTATATCGGCATGTGGCTCGCCGTGCGCAGCAATGTGCGCGTCGCCGCGGCGGCGCGGGAAGCGACCCCGGCCCCGGGCGAACCGGAAAAGGATCTCACTCTCGTCTCGCACAAGGCGACGAAGATCGCTTTTCGCACGGGCGGCGTGGTCGGCATGTTCACGGTGGGGCTCGGCCTGCTGGGCGCCTGCTGCGTGGTGCTCGTGTACGCGGCCGACGCGCCGAAGGTCCTGGAGGGCTTCGGCCTCGGTGCCGCGTTGATCGCGATGTTCATGCGGGTCGGCGGCGGCATCTTCACCAAGGCCGCCGACGTCGGCGCCGACCTGGTCGGCAAGGTCGAGCAGGGCATTCCGGAAGACGATCCGCGCAATGCCGCGACCATCGCCGACAACGTGGGCGACAACGTCGGCGACTGCGCGGGAATGGCCGCCGACCTCTTCGAGTCCTACGCCGTCACCCTGGTGGCCGCACTGATCCTCGGCAAGGTGGCCTTCGGCGACTCCGGGCTGGCGTTCCCGCTGCTGGTGCCGGCGATCGGTGTGATCACCGCCATGATCGGCATCTTCGCGGTGGCGCCCCGGCGCTCCGACCGCAGCGGCATGAGCGCGATCAACCGGGGCTTCTTCATCTCCGCGGTGATCTCGCTCGTCCTGGTCGCGGTGGCCGTCTTCGTCTATCTGCCCGGGAAGTACTCGGAGCTGGACGGCGTCACCGACGCGGCGATCGCGGGAAAGAGCGGTGACCCGCGGATCCTCGCGCTGGTCGCGGTGGCCATCGGCATCGTGCTCGCCGCGCTGATCCAGCAGCTCACCGGCTACTTCACCGAGACCACCAGGCGTCCCGTCAAGGACATCGGCAAGACCTCGCTCACCGGTCCCGCCACCGTCGTCCTCGCCGGTATCTCCCTCGGTCTCGAATCCGCCGTCTACACCGCCCTGTTGATCGGACTCGGCGTCTACGGGGCGTTCCTGCTCGGCGGAGCCTCGATCATGCTGGCGCTGTTCGCGGTGGCGCTGGCCGGCACGGGCCTGCTCACCACGGTCGGGGTGATCGTCGCCATGGACACCTTCGGCCCGGTCTCCGACAACGCGCAGGGCATCGCCGAGATGTCCGGTGACGTCGAGGGTGCCGGCGCCCAGGTGCTCACCGACCTGGACGCCGTCGGCAACACCACCAAGGCCATCACCAAGGGCATCGCCATCGCCACCGCGGTCCTCGCGGCGGCGGCCCTGTTCGGGTCGTACCGCGACGCCATCACCACCGGCGCGGCGGACGTCGGCGAGAAACTCAGCGGCGAGGGCGCGCCGATGAGCCTGATGATGGACATCTCGCAGCCCAACAACCTGGTCGGGCTCATCGCGGGCGCGGCGGTCGTCTTCCTCTTCTCGGGGCTGGCGATCAACGCGGTGTCGCGGTCGGCGGGCGCGGTGGTCTACGAGGTGCGGCGGCAGTTCCGGGAGCGGCCCGGAATCATGGACCACAGCGAGAAGCCGGAGTACGGCAAGGTCGTCGACATCTGCACCAGGGACGCCCTGCGGGAACTCGCCACGCCCGGACTGCTCGCCGTGCTGGCGCCGATCTTCATCGGGTTCACGCTCGGCGTGGGCGCGCTCGGCGCGTTCCTCGCGGGCGCCATCGGCGCGGGCACGCTGATGGCGGTCTTCCTCGCCAACTCCGGCGGCTCCTGGGACAACGCCAAGAAGCTCGTCGAGGACGGCCACCACGGCGGCAAGGGCAGTGAGGCCCACGCCGCCACCGTGATCGGCGACACGGTCGGCGACCCGTTCAAGGACACCGCGGGACCGGCCATCAACCCGCTGCTGAAGGTCATGAACCTGGTGGCACTGCTCATCGCGCCCGCCGTCATCAAGTTCTCCTACGGCGCCGACGAGAGCATCGGCGTGCGGGTGGTGATCGCGGTTCTCGCGTTCCTCGTCATCGCGGGGGCGGTCTACGTGTCCAAGCGGCGCGGGATCGCGATGGGTGACGAAGACAACGCCGGCCACGAGCCCAAGTCGGCCGATCCGGCCGTGGTTTCGTAGCGGGCGGCGCGGAGCCCTCGTAGGAGGTGCAGCTCAAGGGCCGGGCGGACGGCGCGTGTTGGCGCGTCGTCCGCCCGGCCCGTACCCGTGCGCTCCCTTCGCCGTGACCCTTCTCTCTCTTGGTGCAAATGGCTTCAATACGGTCTTAACGGATGTTCGTCCGGCGGATGTCCCCCATCCGGCGTGTATGTTCCGGGGCCGAGAGCCATGGAAGGGACCAAACCGGTGAACAAGAAGCTCGCGGTCGCACTGTCCGGCGGTGCGGTACTGGCACTGGCGCTGACGGGATGCGGTGGCAGCGACGACAACGAGAAGCTGAACTCCTGGGCTAAGGACGTCTGCGACGGCGTGCAGCCGCAGGCCAAGAAGATCGAGGCGGCCAACGCGGCGATCCAGAAGGAGACCTCGGACAACAGCACTCCGGCGGAGGTCCAGAAGACCGACGCGAAGGCGTTCCAGGACATGTCCGACGCCTACAAGGCGATGGGCGCCACCGTCCAGAAGGCCGGTGCTCCGGATGTCGAGGACGGCGAGAAGAAGCAGAAGGACGCGGTCACCGAGCTGAACGGCCTCTCCTCGTCGTACGCCTCCCTCAGGAAGCAGGTGGAGGACCTCGACACCAAGGACCAGGCGAAGTTCGCCGACGGCCTGAAGGACATCGCCACCGAGCTGAACAAGCTCAGCAAGAGCGGCAGCGACGCGCTGAAGACCCTGGAGGAGGGTGAGGTCGGCCAGGCGATGGCGAAGCAGGAGAGCTGCAAGGCGGCTTCCGTGACGCCGTCGGCCGCGGCGGGCTGATCCCCCGGGCGGACACGGGGCGGAGGGCGGAGAGCGGGGCCACAATGGGGGTGTGAGTAACGCCAGCCTGTCCCCCCTGCCCTCCGCCGACCGCCCCGACGTCACCGCCCGGCTGCGGGACGCCCTGCTCGGGGCCTCCTTCACCGCCGACGGACTGCTGGAGCTGCTCGGCGCCCCCGCCTACGCGGCGCTGTCGCGCAGCGAGACCGTGCCCGCGCTCCGGGCCACCCGCGGCGACACGCCGCTCGAACTGCTCGTCCGGCTGTTCCTGCTCCAGCAACCCGTGCCCCACGCGCGCGTGACGGACGTTCTGCCCGTCGACGCCTGCCTGGAGGCCGGCTGGCTGGTCCGGGCGGAAGACGAGGTGGCGGCCACGGTGGACGTACGGCCCTACGGCGGACCCGGCGGCGAGGACTGGTTCATCGTCTCCGACCTGGGCTGCGCGGTCGGCGGCGCCGGAGGCATCGGCAACCACGCCCCGGGCGTCGTCCTCGGCGTCGGCGGCGCCTCCACGACCCTCGCGGGCCTCACCGTGCGCACGCCCGTCTCCGCCGCCCTCGACCTCGGCACCGGCTCCGGCATCCAGGCGCTGCACGCCGCCGCGCACGCCACGCGCGTGACCGCGACCGACGTCAACCCGCGCGCGCTGCACATCACCTCGCTCACGCTCGCCCTGTCCGGGGCTTCGGCGGCCGAGCTGCGCGAGGGCTCGCTGTACGAGCCGGTCGACGAGGACGCGACGTACGACCTGATCGTCTCCAACCCGCCCTTCGTGATCTCGCCCGGCGCCCGCCTCACCTACCGCGACGGCGGCATGGGCGGGGACGATCTGTGCCGCCGGCTCGTTCAGGAGACGGGGGAGCGGCTGAACCCGGGCGGGTTCGCGCACTTCCTCGCCAACTGGCAGCACGTGGAGGGGGAGGACTGGACGGACCGGCTGCGCTCGTGGGTGCCGCGCGGCTGCGACGCCTGGATCGTGCAGCGCGAGGTGCAGGACATCACGCAGTACGCCGAGCTGTGGCTCAGGGACGCGGGCGACCACCGCGGTGACGCCGGCGAGTACCAGGCGCGGTACGACGCGTGGCTGGACGAGTTCGAAGCGCGCAAGGTCAAGGCCGTCGGCTTCGGCTGGATCACGCTGCGCCGGACCGGGGCCGCCGAGCCCTCGGTCGTCGCCGAGGAGTGGCCGCACCCGATCGAGCAGCCGCTCGGCGAGACGGTGCGCGCGCACTTCGACCGCGTCGACTACCTCCGCGCCCACGACGACGCCGCGCTGCTCGAAGCGCACTTCACGCTGGCCGGCGAGGTCGTCCAGGAGCAGGTCGGGCTGCCCGGCGCCGAGGATCCGGAGCACGTCGTCCTGCGCCAGAACCGCGGCATGCGCCGGGCCACCCGGGTCGACACGGTCGGCGCCGGTTTCGCCGGCGTCTGCGACGGCACCATGAGCGCGGGCCGCATCCTGGACGCCATCGCCCAGCTGGTCGGCGAGGACCCGGTGGCGCTGCGCGACCGCACGCCCGCCCAGATCCGGCTGCTGGTGGAGCAGGGCTTCCTCGAACCGGCGTAGAGACATGCCGCGCGGAGACGTGTCTTCCGGAGACGTGCCTCACCGGTCCCGGCCTTCCGTCGCCGAACGGGAAGAACGAGCCACGCGCGGTGGCCGACCGCCCGTCGGCTCCCCGTTCACCTCGGGTTCGCCTGCCCGCCGCCCACGCGTGACAGCGTCCCCGATGCTGCACACGCGCGGGGTGGAGAAAAGGGGCACGGGGACCATGGAGAGCGGGCCGGCGATCTTCGCGGGATTGGTGTTCGCCCTGTTCGGGGCCGGTCTGCTGGTGTGGACCACGACGCGGGTGCGGCACGGCCGGTCCGTCGCGCACGGTGTGAGCCCCGTCGCATCGGCGACCGTCGCGAGCGTCGCCGCCGTGGTCGCGCTGGCCCTCGGGGCATGGTGCCTGTCGCACGTGTGAGAGGCCGGTTCCGGTCCCCCGCCGCACTCTCCCCCGCGTAATCGGGAGATCGCGCTCCGGATATCCGGATCGGGGCCGGTGACCACTCCGGGCGGCAGGAACAGGGTTCGTCGGGTTACCGTTCGAGTGGCCGTTGCGGGCTTTTCCCGTTTGACACGGGGGCGGGAGGTACCGTCACACTCCGCAGCGTCACGACCGAAACGCAGTACGACCCGACCCCGGGGACCACGGCCCGGGGAGGCCCAGCGTCGACCGGAGAGAAGAGCGAAGTTGTCCCCGACCAGCGAGACCGCGAACGGCGGCCGCCGACTCGTCATCGTCGAGTCGCCTGCCAAGGCGAAGACGATCAAGGGCTATCTCGGCCCTGGCTACGTCGTCGAGGCGAGCGTCGGGCACATTCGCGACCTTCCCAGCGGTGCCGCCGAGGTGCCCGAGAAGTACACCGGCGAGGTCCGCCGCCTCGGTGTGGACGTCGAACACGACTTCCAGCCGATCTATGTGGTCAACGCCGACAAAAAGGCGCAGGTGAGGAAGCTCAAGGACCTGCTGAAGGACTCCGACGAGCTCTTCCTCGCCACCGATGAGGACCGCGAGGGCGAGGCCATCGCCTGGCACCTCCAGGAAGTCCTCAAGCCGAAGATCCCCGTCAAGCGCATGGTGTTCCACGAGATCACCAAGGACGCGATCCGGGCGGCCGTGGCCAACCCGCGCCAGCTCAACCAGAAGCTGGTCGACGCCCAGGAGACCCGCCGCATCCTCGACCGCCTCTACGGCTACGAGGTCTCGCCGGTCCTGTGGAAGAAGGTCATGCCGAAGCTGTCGGCGGGCCGCGTCCAGTCCGTCGCCACCCGCCTCGTCGTCGAGCGGGAACGCGAGCGCATCGCGTTCCGCTCCGCCGAGTACTGGGACCTCACCGGCACCTTCGCCACCGGCCGCGCGGGCGACGCCTCCGACCCGTCGTCGCTGGTCGCCCGCCTCCAGACGGTCGACGGCCGGCGGGTCGCCCAGGGCCGCGACTTCGACTCCCTGGGGCAGCTCAAGAGCGCCAACACCCTCCACCTCGACGAGGCGAACGCCCGCGCGCTCGCCGCCGCCCTGGAGAACACGCGCTTCGCCGTCCGCTCGGTCGAGTCCAAGCCGTACCGCCGCTCGCCGTACGCCCCGTTCCGTACGACGACGCTCCAGCAGGAGGCGAGCCGCAAGCTCGGCTTCGGCGCCAAGGCGACCATGCAGATCGCCCAGAAGCTGTACGAGAACGGCTACATCACCTACATGCGTACGGACTCGACGACCCTGAGCGACACGGCGGTCTCCGCCGCCCGCGCCCAGGTCACGCAGCTGTACGGCGCCGACTACCTGCCGCCCCAGCCGCGGACGTACGCCGGCAAGGTCAAGAACGCCCAGGAGGCGCACGAGGCGATCCGTCCCTCGGGTGATCGTTTCCGCACGCCCGCCGAGACCGGGCTGACCGGTGACCAGTTCAAGCTGTACGAGCTGATCTGGAAGCGGACCGTCGCCTCCCAGATGAAGGACGCGACCGGCAACAGCGTCACCGTGAAGATCGGCGGCGCCGCCTCCGACGGCCGCGACGTCGAGTTCAGCGCCTCCGGCAAGACCATCACCTTCCACGGCTTCCTCAAGGCCTACGTCGAGGGCGCCGACGACCCGAACGCCGAGCTGGACGACCGCGAGCGCCGTCTGCCGCAGGTCGCCCAGGGCGACGCGCTGACGGCCGAGGAGATCACGGTCGACGGCCACGCCACCAAGCCCCCGGCCCGCTACACCGAGGCGTCGCTGGTCAAGGAGCTGGAAGAGCGCGAGATCGGCCGCCCGTCGACGTACGCGTCGATCATCGGCACCATCCTGGACCGCGGCTACGTCTTCAAGAAGGGCACGGCACTCGTCCCGTCCTTCCTCTCCTTCGCCGTGGTCAACCTCCTGGAGAAGCACTTCGGGCGGCTCGTCGACTACGACTTCACCGCCAAGATGGAGGACGACCTCGACGCCATCGCGCGCGGCGAGGCGCAGGCGGTGCCGTGGCTGCGGCGCTTCTACTTCGGTGAGGGCACCGGGACCGGCGGCGCGGCCGAGGCGGGCAACGGCGACGGCGACCACCTGGGCGGCCTCAAGGAACTCGTCACCGACCTCGGCGCGATCGACGCCCGTGAGGTGTCGTCCTTCCCCGTCGGCAACGACATCAAGCTGCGCGTGGGCCGCTACGGCCCCTACGTCGAGCGCGGCGAGAAGGACGCCGAGAACCACCAGCGCGCCGACGTCCCCGACGACCTGGCCCCGGACGAGCTGTCCGTCGAGCTGGCGGAGGAACTGCTCGCCAAGCCGAGCGGCGACTTCGAGCTGGGCACCGACCCGGCCACCGGCCACACCATCGTCGCCAAGGACGGCCGCTACGGCCCGTACGTCACCGAGGTGCTCCCCGAGGGCACCCCGAAGACCGGCAAGAACGCCGTGAAGCCGCGCACGGCCTCGCTGTTCAAGTCGATGGCGCTGGACACCGTCACCCTGGACGACGCCCTGAAGCTCATGTCGCTGCCGCGCGTCGTCGGTGCCGACGCCGAGGGCGTCGAGATCACCGCGCAGAACGGCCGCTACGGGCCCTACCTGAAGAAGGGCACCGACTCGCGGTCCCTCCAGGCCGAGGAGCAGCTCTTCACGATCACGCTGGAGGAGGCGCTGGCGATCTACGCCCAGCCCAAGCAGCGTGGCCGGGCCGCGGCCAAGCCGCCGCTGAAGGAGCTGGGCACCGACCCGGTCAGCGAGAAGCCGGTCGTGGTCAAGGACGGCCGCTTCGGCGCGTACGTCACCGACGGCGAGACCAACGCGACCCTGCGCTCCGGCGACAGCGTCGAGGAGATCACGCCGGAGCGCGGCTACGAGCTGCTCGCCGAGAAGCGCGCCAAGGGGCCCGCCAAGAAGACGGCGAAGAAGGCCACCAAGAAGACGGCCGCCAAGAAGGCTCCGGCCAAGAAGGCCCCGGCCAAGAAGGCGGCGGCGACCAAGAAGACGGCCGCGGCGAAGACCACGGCCGCCAAGAAGACCACCGCCGCCAAGAGCACCGCGAAGAAGACGGTCACCAAGGAGGCGACCGCCTCGCGGGCGTCGGAGGACTGAGCCCGGCTCAGAACCGGGAGCGACCGGGAGAACGCCGGGTGCGGACCGGCCGGCCCGCACGCACCTTCGCAAAACGAACGCCCCGGCATCATTCGGATGCCGGGGCGTTCGTACGTGCCGCCGGGCATGCCGGACTGTCGGCGGCGACCGATAGGCTGAACGCATGACGCGAGCCGAGCAACCAACGGCCCCTCACCCCGCCCCGGACGACGCCCTGGTCGCGGACTCCCGCGAGCGCGCCGTCCGCGCCCTGCTGCGCCGGCCGCAGCTGCGGCGTTTGTGGAGCGCACAGCTCGTGGGGGGTGTCGGCGACATCCTCGCCCTGCTGGTGCTGGTCCTCCTCGCCGTCCAGGCGGCGATCGGCGCGGGCTCGTTCGGCGGCGGCTACCGGGGCGTGGCGTTCGCGGTGGCGACCGTCTTCGGCGTCCGCATCCTGGCGACGCTGCTCTTCGGCGCCGTCCTGCTCGGGCCCCTCACCTCACTCACTTCGCAGGACGGCCCGCTCGACCGCCGCTGGACCATGGTCGGCGCCGACGGGCTGCGGGCCGCCCTGCTGATCGTCGCCCCCCTGTGGATCGACTGGACGCCGGACAACGCCCTCGCCGTGCTCCTGGTGACCGCCTTCGTCACCGGCGTCGCCGAGCGCTTCTGGACGGTGTGCCGCGAGAGCGCGGCCCCCGCGCTGCTGCCGGCGCCGCCCCTGGAGGGCGCGACCGTACGGCCGCTGCCCGACCACATGGACACGCTGCGCCGCCTGTCGCTGCGCACGGGCTTCGTCGCGATCCCGCTCGCCGCCGCCGTACTGGTCGTCGCGGCACTGGTGAACAACCTGCTGGGCGCCGGCATCGACTGGTTCGCCGAGCACCAGGCGGCGCTCGCCTCGTACGTCGCGGCCGGTCTCTTCGCCGCGTCCCTGTCCGTGGTGACCTTCCTGGAGCTGCCCGGCGTCCGCACCCCGCGCGCGCGGTCGCCGCTGGAGGGCCTGCGCCGTCCCAAGAGCGGCACCGGCGTCGACAAGGGCCGCACCGGCGTCCTGCCCCTGCTGGTCTTCGCCTGCGCGGCGGTCGCCGCCGTCGTGGCCGCCGTGGTCGCCGTGGCGGTGCTGCACGCCAAGGACCTGGGCGGCGGCCCCGTGTTGTACGGGCTGATGGTGGGCGCGCTCACCGGTGGCGTCGTAGTCGGCATCCGCACGGCCCCCGCCCTGCTGCCCTCCCTGTCGCGACGCCGCCTGCTCGCGCTGGCGATCGCCTTCGCCGGCGTCGCCCTGCTGGCCGCCGGCCTCGTCCCGGACGACACCACCGTGCTGCTGCTCCTCGTGCTGGCCGGTGTCGGCGCGGGCGTGACCGCGAACACCGGGCACGCGCTGCTCGACCAGGAGACCGAGGACGGCCGCCGGGCCCGCACGACCGAGCACCTGCACGCGGTCGTCCGGGTCTGCGTGGCCCTCGGCGCCGTCGTCGCACCCGTGGTCGCCGCGGCGATCGGCCCGCACCGCCTGGAGAGCGGCAAGTTCGTCTTCGCGCACGGCGGCGCCGCGTTCGTCCTGATGCTCGTCGGCGCGCTGCTGCTGCCGGTGGCCGCGCTGGTGCTGGCCAAGGTCGACGACCGGTCCGGCGTTCCGCTCCGGCACGACCTGCGGGACGCCCTGCTCGGCGGCGACGACCCGGTGCCGACGCCCGCGACGGGCGGCTTCTTCATCGCCCTGGAGGGCGGTGACGGCGCCGGGAAGTCCACCCAGGCCGAGGCCCTCGCCGAGTGGATCCGGGGCAAGGGGCACGAAGTCGTGCTCACGCGCGAGCCGGGGGCGACCCCGGTGGGCAAGCGCCTGCGCTCCATCCTGCTGGACGTCTCCAGCGCCGGTCTGTCGCACCGCGCGGAGGCGCTGCTGTACGCCGCCGACCGCGCGGAGCACGTCGACACCGTGGTCCGGCCCGCGCTGGAGCGCGGCGCCGTGGTCATCTCCGACCGCTACATCGACTCCTCGGTCGCCTACCAGGGCGCCGGACGCGACCTGTCGCCGACCGAGATCGCCCGCATCAACCGCTGGGCCACCAACGGGCTCGTACCGCACCTGACCGTGCTGCTGGACGTCTCCCCGGAGACCGCGCGCGAGCGGTTCACCGAGGCGCCGGACCGGCTGGAGTCGGAGCCCGCCGAGTTCCACGCGCGGGTGCGCTCCGGTTTCCTCACCCTCGCCGCCGCCGACCCGGGGCGCTACCTCGTCGTCGACGCGGGCCAGGAGCCCGAGGCCGTCGGCACCGTCGTACGCCACCGGCTCGACCAGGTGCTGCCGCTGTCCGAGGCCGAGATCAAGGCCCGGGAGGAGGCGCGCCGCAAGGCCGAGGAGGAGGCCCGCCGCAAGGCCGAGGAAGAGGCCGCGCGCAAGGCCGAGGAGGAGCGCCTGGAGCGCGAGCGCCTCGAGCAGCTGGAGCGGCTGCGCGCCGAGGAGGAGGAGCGCAAGCGCCGCGAACTGGAGGAGGCGCAGCGGCGCGAGGCCGAGCGGCAGGCGGAGGAGGCCCGGCTCCGGGCCGAGGAAGCGAGCCGGAAGGCAGAGGAGGAGCGGGTACGGCTCCTCGCCGAGGAGAAGGCACGCGCCGAGGAGGAGGCGCGGCTGCGGGCCGAGGAGGAACGCCGCCGCAGGCAGGCCGAGGAGGAGGCCCGGCTGCACGCCGAGGCCGAGGCCCGGCGGCTGGAGAAGCAGCGCAAGGCCGAGGAGGCCCTGCTGCGGGCCGAGGAGGCGCGCCGGGCGGCGGAGGCTGCGGCTGCCGCGGCCTCCGCGGGCCCCAAGGCGTCGGCGCCGCCCGCCGCCGACGCGCCCCGGCCCAAGCGGACCGCGGCCCCCGCGGACGCCGCGACCGTGCCGACGCCGGTGGTGACCCCGACGAACGCCTCCGGCGGCCCCGTGGAGGACACGGCCGTCCTGCGGCCGGTGCGGGACACGCGGGACGGCGACACCGAGGACGGATCCGGGCACGGATCCCGGGCCGACGGGGCGTCCGGAGCATCCGCGGCGTCCGGGTCCCTGGAGTCCGAGTCCGAGGTGACGGCCGAGCTGCCCAAGCCGCCCGAGCCGGCCGGTTCGGCGGACGAGACGACGGTGCTGCCGGCCGTGGAGCCGCGGGACGTCGACGAGACGGCGGTCCTGCCCCCGGTGACGCCGGGCGCCGCGGACGAGACGGCGGTGCTGCCGCCCGTACGCGGCGACGACCCCGCCGACCGGGTCCCGCCGGGCTACTTCCGGGAGGACGGCCCCGGCGACGGTGGTGCCGACCGCACCCGGGAGGCCGAGGCACGGGACCGTACGCGCGAGCTGCCCCAGATCGACCCGGACCAGGCGCCGCCCCGCCGGCGCCGTTCCGACTGGGCCGAGGAGACGCCGCTCGACGACCTGCCGACCCTGGCGGACGAACTGCTCGGGCCGCGCGAGGACGAGCACGGCCGGGGCGACGAGGGCCCCGGCGGCCGCGGTGGCGACGATGGCCGCCGGGGCAAGGGCCGCGGGCGCCGCTGAGCCCCGGGCCCCGGGCCCGTCGGTCGCGGGGCCCGGCCTCGTTGTCAGTGCCGCCCCGCACAATGGAAGGCGCGTCGCGGACGGGTGCGGCGCGGTGCGACGGCGGAGCGTGACGGAAGGACGGCGTGACCCATGACCGTGTGGGACGACCTCGTCGGGCAGGAGAAGGTGAGCGAGCAGCTCACCACCGCTGCCCGGGACGCCGACGCCTTCGTCACCGCCGCCGCGGCGGCGGGCCCGCCGCCGGAGGCGTCGAGCATGACGCACGCCTGGCTGTTCACCGGCCCGCCCGGCGCGGGAGTCACACAGACGGCGCGGGCCTTCGCCGCCGCGCTCCAGTGCGTGAGCCCCGACCGCGCCCTCGGGGGCGTCCCCGGCTGCGGCTTCTGCGACGGCTGCCACACGGCGCTCCTCGGCACCCACGCGGACGTCAGCACGGTGAGCGCGGTGGGCGCGGAGATCCTGGTGCGGGACATGCGGGACACGGTCCGCAAGTCGTTCACCTCGCCGGCGAACGGGCGCTGGCAGATCATCCTCGTCGAGGACGCCGAGCGGCTCAACGAGAAGTCGGCCAACGCCGTCCTCAAGGCCGTCGAGGAGCCCGCCCCGCGGACCGTCTGGATGCTGTGCGCCCCGTCCATCGAGGACGTCCTGCCCACCATCCGCTCCCGCTGCCGCCACCTGAACCTGCGCACACCATCGGTGGACGCCGTCGCCGACATGCTCGTACGCCGGGAGGGCATCGAACCGGACCTCGCCGCCGCGGCGGCCCGGGCCACCCAGGGCCACGTCGAGCACGCCCGCCGCCTGGCCACCGACCCGGCCGCCCGGGAGCGCCGGGCCGCCGTGCTGAAGATGCCGCTGCGGGTAGAGGACGTCGGCGGCGCCCTCCGGGCGGCGCAGGAACTGGTCGACGCGGCGGCGGAGGACGCCAAGCAGCTCGCCGAGGAGGTCGAGACCAAGGAGACCGAGGAGCTGAAGGCGGCGCTGGGCGCGGCCCAGGGCGGCCGGCTGCCACGCGGCACGGCAGGCGTGATCAAGGATCTGGAGGCCGACCAGAAGCGCCGCAGAACGCGCACGCAACGCAACAGCCTCGACCTCGCCCTGACCGACCTCACCGCCTTCTACCGCGACGTCCTCGCCCTCCAGCTCGGCTCCCGCGTGGCGATCGCCAACGCCGACGCGCAGGACGCCCTGGACCGGCTGACCCACGCCAGCTCACCCGAAGCGACCCTGCGCCGCATCGAGGCGATCGCCGCCTGCGGTGACGCCCTGGACCGCAATGTGCCGCCGCTGCTGGCGGTGGAGGCGATGACCATGGCGCTCAGAGCGGGCTGAGCCCGGCCGCCCTCCTGGCGCGCCGCATCCGCTTGACGGGGTAACACGAACGAGGCACGCGAACCACGCACCGCATCAGCGTCGTCGCGGAGAGTTACGCTCGCTGAATGCACACAAGGCGCACTCACCGCAGGACCCGCATCGGCGGCATCCGGATCCGAGCCACGTTCCTCGCCGCCGCGCTGCTCGCCACCGCCTGCTCGGCGGGGGGCGCGTCGACGTCCGCCGGCCCGGCGGCTCAGGCGGCAGGGGCGACGGAGTCGGCGACGGCGTCCCTGGCCTCGCTGCCGAAGGCCACGCCCGCCGAGCTGTCGCCGTACTACGAGCAGAAGCTCGGCTGGCGCGACTGCGGTGTCCCCGGCTTCCAGTGCGCCACCATGAAGGCCCCGCTCGACTACGCGAAACCGGCCGAGGGCGACGTCCGCCTCGCGGTGGCCCGCAAGAAGGCCACCGGCCCCGGCAAGCGCCTCGGCTCCCTCCTGGTCAACCCGGGCGGACCCGGCGGCTCGGCCATCGGCTACCTGCAGCAGTACGCGGGCATCGGCTACCCGGAGAAGGTCCGCGCCCAGTACGACATGGTGGCGGTCGATCCGCGTGGCGTGGCCCGCAGCGAGCCCATCGAGTGCCTGGACGGCCGCGAGATGGACGCGTACACGCGGACCGACGTCACCCCGGACGACCAGGACGAGACGGATGAGCTGGTCGACGCGTACAAGGAGTTCGCCGAGGGCTGCGGGGCGGACTCGCCGAAGCTGCTGCGCCACGTCTCGACGGTCGAGGCCGCCCGCGACATGGACGTCCTGCGCGCGGTGCTGGGCGACGACAAACTGACCTATGTCGGAGCGTCGTACGGCACGCTCCTCGGCGCGACGTACGCGGGGCTCTTCCCGGACCGGGCCGGGCGCCTGGTGCTGGACGGCGCGATGGACCCGTCGCTGCCCGCCCGCCGGCTGAACCTGGAGCAGACGGCGGGCTTCGACACCGCCTTCCAGTCCTTCGCGAAGGACTGCGTACGCCGCGCCGACTGCCCCCTCGGCGACAAGAACACCACCCCCACCCAGGTGGGCAAGAACCTGAAGGCGTTCTTCGGCGACCTGGACGCCAAGCCGATCCCCACCGGCGACGCCGACGGGCGCAAGCTCACCGAGTCCCTGGCCACCACCGGCGTGATCGCGGCGATGTACGACGAGGGCGCCTGGCAGCGGCTGCGCGAGTCGCTGACCTCGGCGACGAAGGAGAACGACGGCGCCGGCCTGCTCGCCCTGTCCGACAGCTACTACGAGCGCGAGGCCGACGGCGGCTACAGCAACCTGATGTTCGCGAACGCCGCCGTGAACTGCCTCGACCTCCCCGCGGCCTTCTCCTCGCCCGACGAGGTCCGCGACTCCCTCCCCGACTTCGAGAAGGCGTCCCCCGTCTTCGGTGAGGGCCTGGCCTGGGCCTCCCTGAACTGCACGTACTGGCCGGTGCAGGCCTCGGGCGAGCCCCACCGCATCGAGGCCGCCGGTGCCAGCCCGATCGTCGTGGTCGGCACCACCCGCGACCCGGCCACCCCCTACCGCTGGGCCGAGGCCCTGGCCGACCAGCTCTCCTCCGGCCGCCTCCTCACCTACGAGGGAGACGGCCACACCGCGTACGGCCGCGGCAGCACCTGCATCGACTCGGCGATCGACACGTACCTGCTCCGCGGCACCGCCCCCGAGGACGGCAAGCGCTGCTCGTAGCCGCCCCTCACCCACCCCACCTGCGCCGCCCGCCCCGGAACCTTGGCCTCCGGGGCGGGTACGGAGCACCCCCGGAAACTGTGTAGACTTACCGACGTCGCTGATCGCACCATGGTGCCCAGCACAAGCCGCCTTAGCTCAGATGGCCAGAGCAACGCACTCGTAATGCGTAGGTCTCGGGTTCGAATCCCGAAGGCGGCTCCATCGAACCCTAGGTCGCATAGCTCGTGACCTGGGGTTTTCTGTTGCGTGGGGCATGACGCGTCACACGGCCGAGGTGCCGTGACTTTGCTTGCGTGAGCGATGCGTGAGCGGAGCCGCTCGGGAACCTACTTCTGGGACTTGCCGCGCTTGGGCTTCTTGGCGCCCTTGCCTGGGGCGTTCGCCTTGGTCTTCGGCTTGCCGCCCTTCGCCTTGCCGGCGTTCTTGGCCGCAGCCTTCTTGGCCTTCTCCTTCTTCGCCTTCTCCTTCTTCGCGGCCTTGCGCGCCGCCTTCTCGGCCTCGGTCTTGCGCTGAAGTGGGACCAGCTTCGCGGTCGCCTCGGCGGCGCTCCTGCCGACCTGGGGCAGGACGCTCTGGTAGATGTCCCGAGTGATCCGGGTATCACTGTGACCGAGGGTGTCCGACACGATCTTGATGTCGATGTCAGCGGCGAGCATCAGGGTGGCGGCGCCGTGGCGGAGGTCGTGCAGACGGATCGGCGGAAGTCCGGATGCGGCGACGAGACGCTCGAAGAGATCGGTCACCTTGCCCGGGTGGAGCCAGGACCCGTCCTCCTGGGTGAAGACGTTCCCCGTCTCGACCCAGGCGGTGCCCCACTCCTGGCGGTCGGCCTCCTGCCGCGCACGGTGCCGCTTCAGGACGTCCACGGTGTCGTCGTCGAGCGCGACCACGCGATACCCGCTGTCCGTCTTGGGATCGGACGCCTCGACCCCCCAGCCGTCCTGCACGAGTTGGGAGGAGACGGTCAGGGCGTGCGTGTCGAGGTTCGTCTCCGACCACGGCTGCCCGCACGCCTCGCCACGGCGAAGGCCACGGAAGGCGATCAGGTGCCACATCGCGTACAGCCGGTCTTCGGCGACGAAGTCGAGGAACGCTCCTGTCTGCTGCGGCGTCCAGACCATCACCGGTGACGGCTTCTCGCCCGTCTGCTCCCACTTGGCGACCCGCTCGTCCGTCCACACGAGCGCCTTCGGCTTGCGTACGGGATCGATCTCGACGTGGGCGGCGGGGTTGAAGGTGATGATCTGCTGCCCGATCGCGTCGTTCAGGGCCGCACGGAGGGTGGCCTTGACGTGCTGGCGCGTGGCGGGACCGGTGATGCGGCGGAAGGGCGGCATCTCGTCGATCGCGGTCTTCATCGACTTGCGGCGGGCGCGCTCCCCGCCCTTCCACGGTATGGTCGCCAGCTCGTCGAGTGCGGCGCGCCGTTGAGCGTTGTCCTCCAGGATCTGGGCGTTCGCGTCGCGGATGTCCGTGAACATCTCGCTGAGGTGGCTCACGCGGAGTCGGTCCAGGCGGCGGTTCCCGATGCGAGGCTTCAGGTGCACGCGGATGTCGGTCTCGTAGCGGTTGAGGCCGGACTTGCGTATGCGCTTGCCAGGCAGCCACCGGTCGAGCCACTCGGCCACGGTCAAGCTGCCGATGAGGTCCTGGCCGGAGTTGAGACGCCGCCTCGTCTCCTCGACCTCGGGCAGAGAGGACCGTTCGCGGCTGACCTCGGCCAGCATCTCGGCGATCAGTTCGGTGCCCTCGGGGTCGTCCGATTCGGCCAGCCCGAGGAGGGCGCGCACGTGGTCGAGGTCGGCCTGGGCCGCCTTGAGGCTGCTGTACCCGCCTCGGGCGAAGGAACGCCGACTGCCGTCCTCGCGGGGCGAGAGCTCCTGGCGTACGGAGTAGGTGCAGTGGTTCCTGCTGTTGCGCTTGGGGCAGGAGGTGCCGAGTTCCTTGCCGGTCTTCGGGTCGCGACAGGAGCAGCGGCGGTAGGTGGAGCCCTTCAAAGATCATTCTCCTCGGTGGTCTCGGGATCGCTCCCAGATGAGTCGATCGCGGTGGCCACGTCTGGCCACAGGGACGGGGGAGTGACGCCCTCTTCCCGGATGAACGCGCGGATTCTGCGCAGTTGGCTGGCGGCGTCGTCGGCCGCCTCGGCGGCACGCGCCTGAGAGCGGAGGGCCTCGGCTTTACGGTCGGCGTTCGGGGCGGTCTCGGCGTGGTAGCGCGCGTGGTCCTCGTCGCGGCGCGCCTTCCGTAGTTGCTCCTCGGCGGCGTGGTGGGCGCGGAAGTAGCGGAGCATGTCGTCGTCCGTGCCGAGGTCGGTCTCCTCCCCGGTGAAGCGGCGCAGCGCGTCCAGCGCCGTGGTGGGGTGCTGAAGCGGGAGTCGCTGCACGTCGTCGACGTATCCGACCGGGTAGACGAGGCAGATGGGCGGGGTGTTCAGGGCTTCGGCCAAGACGATGACGTCGACCAGGGGAAGGTTGGAGCGGCGTCCGGACTCCATGTTGGCGATGACGTTGCGGGGGATCGGGTGGCCGATCTCCTCGCACTTGTCGGCCAAGTCCTGTGCACTCCAACTCAGTTCCTTCCGTCGTCTGCGGACTTCGGCGGCCACGGTGGCCATGACCTGATCCACCCACTCCGGGACGTCGTCCTCGTCGTCGACCTTCTTAGATCCAGGATCGCTACGGCGCTGTGTCATTTAGACACAGTAGCTCGCTTAGCGTTGATTCCAAGACCTGGAGACGGGCGCGATGGGCGCGTTCGCCGTGGGCTCAGTCGTGGATGGAGCGCGCATGCGCGAGAAGGAAGAGGTTGGCCGAGCGAAGGGGATGAGCCGCGAGGAGCTCCTTGAGCTCCCCGCGGCCGTTGACCTGGAGACGGGCAATCGGGCGCTGGGACTGGGGCGGAGCAAGGGGTACGAGCTCGCCAAGCGCGGCCAGTACCCGTGCAAGGTGCTCCGTCTCGGAAACACCTACCGGGTGGTGACCGCAGACTTGTTGGCTTTGCTGGGGCTGGCAGCGTGAAGGACCTGACGCGTAACAGACGCTTCTGCGCTGAGCTGACACAGAAACGCTGGACTGTGGCACGGCGTGGACGTACTGTCCGTGGTCGCTCGCGGTGCCGAGAGGCCCGCGAGAAGAGGGGGAGCCTCCGGCGGTGCAACGCCGGAGGCCCCGAGACTCCCCAGCAATCCCGTGAGAACCGACCCGGCGGCAGGGGTGTGCAAACCCGAAACCGCCAGACGAGGAGCCGCCCAGTGCAACCCGAGAACCCCGAGACCTATTCCGTCCCCGCACGAGCGGCCTGGCCCGCCACGGCCATTCCCGGCCAGCCCGGAGCCCACCTGCGTCCCGCGCAGGCCGACGGCAGGGCGGACCCGAGCGACAGTAGGGCCGATGACAGCACCAACGAGGCGGACCCGGCGATCGGCCTGGATGCCATGCCCGACGCGGAGCCGACGGTCGGCTCGAAGGCTCTGGACGAGCTGCGCTCGCAGATAGCCCGGTTCGTGATCCCGCCCTCCTCTGAGGCACTGGACGCGATCACTCTGTGGGTGGCAGCGACACATCTCCAGCCGGCGTGGCAGCACGCCCCTCGGTTGGCAGTGGTGGGGCCGGCGAAGCGCTGCGGCAAGTCGCGGTTGCTGGACGTGCTGACCGAGACGGTCCACGAGCCCATGCTCACCATCAACACCACACCGGCGGCCATCTTCCGCTCGATCCACGAGGACGAGCCGCCGACGTTGCTGGTGGACGAGGCCGACACCATCTTCGGCCCCAAGGTCGCGGAGAAGAACGAGGAGACGCGCGGCCTGCTCAACGCCGGCCATCAGCGCGGCCGGTACGTCACCCGGGTCGTCGGTAACGACCACACCCCGCACAAGTTCGCCACCTTCGCGATGGCGGCCATCGCGGGAATCGGGGACCTGCCGGACACAGTCATGGACCGGTCGGTGGTCATCCGCATGCGGCGCCGGGCCGAGGGTGAGAAGGTCAAGCCCTTCCGCTCCCGCCGGGACATCCCCGCCCTGCACGAGCTGCGCGACCGCATCCACGCACTGGCCAGGCCGCTGCTGGAAGACGCCGCGAACCTGGAGCCGGATATGCCGGTTGAAGACCGCGCCGCCGACACGTGGGAGCCCTTGGTGATCGTCGCCGACCTGGCGGGCGGTCGCTGGCCCCGGCTGGCGCGGATCGCCTGCGCGCGGATGGTCGCCGCCGAGGTGGCGGCAGAAGAGGACCACCCCAGCGGGGCGCGCATCCTCGCCGACATCCGTCGGGTCTTCTTCGCCCAGAGGGAAGCGGACAGCCTCTCCACTGAGGATCTTCTGCACTACCTGAACGCGGACGCCGAAGCCCCGTGGGGAGAACGAGGCCGCTACGGCCTGACCGCCCGCGAACTCGGCGCGATGCTGCGCGATTACGACATCCGGCCCGGCAATGTACGCATGGCCGACCGGACTCAGCGCAAGGGCTACATGCGCCACAAGTTCCTCGACGCGTGGCGGCGGTACTGTCCGGCCGTCCACCCAGTCGACGCCCGCCGCGGCGAGAGCTGATCCGCGGCTCCTGGTTGCCGTACTTGCCGTCCCTGCCGTGATCTCGCAGGTCAGACAGCACACCGGCAAGACGTCAGCCAGGGACAAGACGGCAATGCAGGCGTTTCCAGGAGTGCTGCCCGCCGGAGACGCTGCCGGGATCCGTCTTGCCACGTCCCAGGCGTCCATGCCGTATCGCCGCAGCTCACAGCCCTGCCTATTGGGACGGACGGTGCTGCGCAGCCGTCCCTTCACGGGACACACCGACCCAAGCAAGCCCGCCCCGACGGCGCCGTTCTTGTCCCGAGTCGGGACAAGAACGCCGCATACCTGTCCCGACGTGGGACAAGACGCCAGCACCCGCCGGGACGGCACATCAGGAGAGCTGCCGTCCCGCCCTGACCTGCACGTGCAACGGCCGAGACGGCAAAGACGCCGCACACCGCTACCCCCAGGAGCCTTCCGCTTGACCACTCCGCCCCTCATGCAAGCCCCGCAGCCGCACGATGACGTCCCCAGCGAAGGGCGACCGAAAAGGAAGGCTGACGCCGAGCAGTTCGCGCTCGGCGCGGCCGGCATCGTCATCGTCACCCTGACCGCCGGAGCGTTCTGGCTCTCCTACGCGCACCTGGCTGACGTCGCCGGCCAGCACGGGCTCGGAGCGTCGCCCATTCGCCGCTGGGCCTGGCCCGCCACCGTGGACGCGTTCATCGTCGCGGGCGAACTGCTCATGCTGCGCGCGGCACTGCGCCGCGTCACGGACCCGTGGGCGATCGCCGTGACCGCCGTCGGATCGGTCGGCTCCATAGCGCTGAACGTCGCTGGGGTCAGCGGCACGGGCAACGCACACCCTGTCCCGTTCCTCGACTACGTGGTCGCCGCCGTCCCTCCGGCCGCCGCGATGGTCGCGTTCGGCGTCCTCATGCGACAGATCCACCAGCTCGTCGCACCGTCCGACGACTCCCCGAACACCGGTTCCGTACAGACGCAGGAGCAAGCGGTCGGCGACTTCAGTCACAGCCACCTGCCAGACGCCGCTCCTGCCGGTTCACGAGCCGCCGGCGGTGAGCGGACGGAACCCGCGGCACAGGTTCCGGAGGGCAGGCCGAGCGGTGGCCGTCCGGCGAAGGCGACCATCGCGGAGCTGGCGGATATCGGCCGGGCCGCCGGCCACCAGCACGGCAAACTCACGCGCGGCCTGCTCCGAGCGGCAGTGAAGGACCGGGACCTGACGATCGGCAGTGAGCGGCAGACCGAGGTGATGGAACTGCTTCGGCCGGAACTAGAAGCCGCCGGGATCGAGGTCTCCAAGCGCTGACCGCCGCCTGCTCGGGTGACCGGAACCCTTCCGGTCACCCGAGCAGACGGCCAACCGCCCAGCCAATCTCCACACCCTGTGGACAGCACGACGACCCTGCCGGACAGGCATCTCCGCTCCGCCTGCCGGCCGTACCTGGAGCAGCTTCCTTGACGCACTACGAGCACCCGCCTGAAGACACCGACGTTGAGACACCTTTGTCGTCGCACTCCCCAACGCTGCTGGGACGCTTGCGGCGGGCGTTCGGACGGACGGCCCCTGGCGGAGCCAGTAGTACCCCGAGTCCGACTCAAGGCCGGTCTTCGGGGGTCTCCGCCCCGGGGGTGGCGGAGACGGCCCGACGCCAGGGGGCGCCGGACCAGGAGGTCGGGGCCGAGGGCAGCCCCGATCCAGACACTTTGCACGCTGTCCAGCAGCAGATTCTCCGCCCCGAGTCCGCAGCCACCCCGGCGGCCGTTGAGGGAGACGTGCAGAGCGTTCAGCCGGCGATCCGTCGTTTCAGTGGCACGAAGCGGACCATCCGTGTCGGTCCGATGCGGTTCACCAGCGTCGAGCACGTCAGGCTCCAGGAGGCCGCCGCCGAGCACGGCTACAAGGGGGAGTCCGGCTTCGCCGCCGACATCGTCCTCGCCTTCATCAGTGGCCGGTTCACGGCGAATCTGCCGCTGTCCGAGGGCCGCCGCCGCACTCATATGTTCCGTGCCCAGGTGCTGCGCGAGCTCAACCGCATCGGCGTCAACGTCAACCAGATCGCCCGTGCCCTCAACAGCGACCTGACTCCGCCCGACATCCGTCACCGGCTCGGCGAGCTGGACCGCCTGCTGGAGCTGATCGCCGAGGCCCTGCGTGAACCCGCCGGCAGCATAAAGGACCAGGCCGCGTGATCGCCGCCATCAAACCGGCCGGGTCCAACACCCGTGGCCTGCTCGCCTACCTCTACGGCCCCGGCCGCCACGACGAGCACACCGACCCGCACATCGTCGCCGGCTTCGCCATGCTCGGCATGCCAGACCCCGGCCGTGACCAAGACGCCACCCTCACCCAGCTCGCCCGCCACCTCGACGAGCCTGTCCTGCTTCGGAACAGCGAGTTCGGTAAGAAGGTCACCGACCATGTCTGGCACTGCCCCATACGCGCAGCCCCCGAAGACCGCAGCCTCTCCGACGCCGAGTGGGCCGAGATCGCCCAGCGGATCGTCGAAGCCGCCGGCATCGCCCCCGCCGGAGAGGACCTTGGCTGCCGTTGGATCGCCGTACGCCACGCCGACGACCACATCCACATCCTTGCCACCACCGTCCGCGAAGACGGCCGCCGCCCCAGGCTCCACGACAGCGGCGCCCGCGTCGGCGACGCCTGCCGCCAGATCGAGAAGGACTACGGCCTACGCCAGCTGAAGAAGGGCGACCGCACCGCCGGACGCCGGCCCACCCAAGCCGAGATGCACAAGACCGAACGGCTCGGCTGGGAGCAGACCAGCCGCGATTGGCTCCAGGACCGCATCCGCGCCGCCATTCCCCACGCCAGCAGCGCGGAGGAACTCCTCGCCTACCTCGAAGCAGGCGGCATCGTGGTCAAACCCCGCCGCGGACCGTCCGGAGACCTCCTCGGCTACGCCGTCGGCCGACCCGGCGACCTCAACAACGACGGCGAACAGATCTTCTACCCCGGCGGAAAGATCGCCCCCGACCTCACGCTCCCCAAACTCAAGGCCCGCCTCGAAACCACCGTGCCGGAGGAGCACCCCACCGCCCGCCGCGACCAACCTGCCACCCCCTGGAACGAGGCCACCGACGCCCTCGACGCCCTCCACACCGACATGGCCGACGGCACTCATGCCCAGGCCCACATCACCGCGCTCGGCGAACTCATCGAAGCGACTGCCCAGAAAGCCCCCGCTCACCTTCAGGCCGAACTCCGAGCCGCGTCACGAGCTTTCGCCCGTGCCCAGCGTTCCCAGGTTCGCGCCGAGAACCAGACCGCCTACACCCTGCGCGCTGCCGCCCGCGACATCGCCCACACCGCCACCGGGCCCGACGCAAGCGTCCTGGCCACCCTGCTCGCCGCCCTCGTTTGGGCTACGGTCCTCGCCGCCCACTGGCACGACGCGAAGAGCCACGCTCACCAGACCGAAGCCGCCCGCCAGGCCCTTCGCCACCTTCAGGTGGCAGCCGATCAGGCCCTCACACCCGTTCTCGACGGCCTCGCCACCCGTCAACCGAGCGAGCAGGCTCGCCGGACCCTCGTCCACGACGTCCGCGCCGCCATCCCCAACCACGCCGACCGCATTCTCAGCGATCCCGCCTGGCCCGCTCTCGCCACCGTCCTCGCCGATGCCGAAGCCGGCGGCCACAAGCCCCACCAGCTCCTCAAGGAAGCCGCTGCCCAACGTGAACTCACCACCGCCCACCAACCCGCACGGGTCCTGATCACACGCATCCAGCACACGAGCCGCAACCCGGCGCCGAACCTCCGAGCTGAAGCCGCCCGCCGACGGACCACCATGCGGCTATCCGCGCTTGGACCCGCACTGGATGGGGCACAGCCCGCCTCGCCATTGGTGTCCGTGCACCCGAACAACCGTCCACGGCGGTAAGGGCGCGGGCTCAGCCATCAAGCCCGGTCCGCGCACTTTTCTCTGAGAGGCTCGCTGTCAGGTGCGGGCTGGGCAACGCGGCCGGGGCTGTCCAGGAACTGCACACCCCCGACCCCCGCGGTCTTCGCGGTCGTCCTCACGCGGCCATTGGCTTGGTTTTCGTGCGGGCCTGTTGCAGCAGCTCCCGTAGCCAGCCCATCACACCCGCAGAATCCTGGGTGCGGTCGATCTCGCTGAGGACGATCTCCAAAATTTCCCGAACGCCCGCCACATCTTCCTTGTAGTAGGCGTCGCGGACGCCCTCGCGGATCGAGTCCTCGGTGAAGGTCGCGTAAATACCGAGGAACTGGCGCACCATGAGCCCGCTGGTCTGCCGCGGGTCGTAGACGATGTGGTGGCCGCCGTTGTCGAGCCGGTGAGTGAAGTACTCATCCGGGCCGAGCGGGGCCTGCTCGATGTGGAGGTGCTGGCTGTCAAGCCCGTTGGGCAGCCGCCCGAAGTGGTCGCACATGCGGTCACGGAAGGCATCGAAGCCAGCACGTGTGGTCAACGTCGTCATACCGTCACCTCCGTCGACTCGCTGAGGACGTTACGCATCGCCGCTTCGACGGCGGCCCTCGGAGATCCGCAGACGATGATGCCGACGATCACGTCGTCGGCGAACTTCTCCACGGCAGGCGAGCACGAGCCGATTTCCCGCATCTTGGTACGGAACGCTTCCACCTCAGCGATGGCGCGTTCGGTGACGGACGTTGCCTTCATGCTGCCACCCCCGGAAGTTTGACGTACTCGGTGCGGACGTTGACGAGTTGGGCGTGGGCCTCGCGCAGGGAATCGACCCGCTTCTGTAGGCAGCCGATGATCACCTGCAGTGTGTCCGGTTCGAGGTACTCGATGTAGTGGTCATCGAAGACCTCAATGACCACGAACGGCAGCCTCTCCGCTGGCCGGCCCGAGAAGGGGTGGGACTGGATCTGCCAGCTGAGGAAGCGGAAGTCCTCCGGGCCTCGCGTGGTGCACAGCGGGCCGTAGAGGGGCAGTTCGTCGGCTGTGCCGGGTATATCGCAGTAGATGTCGTGTGGGTGCGTGGGCGTGTCGCTGTCTGCCTTGTGGTCGACCATGCAGCCGGGCATGCAGGTCACGGTCACTTCTTCGCCCGTGACGGTGCTGGTGAAGGTGAACGCCCGCTGGACAGGGGACCCTCCCGCGGCGGGCTCGCTGTCGTACGGAGCTGCGGGAACGGGCTGAAGCCGGGCGACCTGGCCAGCGTTCCCGAGAGGCTGGCTGGTGTGGCCCTCGTGGCAGCCACCATTGGTGGCCGTTGGCGTGTTTTCCATGCTTTGTCTCCTCCGTTACGGGAGCTGGGCTATGGCTCCACCTCCGGTGTTGAACCCACCGGCTGGGACCCTTTCTTTGGTGATACGCGCACTGCCGAATGAGGTCGAGGAAGCTGTCCCGTTCGAGGGGTCCAGGCACGGACCAGGTCTTCTTCAGGCAACTGGTGCGTATAATGCGCCGTTTCAGCTGGCGAGGTGAATCACCGGGCACCTCCTCGCCAGCTCTAGGCGGTCAGGGCCTGCAGGAGCGCCCGGGGTCGCTCACGTTTTATGCGAGAGACAACCTTCCCGAGTCGTCGAGGATGCTTACGGGTGGCCGGGGCTTCGCCTGTCTGTCAGCCGCACTGCCCAATTAACCCGACTGGTTGGAAAGAGCGCAGTCACGTATGAGCTCCTCCCGCCATAAATGATCACACCGCGCGAGATAGTCGACCAAGACGCTTCAACTCCTCGGCCGCGTCGCGCATCGTTACTACGCTTCCTGTCGTGAACGAGGTGGAATATCGGAGCAACGGCGTCCCGTTAGAGGAATACAAACTCAGTCGTTGGGATCACCAGCGCCAGAAGGAGAGCGAGGAGAGTAGCGAGCATATCCGGCGACAGGTAGCCGAGGATAACGCCAAATGCCGGGCAGATCCGGTTAGGGCAGAGCGTCGTCGCCAGGCATTCGAGAACGCCGCGAGACTGCCGCAGTCCTTCAAGACGGAGGATCACGAGATCATGCGATGGCGTGTCCGACTGTACTGCGGCCACATCATCGAGACCAAGGCGCATTACACGTACACTAACCCAATCGATGCGGGAGGTTACTGGAAACCATGCTCTGAATGTGGAAAAGACCGCTTGACGATCGTAGCCTTCGAACCCATCGGACTACTTGCCGAGCCGCCGAAGACCAAGGCCCCGCCGCCTCCGGCATCTCCAAAGAAGCCAGCGCGAGCCGAACTTGAGCGACGAGTCAAGGCCCTGGAGGAGGAAAATGATCGTCTGCGCTCGAAAGCGCCAATTGAAATCGAACCCACTTAAAGAGGAGCGGGTTTCTAAGCAGTCGTGACCCTGTTCGGCATATTAGGGAAGCCGATACAGGCAAGCGTCCTGGACTGTTTTGCTTCACTTGTCCGGGAGCAGCCCACGAACTTCCTCGGCACAACCCCATGACAGCGTGACGCCAGCCCCGCCGTGCCCGTAGTTGTGCACGACCACAGCATCGTCCTCTCGCCGGTCAGCCTCCACCCGGACCGTGGCCCGCGTGGGCCGGACACCGAGACGATGCTCCAGAACGCGGGCTGCGGCAAGACGGGGTTCGACCTCGGCACAGCGCGCCAGGATGCTCGCCGCCGCCGCCGCCGCCGTGTCGTCGGAGGCTAGGCCCCCCTCACCGTCAATGGCCGTGCCGCCCAGGACGACGGTGTCGCCGTGCGGGTAGAAGCACAGCAGGTCCGATGAGAGGCCGGTGTCCTTGGAGAAGAACTCGGTCAGCCCGGGGTTGGTGACGACGACGTGTTGGCCGCGGGTGGGCCGAAGCCCAGGGTCGGGAAGTAGAGCCTTGGCGCTGAGGCCCGTGCAGTTGACGAGCACGGTGGCTGGACCGGCGTCCGCGAGTGAGGCCAGGCGGCGCCGCTCGACTGTTCCTCCTGCGGCATCGAGTCGCCGTAGGAGGTAGTCAAGGTAGGTGGGCATGTCGATCAGCGGCATCGTGAACCGGTAGCCGGCCGAGAACCCGGCTGGCAGTTCAGCCGGCCCGCATGGCCGGAAGCCGGGCAGGGGGGTGGCCCAGTCCGGTGGCGCTTCGGCCGTGCGGGATGCCTCGATTCCACTGGCGAGCCGGACGCCCGTGGCCGGATCCTCTGCCAGCCTTCGGAAGATCTCTAGCGATCGTTGTCCCCACTGGTCGACCTTGTTCTTCGGCTCGACCAGATACGGCCCCCACATCGCCCCGGCCGCCAGCGAGGTGACGCCCGGCACCTCCTTGGCGATGACATGCACCGAGACGCCGGTCTCGGCGAGAACGACAGCGGTGGTGATCCCTGCCACGCCGGCCCCGACAACGACAACACGCTTCCCTGCGGCCATGGTCCTGACCGTAACGGCCCCTGAAACCTCGACGCGGCGGGTCAGTGGGGCGCGTCCAGCACATCGGGCGCAGTCCTGCCCACATCCTGCGAGCCGCAGCGCCCGCCGGCACACCATCTATGCCGTCGCCAAACGATCCCGGTCATCTCTCGCGCTCTCCGAAGATTGAGCCGTCGCTCTGTCCGGTCCGAATCGCTGGCCCCGCAGGCAGAGGGAAGCGTTCGGGCCTTCGTCTCAGGGAAGGCCCGAACGCCATTACCCTCCCTGGCCGCCAGCGCTCACACCGCGGGGGGACGGCGGGCGCATGCGACCACGGCGGGAGCTAACCTCTGCGGAGGAACCTGCTTTGGCCCCGGTGCTTGCCGGGCCTCCGGCCAGCCGTCGGTTGTCCCACCACGGAGTCGTCGTTCGACTGGGTGGAGTCGCCGGGGCAGTCCTTGCTGAGGAGGGACTGCCAGACCCGTTCCTGTAGCGCTCGGATGCAGGGTCCGCAGGCGTACATCGGTGCTTGGACGCCCGCGACACGGGCGGGGCCGATCCACAGGACACGAGTCCACCGCTGCCCGCAGTAGAGCCAGCAGGGCCCGTCGACCCACTCGTTGCCGTCATCGGTGGCCGCTGGGGCTGGCAGTCCACCGCGTGCGAACTCGGCGATACCGGGGATCACCCTGTGCCGTAATGCGGCTTCCGTGAGCATGGCTTGTCCGCCCCCTTGATCAGTGGCTGCGGACAGCGGAGGAAGCGTCCTCCCGCTTCTCGGCGTCGGAGAACAGGAGGGTGGGCTCGGCGAGGATGTCGCGGCCGGCCTCGCTCTTGTAGATCTCGTCGACGCTGCCGAAGCGGGCTTCGGAGTAGTCGAGGTCCAGCAGCGCGGCGGCCTGCCGGACCGATGCCTCGTCGGGCCCCTCGATCTCCAGGAAGGTGGGGAGGTCGGGCCAGGTGTCGAAGTCGAAGGCGACCTCGCCCAAGCGCCACTCCTCGCGGTAGTTCTCCTGGTAGCGCACCTCGGTGAGGCCGACCCGGCGCAGGATGTCGGCCGTGGCGTGCAGGTCGGACACCTCGGTCTCGATCTCCTTGGTGCCGTCGATCGTGGTGGCGTCGGTGACCTGCTTGAGCGTGAGCGTAGACCGGGTGCCTTCGTCCCGAAGGCGGACCCAGGCCCCACCGTCGAGGGAGTCGTTCTCGAAGATCTTGCGGGTGAGGAGGGTGCGGGGGAACGCCTGGACGGCTCCGAGGGCGGCCAGCTTGGCCTGAAGACCAGCGGCGTCGACGGCCAGGAACTTCGCCTCGTACTCGTGATCCATGGGGTCCTTCTCTCAGAAGTGGTCGGTGAAAGGGGACGTTCGGGCTGCCATGAGCAGGCCCATGCGGTGGGTGTGGTCGTTCGGCTGGCCGACGTGGGCCCGTTCCGTGAACTCGTTCGTACGCAGGGTGAGCAGGATTTCCCAGTCACCGATGAAGTGAGGGAGAAGGCGCTCGGGAGAGGTGTAGTGCTCGGTCATGTGGTGGCGTCTTTCGACGGGCATCATGAACTCCGCACCGAACACACCGCCCGGGCGGACCAGGCGTTGCATGCGGTCGACGAACTCGGCGAGCGGGCGGTGGTGGTTGGCACTGTAGTGCCACGAGCAGCTCGTCCAGACCGCCTCGCACTGCACGCCCAGGGGCTTGCCCTCGAGGAAGTCGTCCTCAACCACGTGGACGCGGGCATGGAGTTCTTCGAGCTTCAGCCGGTCGATCAGGCCCATCGCGTGGGCCTCACTGTCACCCGGAAGGCGTACCTCGCCTCCGTGTAGGGCGAGCGCGTCGCGTTCGATGGCGACGACGTGGTAGCCGGCGGCGGCCAACGGCAGGACGAACTTGCCGTCGCTCGCGCCGACGACCGCGACAGTGGCGTCAGGGGCGACACGCTCGCGCAGTGTGCCGAGGAACTGAGGGAAGAAAGTGAGGGTGTGCTCCCACAGGCTCTGAGTCTGCATGGGAGTTCGCTCCTTGCCTGTCGGTTTCTGTGATCACACGGAGCACCTCTTCGGGGCTGCGCCCCATGGTGTCGACGCGACGCATCCGGAACGAGGCGTAGGCGTCGGTCACCTGGTCCGGGACGGTTTCGATCAGCGCGTCCCACTGCGTCGCTGGCTTGTCCCGGGCGGCCAGACGACGGCGGCGTTCGTCGTCGCCGCAGACGAGGTAGTACGTGACGGGTGTCGGGAGCCAGCGCGGCAGCGTGACGCCGAGCCGAGCCCCCATGGCCTGGTGGGTGGCGAGGCACCGGGCGAAGTAGCTCTCGACGACTACGGGGACGCCGGCGTCGAGGTGGCTCTGGATTTCCTCGGTCGCGGTGAATAGCGCGGAGAGGTAGAGGCACATCCGCGCGTCGACGTTGGTCCGCTGGTCCACGGCCGCTCTGAGGGGCTGGTACAGAGCGGGCACGGTGGGGACGAGGACGGCGTGGCGCGCGGCGGCGAGCATCGGGGCGATGGTCGACTTGCCGGTGCCCCGTAAGCCCTCCAGGCTCTCGAATCGCGGGTGGTCAGGCACGGGCGTACACCACGTCCGGCACCGCGAGCGTGAGCTCGTCGCTGGCCGAGGGCTGGTGAACGATGCGGCCAGCGCTCTTCTCGTACCAGAAGGCGTGGGAATCCTTGCCCACGGCCTTGCAGGACATGGTCAGGGCACCACGCGGGTCGGCCTCGATGCGGTCGATCTCGCGGGGCCCTCCGGTCGGGGCGCAGAGCTGTGGGGCGCCGTGCTCGGAGAGGTCCTCGTCGACGATCACCTCCAGAGGCAGGTCGGCCGCCGCGAGTTCTTCGCGGAGCCGGCCGTAGGCGGCAGGCTCGGTGACCAGTAGCTCGGGGTGGTTGGCGGCGTTGCCTACGGGCCGCAGGTGGTGGAGCTTGAGTTGCTGGACCCCGAGTCGGGCCAGGATGCCGGCGAGGGGGAGTACCTCACCGATGTTTCGTGAGGTCACGGTCATGGTCGCGCCGGTCGGCACTCCGAGGTCCCGTGCCAGGCTCAGTGCGTTGAGGGCGCTCTGGTAGCTGCCGTGCCTGCGGATGCCGTCGTTGGTCGATCCGACGCCCTCCAGGGAGACCCTGAGGAGGTCCAGGTGCGGCGCGATCTCTGTCAGGCGTCGCTCGATCCGGTACCCGTTGGTGCAGATCTCGACGCGCTGGCCCAGTTCTTCCTTGGCGTGGCGGACGATCTGCGGGAGGTCCCGGTGGACGAAGGGCTCCCCGCCGAGCAGGGTGACCTCCACCGTGCCGTACTCGTCGCGCATCAGGGTGAGGAGGCTGGCGGCTTCGTCGGAGGTGAAGGCGTCCGCGTACTGAAGCCGCTTGCCGTGGAAGCAGTGCAGGCACGTGAAGTTGCAGCGGTAGAGCAGCTGCAGGTACAGCATCCGGATCTTCCTGATCCCGGTGACTTCCCTGATCACTTGGGCTCCTTCGGCTGGCTGCCTTTCGGGAACCCGATCGTGGCTGTCTGCCCGGGGACCTCGTCACCGCGTTCAGGGACGGCCCGAGGACGTCCTGGGACGTTTTCCGTCACCTGCGAACGACTCAAGGACGCTTAGAAGGCGCTTGGCGTCTGCCAGGTCCGGCAGGACCTTGGGGGCGCCGGCCGCTGCGAGTTCCGCGCGGTCGTGCAGACCAGAGGCGACGGCGACGATCCCGCACCCCGTGGCCAGGGCAGCCTCCACATCACGAGGGGTGTCCCCGACCAGGACGATGGGCGTGTCGACCCGGACACCACGAAGCCGCAGCACTCGCTCGCGGGCGACCGCGACCAAGTCGGGACGGAGATCGGCGTCCGCTCCGTAGGCGCCCACCGGCAGGTCCAGCAAGGAGTCGAGGCCGAACGCGGAGAGCTTCACACGGGCGTTGGCCTCGATGTTGCCGGTCAGGACAGAGGAGACCCAGCCGCTCCGTGCCGAGGCGGCCTCCAGTGCTTCATGGGCTCCTGGCAAGGCCCATCCGCGCGAACGCAGAGCGTCCCGGCGCTCACTCCCTGCCCGTTCGAGGGCCGCCTCGATGCCGGGCCAGTCGGGTACGGGCAGCCCCTCCCGAACGAACATGTCGCGCATGATCAGTCGGTCCGTACGCCCCTCGGTGCGTGCCGGCCCCGTCGGCTCGCGCCCCGCAAGCGCCGCGAAGGCGGCGGCGTAGATCTCCTTGCTCACCCCCGCGTTCTCGATGAGGGTGTGGTCGATGTCCCACAGGACGATGAGCTCCATGACGCCAGCGTAAGCAGCAGCCGGTGGCACTGTGATTCCGCGACAACGTCCCACAACGTCCTTGCGCGATCACGCGTTGCACCGCTTGCATGGTTTCTGTGAACGACCGACTGCATACCGTGCTCGCCCAACGAGGGGTCTCACCCGATGCGCTCGCGGAGATCTGCGAGGTCGACCCCAAGACAGTGAGCCGGTGGCTGGGAGGACGCGTTCCTCACGCGCGGCATCGCTTTCGCGTGGCCGGTCATCTGCGCGTGGAGGAGACCTTCCTCTGGCCGACGCCCTCCAAGCGGCCCGGTCCACCCCGCGACGGATTAGGCACCGAACTGGTCGGCGCCTACCAGAACCGAGCCAGCGTGCCGCGGGACGTATGGCTCTCGCTGCTGCGGGAGGCACGGCAGGAGATCAGCGTCCTCGTCTTCTCGGGCACGTTCTTCGCACAGTCCAACCCGCACGTCGCCAAGATGCTCTCCGAACGCGCCGCCGAGGGCGTCCGGGTTCGCCTGTGCTTCGGTGACCCCGACGGACAGGCGGTCGCCGTCCGGGGCCGCGAAGAGGGAATCGGCGACACACTCGCCGCCAAGATCCGCGCCTCGCTGACGTACTACCGCCCCCTGCTGGGCGAGGCCGGGTGCGCGGTGCGTCTGCATGACACCACGCTCTACACGTCCATGTTCTGCTACGACGACGACCTCCTCGTCAATCCCCACATCTGGGGGCAGCCGGCCAGCGCCAACCCCCTCCTCCACCTCAGGAGAGCCGACGGCATGGGGTGGTTCGACAACTACGCTCAGAGCTTCGACGCCGTCTGGGCCGCCGCACGGCCATGGGCACCCGACCAGGAGAGGACCGCCGACCATGGGCAGGACTGAGTACTACAACGACCCGGCCGCGCCGAAAGCGAACACCCTCATCCCGGCCAGCAACCTGCTCGTCGCCGACGAGACGGGTGCCATCCTCCTCCAGCGCCGCCGCGATACCGGACAGTGGGCACTCCCCGGCGGAGCCCAGGACATCGGCGAGACCGCGGCCCAGTGCGCGGTCCGCGAGTGCCTGGAGGAGACCGGCATCATCGCGGAGATCACCGGCTTCCTCGGCGTCTACACCAACCCGAACCACATCGTCGCCTACACCGACGGTGAGATCCGCCAGCAGTACGAGAACACCTACATCGGCCGCCCTGTCGGCGGCGAGCCCACAGTCAACGACGAGGCTGACGGCGTCCGCTTCGTCCAGCCCGCAGACCTGGACCAGTACGACATCCACCCGAGCATGCGCCAGCAGATCGGCGACTACCTCGCCGGCACCTATCCCTACCTCGGCTGAGCCGCCAAGGCGGCCTCAATCCTCTCGACAGTGGAGAAGATCTCCGGTGCCGCCCGCCGGATGAATCGACCGACCATGCTGTCCGTGCCGTACCGCCCGACGATTTCCGCGACCCGGTCGTGTGCGGTCGTCCGGTCGCCGTCCGGTGTCGTTGTCATGTCGCAGTACACGAGGGCATCCACAAGCAGAGGCTGCTCCAACAGCGGGAACTCCGTTGCGAGGTCCGCCATCAGCCCGCGCTCTTCAGCCTCGAGAAGGGCGAACGAGTGGTTCGCGACAAGCCGCACCAGCCGCTGGTCCGTCCCATACTCGTCACGAAGGAAGCGGGCTCCGTCCAGAGGATGGAAGCCCGTGGTCGCGAGCCGGGGTGCATACCCGACGTCATGAAGCGTGGCGGCAGCAAGGAGCAGGCCAGCGTCTGCGCCGAGAACCTGGCGTACTTCAACCGCGCGTTCAGCCACTCCTTGTGTATGTGCCCACCGCCGTGGAAGCGGACTGCTGAGTTCGGCTTCTGCTACTTCCATCGCCCACTCACCGAACAATTCATCCATGTCGTGGTTCGTGCCCAGGGCGGGTCTCGCTCAAGCCCTACGGGTCTGCCGCACGATCGGGTGACATCTAAACTGGCTTGCCCTGCGGGGCGGGTGGGAAGGATGTCGCTGTGTCCAGCCGTATCCGGAAGAGTTCCGCCAGGACGTCATGCGGGTCGCGAGGAACCGCGGGCCGGGTGTGACGGTCGACCAGGTGGCCACCGACTTCGGAGTCCACGATGACGTTGTGGAAGTGGATGCGTCGCGCGGAGATCGACGACGGGGCCAAGCCCGGGACGACCAGCCAAGAGAGCGCAGAGCTTCGGGAAGCGCGTCGGCGGATCAAGCTGCTGGAGCAGGAGAACGAGGTCCTGCGGCGGGCGGCGGCCTACCTGTCGCAGGCGCATCTTCCGGGAAAAGGATCTACCCGCTCGTGAAGGAGTCGGCCGGGGACGGGGTGCCCGTCACGGTTGCGTGCCGGGCGATGAAGCTCGCCAGACAGCCCTACTACCGCTGGCTGAACCAGCCGGTGACCGGCGCCGTGCTGGAGGACGCGTATCGCGCGAACGCGCTGTATGACGCGCACCGTGACGACCCGGAGTTCGGCTACCGCTCCCTGGCCGACGAAGCGCGCGGCGCCGGGGCCGTGATGGCGGACCGGACTGCATGGCGGATCTGCCGGGACAACCGCTGGTGCGTGTTTGGCAAGAAGCGCGGCGAGGGCAAGAGGGTCGGCCCTCCGGTGCACGACGACCTGGTCCGCCGTGACTTCACCGCGACCTGTGCGAACCGGTTGTGGCTTGCTGACATCACCGAGCATGCCACCCGCGAAGGCAAGCTCTATCTCTGCGCGGTCAAGGACGTCTATAGCAATAGGACCGTGGGCTACTCCATCGACGCTCGGATGAAGTCCCGCCCTGCCGTGGCAGCCCTGGATAATGCCGTCGCCCGGCGTGGAGACGTCGACGGGTGGAGCGGACCTACCACAGGCGCCGCAGACAAGCCTCACTCAGCCGGCTGATCCCCATCGAATTCGAGACCGTCATGACCACGCCGGCTCTCCAGACCGCGTGACCGAACCTGCATCAGACCCGTCGCTGAGGTCATGGCTCCGGCTTCGCAGAGCTTTTGGATCCGATCTGGAGCAATACTCGCTACATGGAGGCGTGGGTGAGGCTGTAGGACCGCAGCCGCCGTTCCGCGGCTGCTGCAGTTCAGGAACCGTGGATCGGTTCAAGGCATCGCCCGTAACGTTGGAGGCATCAGTGCTGTCGCTGGTGTACCAGGAGGGGGGAGAGGCACAGGGGTGGGCTGTGGAACGAACAACCTAATGGCGCCTTAAACGCGCGGTGACTGGCAACCCGATCGCCGCGTGTGGTGAGGCGCTGCTCCCAGCGCGCTGACCATCGTCCACCCCTACCTCTGAAGGCCATGAACGCATTCGACCGTTGGTACAAGGGGCTCAGCAGCTTCAACCGAGACCTCGTCCTGCAGCACTTCTGCGCAGAGGATCCAGTTCCGCTGGGCGAACTTGCGTCTCAGCATGCCCTTCTTCGGGAGACTGCGCGGCAGTGCCGAAACTTCCTCATGGACGAGTTCAACCGCTGTGTCGAGGGGGATTCGGTTCTCCGTGTCTGGATAGAGCACGCTGAGCTTGACCTGCGGAAACCTTGCCTCGTCAGTTCGTTTCTGGACCGCCACGCCTGGCTTGGCGAGAACATTGGGGACAGGCTCACCGTCCTCCGCCTGTTCACCGGCATGCGCTGGCTGGACGCAACCACCTCCACGTCCCCGACGGGACAGTGGATCTTTATGGATGATCTGGAAGAGTGCGGCGCCGCCACGGTGAGAGCCCTTGATCTTGATGTCGACGAGGTGATGAGCCAGTCGACAGCCTCTGCTCTTCTCGACGCACACCAGGTGCCTGTCCCCAGCGATCTCGACACCCTGGGGCAGTGGCTGAACCACTGCGGTCTTGACTGTGAGGGCACCCAGATCTCGTTGACTCGCTCCAAGCCCCAGCCGACTGAGACCGCTGTCGTCCCTGGCGGGCTGTCCGAGCTGGTTGAACAGCTGTCCGCCCTCCTCCTAATAAACAGAAACGGCGAGGGTACTCTTACTCTCGGTGACCTGCTTGGCGAGGCGGAGACGGCGGACGGGGAGCTTGGAGTGGTCTCGCGCATGCTCCGCGACGCGACCTTCACGGCGGGCGAGGGCTGGGTTGTGCCGGATCGCTCCACCGATTCCGAGCGCCGTCGGGCAGTGCGAAGCGAAGGAACCTTGGCGGAGCAGAATACTACGGAGGGTAGTAGCCCTTCGAGTGCGACCGAAGAAGTCAAAAACAAGGAAGCCGAGAGTGACGGATCCATTCCGCTTGCAGGCATGTTGGAGGATGCCGGCGAAGCGGGCCTGGAGGCGTCGCCTGGAGATCTCATCGCGCAGCTCCTCGAAGGCTGCGCTGAGGGCATGAGCACCTCGCTCATCGAGGGTGCACTGGACGGCGTCGTGCCACAGGGAGAAGTGACAGAGGCGCTCTTCACGGATGTGCGCTTCGCGATCACGGCCAGGGGAGCCTGGTGCCTCCAGGACGGTTCCGACACGACTGCACCCTCCGCTGCAGTGATCCCGGCCCAGGGACTTTCCTCCCGAGAAGAAGAAGCGTCCGCCTCGACCACCGAGGCTGCTGGCGGCGTCGGCTCGCGCGGCGGGCTTCAGCGTGAGCGCGAGCGCCTCGACAAGGTGGAGGCCGCCTTGCGCGAGGCGGACACCCCGCTGACTGTCGAGGAACTGAAGGAGCGCACGGGCGTCGCCATCGGGATCCAGTACCTCCGGCAGCAGATCGAAGGGGATGCCCGCTTCAGCCGGAGCCAGCGGAACCAGTGGGCGCTGACCGAGTGGCACCTCCCGGTGTACAAGCCGATCAAGGAACTGATCTCTGACATGGTCGATGCGCACGGCGGCCAGGTTGAGGCAGACAAGGTCGTGGCGCTTCTCCGCCGAGACTTCGACATCAAGGAGTCCAGCCTGCGGGCCGCCATGTCCATTGCGCCCTTCACCGCACGCGGAGGGATCGTCCGCCGTATAGGTGAAGACCTGGACACTGGCTCCGAGGAAGCAGCTGTCCCCGCAGTCCGCACCGCTGAGACCGATGCGTCGGCTGAGCAGCAGCCCCACCCCGTCGACGAGGCCCCCGACGTGGACGACCTCATGGACCACCTGGGGTTGTTCTGATGGCGGCTTCCCCTCTCCTCCGCGAATGCGGCGCGGAGTCCGACTACCGCAGCGACCGCAACAACCTTGTCGAGGACTTCTACCTGCCTGCCCTCGCCGCCTCCACCGCCTACGACCGGGCCGTCGGCTACTTCGCTGCGTCCGTGATCGCCACGCTCGGGCAGGGAATCGACGAGTTCACCTCGCGCGGCGGCACTATGCGGATCATCGCCTCCCCCTACCTTGACCCGGCCGACATCAAGGAGATTGAGGACGGCTACGAGCTGCGCAAAGTCCTCCAGCGTGCTGCCCTCCGCGACCTGGAGCAGGCGGTCGAGGACGCGCGGGCAGCCCGCGGCCTCGGCAAGCTCGGACGACTGGTCGCCGAGCGCCGAGTCGATTTCAAGCTGGCCTATGTCAAAGAGCGTGGCCGCGTTGGCATGTACCACGAGAAGATCGGTGTCTTCCGGGACGGTCGAGACGTCATCGCCTTCAAGGGCAGCGCCAACGAGACCCGCTCCGGTCTCGTGGGCAACTTCGAGGCGATCGAGGTCTATCGGAGCTGGGACCCGAGCGATGCACGCCGGGCCGCGCGCATAAGCAAGGACTTCGATGACCTCTGGGAGAACCGCACGCAGATGCTGCGCGTCATCCCGTTCACCGATGCCGCCAAGGTGATCGTCGAGCGCAGCGCCCGGGCCACCGCCGACCAGTACGAGCTGGACGACCTCCCGACCGGCGGAACCCCCATCCGCACCACGCCGCTGCCTCCTCCTGGCACGCTTGCGATCCCGCCAAGCCTGAAGGTTCGCGACTACCAGAAGGAAGCTGTCCAGAACTGGTTCCGCAACCAGTGTCGAGGCATCCTCCGCATGGCCACAGGCACGGGCAAGACCCTGACCGCACTTTCCGCTGCCTCCCAGCTTGGCACGCTCCTTCGGAAGAACGATGCGTCCGCCTCACTCCTCACCGTCGTCGTGGCCCCGTACCAGCATTTGGTCGACCAATGGGCCAAGGACATCGAGTGGTTCGGCGTGACACCGTTGCGGGCCTACGAGGCGACCAGCAGATGGTCCCCGCGCGCTCACAGCCTGCTCCAGAACATTGCTCTGGGCGGTACGCGAGGCGGCGTCATCGTCACCACCAACGCCACCTTCGGCGGCGATGCCTTCCAGAACCTGCTCAGCTCCTACCAGGGGCACCTCCTCCTCATCGCGGACGAGGCCCACAACCTCGGTGCCGCGCACCTGCGTACCCGCCTCCCGGAGAAGGCCCAGTACCGCCTCGGCCTCTCAGCCACCCCGGAGCGCTGGTTCGATGAGGAGGGCACCGACGCCCTCACCGACTACTTCGACCGAGTCGTCTTCGAGATGGGCATCGGCGAAGCCATCCGCCGTAGCGCCCTGTGCCGCTACACCTACACGCCCATCCTCGTGGAGCTGGACGACGAAGAAGCCGAGCTGTACGCAGAGACCAGCGCGAAGATCGCCCGCCTGATCGCGGCCGGCACAGACCTGAAGGAGACCGCCGACCGGGACAGCCCGCTCGGCCGACTTCTGAAGAAGCGCGCCGACATCATCGGCCACGCCCGCGGCAAGCTAGAGATCCTCCACGCGGAGATCGAGAGGCGCCGGGACACGAGCCACCAGCTGATCTACTGCGCCGAGGGCAAGCACCCCCTGTTCTACGAACACGGCACCGACGGCTCGCGTCAGATTGACCAGGTCATGGAGATGGTCGGCAACGAGCTGCACATGCCCGCTGCCCGCTACACCTCGGAGACCAAGCGCTCGGCGCGCCTGGACATCCTGCGCCGCTTCGAGAACAACGACCTCCAGGTCATCTCCTCCATGCGCTGCCTGGACGAAGGCGTGGACGTCCCGGCCTCCCGGACCGCCTACCTCCTGTCCAGTTCCTCCAACCCCCGCCAGTTCATCCAGCGCCGCGGCCGCGTCCTGCGCAAGGCGCCCGGCAAGGAGCGCGCGGACATCATCGACTTCGTCGTCGTGCCGCCTGCGGGCGGGGACGCGATTCAGTACGAGACCGAACGCAGCCTGCTCCGTCGCGAACTGGCTCGCGTCGAAGAGTTTGCCTACCTCGCTGACAACGAGGGGGACACGCTCAATGTCCTCCGCCCCGTGCGCGAACGCTACGGCCTCTTCGACACCTGAGCCCTCACTGCAAGTGCCCCCATTCCTTCCGTACCCGCTACCTCGAACCAGGAGTACCCCGTGAGCGACGAAACAGCCGGCCAGCCTCCCGCACGAACGGTGCGCGACGTCCTGAACGAGCTGCCGCGGGAAGCCAAGGTCCTCGTCCAGAAGGTCATCGACCTGGAGACCGAGAACATCCACATCAGGGAGACGACCAAGGTCGTCCCGAAGATCGTCGACGCCGTGAGGGAGCTGACCAAGTGAAGCTGCTCAAGCTGACGCTGAAGAACTTTCGCGCCTTCTACGGTGAGCAGGTTCTCGACCTGTCTGTGGAGGAGGGCAAGCCCGCCGTCCTCATCTTCGGTAACAACGGTGCCGGCAAGACCACCCTGCTCAACGCGTTCGCCTGGGCCCTGTACGGCACCTTTTCGGAAGACGTGGAACAGCAGCATCGCGTCATTCACGACAAGGCATGGGCGGACACGGCGTTCGGGGAGGACATTACGGCCTCCGTTCGGCTGGACTTCGAGCACGACGGGACCCGGTTCTCCGTGGTCCGCCACGTCACTGTTATCAAAGAGAAGGCGGAGCAGGAGCCAGTTGAGCCTGAGCTGACGGTCACGGAGATCGGGACGGATGGCGAAGCCCAGAGCATCCTCAACGGCCAGGATCGGATCGAGAAGATCCTGCCCAAGGGCCTGCGTCAGTTCTTCTTCTTCAACGGTGAGCGCATGGAGAAGATGTTCTCCGGCGACGTGAAGCGGGAAGGCGAAGGCAAGAACCAGGAGGTCCAGAAGGCCATCAAGACCCTTCTCGACTTGGAGGCCATCGAGCGTGCTCTGGAGGACCTGCCGAAGGTCTCCCGAAAGCTCGCCAGCGAGATCGACTCCAAGGAGGACAGCAGGCTGAAGCAGCTGTCCGACCATATGGACCACCTCGCCACCCGCGAGAAGGAAGAGGTTGCAGAGATGCTGCGCCTCTCCGGCGAAATCAGCGCCTTCCAGAAGGAAGTCCAGGCCATTGACCGCGCCCTGCTCCAGAACAGGGAGGCGGAGCCGCTCCAGAAAAAGCGGGACTCGCTGACCCGCCGGATCAAGGCCGCGCACGACCGGCACATGGAGTACAAGAGCCGCAAGCGCGAACTGCTGTCGCGGCACGGCTTCCTGGCTCTGACCAGCGGGATCGACACTAAGGTGATTGAGCTCGCGGACGAGATGCGAGAGCGCCGCCAGCTGCCCGCAGGCATCCAGCGCAGCTTCATCGAGGACATCCTCGAAGCCCAGCTGTGCTTGTGCGGCCGTGAGGTTCGCGAGGGGACCCAGGAGTACGAGGAGCTGGACAAGCGCAAGTACAACGCCGGCCTCGAGGACGTCCAGGAGAGCTGGATGCGGGTCAGCGGCAAGATGAAGAACCTGGAGGAGAGGCGCCAGGAGATCCTGGAGCAGCTCACCCTCAACGCTTCCGACATTCAGAAGGCAGACGCAGAGATCAGCGAGCTGGAAGAGGAACGCTCCGATGTCGATCGGCAGCTGGAGGGGGTGAATATCCAGGACGTCCAGCGCCTCATCGAGCGCCGGAAGAACTACGCCTCCAAGGAGACCGACGCCCGCGTCGCGCACAAGGAGGCTGAGAACAAGGTCACCTCGATCAAGCAGGAAGCAGAGGCCACAGGCCGTCAGTACCGGAATGCTGAGGTCAAGAGCGAGAAGGCCCGCAAGGTTCAAAAGCAGGTCGAGCTCGTCGAGAAGGTGCGTGCCGCGCTGAAGGAGATCCTCGAGATCAAGACTGAGGAGGTCCGCGACCAGCTCGACAAGAAGGTCAAGGAGGTCTTCTCCCGGATCTTCATCAAGAGCTACGTACCCGAGCTGAACGACGACTTCGAGTTGGAACTGCACACCGCGAGCGGAGTTGCCATCCGCTCCACCGGTGAGAACCAGATCCTCGGCCTCAGCTTCGTCGGCGCGGTTTCCGAGGTTGCCAGGAACATCAGTGCTCGAAAGAAGAATAGGGGGGAGGCGACTATCGAGACCGGCAGCGGCGGTGTCTACCCGGTCGTCATGGACGCCCCCTTCGGCAGCCTCGACCTGACCTATCAGGAAGAGATCTCCAAGGCCCTGCCGGCGCTGACAAGCCAGATCATCACCCTGCTCTCGCAGTCGCAGGCGCGGGGCAAGGTTCTGGAGAACCTCCAGCAGGCCGCCAATCAGATGTACGTACTGCGCTCTTACACGCCAAACCAGTCGGCGGGTGAAGAGACGATCGTGATCAACAAGCGTGAGGTTCCGTACGTGTCACACGGCGACTTCGAGCACACTGTTCTGGAGAAGGTGACCTTCTGATGGCCTACACGGACCGATTCCGCCGGCCCCGGGCGCATGAGGACTTGCTCGGTAAGCTGACCGACAGAAAGACCGGGACGTTCGCGACCATGGTCGAGGCGATGATGTTCGCCGCACTGCTCGGCCGCCGCCGAGGCGAGCGCAAGCCGTTCGACGAGGCCGATGAGCCGATCCGCCTCGCGCTCATGGAGAGCCGGGACTACGGGGAGGTGCTCCTCGACATGCTCGGAGCCGTCGAGTGCCCCGACGACCCGAAGATTCTTAGTGTGGACCGCCAGCCTGAGCGGGTTCTCATCTTCGAGGAATACGCAAACGCCGGCCTGTCCCACCTGCAGACTCTCATAAACCGTCAGTCCGACCAGGACCTCGATTCGATCATTTCGAACCTCGTCATCGAGGGTCTTCAGACGCCACCGACGGAAGAGAAGGACGACGTGGCCGACATCCTGACCAGCGCTGATTTGGACTGGTAGTGGAATTGGTGGGGTGTATCCCGTCACCCATGGGATGCACCCCACCAAATCAAAATCGACTCTTGTGGAAGTTCTGTGCGTAGGTTTTCGCTCCTACGAACCGTTGATTACGCCACGGGTCGTGACTATCGCAGTAGACGGCACAGTTGGTGGGGTTTATTGCCCCGGATAGACGTCGGGGGGCTACGAATAGTTCTGCATTGTCGATGTTTGCTTTGCAGCCAGAATAGTCCTCACAGCGCCCCCGCATCTTTACGAGTCGAACGACCCAGAGTGGGCGAGGAACGCTGATCCTGCCCATGTTCGGATGGTCGAAAGTGCCCGCGTATGCGGACGGAGTTCCGTAGAGGTCGATATGTGAGGACTTCTTGCGGTTGCACCATCCGCAGGCAAGCCTCAAGTTGTCCAAGGAGGTTTCTCCGCCGATGGCCACAGGGCGAATATGATCCACCTGCGGAAGGAGATCTACTGGCCTGAGTCCACGCGGCCGAACGAAATCAACCGCGATTGGAGGATCTACTTGTGACGCGTCGGATACCCATAAAAACCGATCTCTTGCCGCGGCTGTGAACAAGTATCCGCAGAGGTAGCATCTAGGGTTCGGCTGACTGTTCCAGATCTCCCTGCGTTCTTTCTTTGTGAGCTTTCGTCGGTCGACGCTCCGGCGGAACTCAATCTCGGGCCATGCTGTCTGTGCGACTGCCTTTGCCAGGTGGGAGATCTCGTCCCAAGGCGTGCCCCTGTGGTCTTCCTGGAGGGCTTGGCGAATTTCTCTGTAGAAATGGGCGTAGGTCAATCCGGTGTCGGTCTCGTAGGCGGCAGTATCGACGATTCCGTTTATGTACCAGAGGGCCCAGGTGGAATGTATGTCGGACTTTAGTAGCCATCCCAGCGGGCCGTGTGCATGCTGGGGGACCGACTCTCTTGCGAGGGCATGGATCGGGGATGTTTCCCATGGGTAGCTGAAGGCTTGTTGGGCTACCGTGATCCATGAGGCCAAGGTGCGGGTGTCCATAGTGAGCCCTTGATCAGGGCGTGTAGTTCTCTACGCGCGGAAGACGCTCCGGATCCTTGCGATACTCGACCCAGACTTTTGCCCACTTCTCACGGACTGCTCGCTGGTCTTTCTTTAGTCCGACGCGCCAATCTCGGTTGAAGTACTGATTGTTCACATCTTCGAGCCAAGACTGAACGGTGGAGCTGACATCCTCGATAGAATTCAAGGTCATCTTGCGCTCGGTGAGGAACTGGAAGTAGTCGGCGGCCAGGATCGTCAAATGGATCTTGTTGTAGAGATTTGACGTGGTATTTCCCCAGGCGTTATGGGCGTTCTGGTCATCGTCACCGAATCGATCCCTGATCTCCCAGAAGAATCGAATGGCGACGCCACGCCAAGGGCCATCCGGGGCTTTCCAGATGCTGTATTTCTCTTCCAGGCTGCTTCCGGCGGAAACAAGATCGGAGCTCTCAAAATGCTTCCGACGCCAAACGTCGGCGAAATCGACGGATCCGCCGAAGATTTTTCCACCCCTTAGCTCACGGAAGATAGACGTCAGAGACTTCAGGACCGTCCACTTGAGTAGGTTGCTGGCGTCGCCCCCAACGCCGGTCTGTACCAGTCCCATGAAAGGACTCTCGCTAGAGCGGGTCATGTAGGCAACAGCTTGGGAGTCGTCGAAGGGGATACCAGCGCGGCGCAGTCGATCTGCGACGGGTTCCGTCTCCTCCTTCGATAGGGAGGTCGAGACGATGGTACCGAGCAGCGCCGGTTGCATGGGAGTGGCCTTCTGGTTCACCACTACGAACTGGAAGACATGCTCCGAAGGGTTGGAGTCGAGCAAGAGTGAGATCGGGAGGAACCGGGCCTTCGATTCGAGGACCTGCCTGTGGGCTAGATCGGGTTCGGCGCCACTGTCGACCTCTACGGTTGCAAGGTCCATCCCTTGCTTGGAGTTTGCGAAATCTTCTGCGGCGCGGACGGCTCCATGCAAACGGTGCTGGCCATCCACCAGTACCACGGGGCGCAAATAGCTAAGCAGAGCGTCGATTGTGAAGCCGGCCAAGTTATCCGGGCGCTGTGGAGGGGGCATCTCCTGAAGGATCGATGCCCTTATCTTCAACTCCAGGTAGAAATCAAGGATCTGAGTCTCTTCAATGAGGAGAGCAGAGGCGAGATCAGAAACTGGATCGATGCCCTCGGTAGGGAAGGAGTCGCCGTCAGAGTCCTCCTGGTCGGATTCTTCCTCTTCGGGAAAATGCTGCTGCACGGACTCGCTTTGCTGCCGGGCTTGGTCAAGAATTGCCCGGCGGCGGGCGGCATCGATGTGTTGTTCCCGGAGAGCAGGGACCCGCTCCTCTAGTCGCGCGCACACGCGATCGAGGGCCTCGAGCAGGGTGAGGTTCTCCACCGACTCGGTGCGGATGGTCAGGATGCCGAACTTGGGCTGCTCAGCGTTAGGTACGAAGCTGACGGCTGTGGGGTCTTGAAGGGCAGCGAGGAGCGGGTTCTGAACTACATTTCGTTCTTCGCTGAAGAACTTGGCCAGTTCACGCAGGCGCCCTTGATTTTCTTCCCGCTGCCAGCCAACGGTTTCACTGTCGCTGAGTCGGCGTCGCTGAGGGACGCCGACCCATCGATCAATGTCGGTTGCTTTGGCCGAGAAGAGCAACAGCGGCTTACTGGTCGCGGTTTCCTGTGAGACATATACCGGATACTCGAACTTCTCCTCGGGCATGCCTCTTCCCCCCTGGGCTGTGGTGAGCGACATGGAGGATCTTACATGTGCGTTGCGTCACTCAGGGGTAGTTCTAACAGGGCCAAGGTCCCGCATGGGTACGCGCGCTCCTCGTAGCGCGGTCACGTCGTAGCTGCCCCGAGGAGCCCCTCGATCGCCGTCATTTCCTTGTGCGCACCCAAGTACCCGATCCCCCGGGCCAGATGGATCGTCAGCGTCTTGGAGACATTCTCGTCCGTCGGCTCCAGTCCGTCGGACACGCAGCGCTGCTTGAGCAGGGCGAGGTAGAGGTCTCCGTGAGGCCCAGCGAAGGTCTTCCAAGACATCTCGACGTTGGAGTCGGTGACGACCTCACGGACAAGGGGAGTGGAGGCGTCCGCCAAAGAGAGGGTCAGGGCCCAGCGGCATAGGACGTTCCACTGGGTGATGCCGGTGGTGCGCTTCAGACGGCTCAGGCGGTCCTTGCTTGCGGTGGCGAGGCGGATGCTCTCAAGCGACATTGCTGGCTCCTACCTTCCACCAGTAGCCCTCGACGACGGTGGTGGTGAAGGTGGTGTCGTCGTGGACCAGGGTGTAGGTGTGGGCGACAGACTTCTTGAGGCGGCCAAGCAGGTACTCGTCGATCTCCTCATCGGTGGAGAGGAGGAGGACTTGGTCGCTGGCGTATGGGAAGTATCGGTCCACCAAGTGCTCACGGTGGCGGCTGTCGAGCCGGCCGAGCGGCGTGTCGATGACGCTGGGCAGGTGGTTGCCGGCGACCTTCATCAAGCCCCAGAGGAGGGAGACAGCGAGTAGCTGGCGCTCGCCCGCGCTGAGACGGCCGGGGTCGATCGGCTCTCCGTCGGTGTCAGCCAGGGTCAGCGTGAACTTGTCGGTATCGATGCGGAGGTCGTTCACCAGGCCCTGCTTGCGCATGAGGGTCTGGAAGCTCGTGAGCATTGCTACCTCGAGGCGGCTGATGTGGCGCTTGAGGAGGGCATCGCCGAACTGTTCTAGTGTCTTCCGGGCCTTCTCCGAGTACTTGATGATCCGCTCGACCTCTTCGGCCTTCACCTTGGTGCGGACGAACTCTTCGTGGGCACGCTGCAGGGAGGCGGAGACGTATTCGAGGCGGCGCTTCAACTCGTCGACGGTGTTGAGGCTGTTCTCGTGCTCCCGTTCCAGCCGTGCGACTTCCTGGAGCTGGTCTTCACGCTCCTTCTGAATGGCCTCGACCTTGCTCTGGGCCGGTACACCCGCCAGCTGTCGCGCCAGCTGCACATGCTCTTCGGCGGCTTCCGCAGCCTGCTGGAGGAGTTCGGCGGCTCGTGCCTTGTCGCGACTGAGTGCCTCGTCGAGTGCCGACAGCTGGGGGAGCGTGTCCGGGGAGAGGCTGAGATCCACCTTGAGGCCGGCGGACTTGGCGCGCTTGGCGCGGTCAGCCTCCAGTTTCTTTATTACGGCGGCCTTCGCCTCGGAAGGGAGCATGTCCAGAAGCCACTGGTCACGCTCTTCGAGCACCCCCAGTACCTGGTGGGACTCGGCTGCTTTCCGCTCACGACCAGCCTGCTTGCGCAGCTCCTTGAGGTGGCTTTCCATCATGAGGAGCGGAAGCGGGCCTGCAGCCAACTGGACGAGAGAGCTGCGGATTTCGGCGAGGCGAGCGGACACCTGCGCGTACTCGCGCTCGATCTCGACGCGCCGCTCGAAGAGGTTTCCACCCTCCTGCTTGTAGGCAGCCTCCAGCGTTTCGAGAGCGCGCCGAGCTTTGACTAGCTCGCTGTTGCGCTGCGCTGCCTGCTGTTCTGCGTTCTCCAGAGAGGCGTCGGCCGCCTGCCGTTCCTGCTCCTCCGCGTGGATCTTGTCCATCAGGTGCTGCTCTTCGTCCGACAGCTTCTGCCGGCGCTGGAGCGCGAGCAGGTCCGTACGGAGCTGCTGGACGGTGCTGACACCGAGCAGCGAGTTGATGGCTGACTCGATGACCGATGCGGCGCGCTCGGGGTCGGCGAGCGATTCGATCTTCTCTCCGTCGAAAAACGACAGCGAAGCGACTTCGAGGGGGAGCAGGCTCTCGATGTGATCGGCCCACTCCTGGCTCAGAACCCGGCTGTACTTCAGCTCAGGTTCGACGTGCTGTCCTGGCTTCGCCCTGGAGCCGTACTTCTCATCGACGAACGCGTTCACGAATTCCTTGAGCGCCGTCTTGCCGCTGGTGTGCCAGCTGCGGACCACCTTGTAGTAGTGCTCCGTGCCGTCCACCGTGACTGTGAACTCCAGGATGATCTGCGCACCGCGGGCCGGGTCGGCCTGCCGGTTGATGCTCTGGCGGAGGTACGTCTCGTATGACTTGCTGCCTCGACCGCTGCAACGTGCTCGCGGCCCGTACAGTGCCAGCTGGATGGCGTCGAGGAGGGTCGTCTTACCGCAGCCATTGAGGCCGCCGATGAGGACGATTGGCTTGTTCTTCTTGGTGGTCAGATCCAGCGACTGGGTGCCGCGGTAAGCCCCGAACTCTTCGAGAGTGATCTTACGCAGGAGCATCGATATTGGTTTCTTCGTCCAGGGTCAGGTGGGTCTGCGATTCCTCACGCCAGTTGTTCTTGCGCTGCGCGAAGTCGATGGCGTCGGCGCTGTCCTCGTAGTAACCCTTCTTTACGGCGGTCTCCAGGGCTTGGAAGAGGCCAGCGCGTCGGGACATCGTCCGGTACTTGCGCTCGACGGAGAGCAGCTCACGGACCATGCCGTAATGCAGGTCGTCGTCCTCGCAGAGTTCCTTCAGGAGCTCCATCTCGTCCGCGCCCATGACGAGCTGCTCATCCAAAGGTCCGCCCGGGAAGTCGTCGCCCGTGGACTCCTTGTAGATACGGGGCAGGGAGTCCTCAACCTCGTGTTTGTCGAAGACCCAGAGGCGGCGGATCTCGTGCAGCTCGTCGAGGGTGATCAGCTCGATGTTCTTGACGTGCTCCGGCGCGTTGGCGCGGATCCACGTCTGGGCATCCAGCAGGTCCTTGAGCCAGTCCTGGCGGAACTTCTGCAGGTACGGTCCGTGGATCGGGACCTCTTCGCCGTCGGTCCGGCGCGTGTAGACCATGACCTTGCCGTTCATGCGGCGGAAGTCTCGGGCTGGCTGGTCAGGGCGGGGGTACGGGAGCTTCCGGCCGGCGGGGAGTCCTTCCTCGCCCTCTTCGAAATAGCCGAATGGGGCGTCGAGCTTGTCGCGGAGGTCCAGGAGCGGCCTCATCCACTCCTTCTCCTCGTCGTTCTGGATCATCGCCGACATTGACTTGTCCTGCTCGACGAGCGTGCACGTCCAGCACCCGAAGCGGCTGGAGCCGCACGAGGGAGTGGTCGAGTCGACCACGAGCGGGCACTCGCCATCGCCGGAGGCGCCCTGGTACATGGTGAGGAGATCCTGATTGTTGTAGCCCCACGGGTTGGGCTTCTGCATCAGGTACTCCCAGACGTCATCGTTGGTCCAGTCTTCGACCGGGCTGTAGACGAGGGAGTTGGGAAGGTTTGCATTGGGGGAAAGACGATCACGGACGCGTCGCTTCTCGTGCTTCTCCATGGCGCGGGCGCGCGCCTGGCTCTCGGTCTTACGGATACCGAGCACCATGATCGCCTCGCCATGTGCTGCCACGACGTTCCGGATGAAGGAGTTGGAGGGCTTGATCTTGAGGCGCTCGGTGCACCAACGGAACTTGGGGCGCGGCGCCGGGTAGCCCCGACCGATCAGGTTGACCCAGAAGGTGTCCTTGATTTCCGGCGTCAGGCGATGAGGCTCGATGGGGAGGCCCTGCTCGGCGGCGGCTTTCTCCATCGTCACCAGGGATGTCGTCACCCACGCCGCGACGACTGGGTTCTCGACGAGGGTGTCGGTGCTGATGACGTGGACCGTCTTGGTGCGCTGCTCCGCCGGCAGCGCGGCGATGGCGTTCCATACGAGTTGAAGGACCGCGGTGGAGTCCTTGCCGCCGCTGTATCCGATGACCCAGGGCACCTGGTCGGCGGTGTAGAGCTCACGCACCTCGTCTGAGAGCTTGGCGATGACCTCTTCGAGGGGTTGCCCGTCGAACGGCTTCCGCCGGACAGGCGTGATGCCGAGTTGCAGAGGGATGGTGCTCATGCCTCGCCTCGCAGGTATGCGTCCTCTACCCGCTGCTCTTCGGGGCTGAGGCCGAGGCGCAGGTGATTTCGCAGGTAGTTGACTGTAAGAGTTACATTTTGGTGGCTCTTGGAAACGCGGCCGCCGACGATGGCGCGTCCCTCCCAGTCTGCATTCGACCGAGTCCAGTCGACCTTTTTCAGAGGAGAGAGTTTCCGTTTCCATTTACTGGGCGCGATGGATTCCCGAAGTAGGGAATTTCCGATGCGGCCGAGAGCGTGCAATGCGATTCCGTGACTGTGGATGAAGTCGCGCCGCATTTCGGGTGCCGAGAGCTCTCGCTTGCGAACCATCTCCCACTCGGGAAGTGTCGTGTCGATGTGCTCCCAGTACTCCTGCGCCAGCTCAGCTGCGGCGTCTGCCGCGATCTCCAGGCCCTGGAGGAGGGACTGGGTGCCGTAGTAGAGAGCGCTCAAGGTGAACATCATCCGGGAACGGGCGGAGAGGGTGCTCTTCTCCATCTCGACGTATCCCTTGAAGATCTTGCACTGGCCGGCCAGTGTGCGTGCGACCTGAGCTTCGCCGTCCCGGTGGTCGTAGAGGACGCCGATGGACCGGGCAGGCCGCACCGCGTGCCGGTTTAGGTCCGCGAACATCTGCTGCGAGCGGGCGAGTCCTGCGTCATGGAAGAACACGACGGCGATCGTCTCGTTGCCGATGTCCGGGTTCTCCTTGAGGGCGTGCTCGATGGCTGCGCGCCGATGCTGGCCGTCGTTGATCAGGAACCGAGAGTCCATGGGGATGCGCAGCTGCCCGGTACGGAAGGCGTTGCCGTCGGAGCCGAGATGGTCGAACTCCACGTCGCCGTCGACGGATGCGGTCAAAGCACTGAAGACGTAATCCCCTGGATTGTCCAGAATGTACTTCGTAAGTGCCGGGAGGCGCCCCTTGTTGAGGATCCGCTGGGCGCGCAGTTCCGGCGAGAGCTCGTCTTCGTCGAAGATAAAAATCTTTGGGATGAGGCGCAAGGGGCACATCGAGACGTAATACTCGCGTCCCGCCTGGATGCCGCGGATCGCAGGGAACGTGTACTCGAACCCCGTTGAGGTGCGCGGAGCTACGACTCTGGTCGCTGGTGCCGCTGCTTTGATCTCCACCCGGCCACCTTAGCGTACGTCATCTGGTTAACGTACGAAGCTTGCTGAAGTTACGTTACCTTCACGTACGTAAGGCCCACCGGCATGTCAGGGGGGACGCCCGGCTCGAGCGAAGAGTGTCCCTGCGCGGGAAGACGTACGTCGATGTCTGCGTTGGCAACTCTAAGGCGCCGCGCTGTGCGTCAGGCGAGCATGCGTGTACGTTAACGGTTTGACGTACCCGGTAACGGGTTGATTGCTCTGGGATGGGTGAGCGCGGTGGTGGCGTATCTGGATGTGGCGGCGACGACCCGTGTGGAGCCGCGGGTGGCTGACGTGGTGCTCCACTGGATGACCGAAGACTTCGGCAACGCCGGCAGCCGCACCCATGAGTACGGAGCCCGGGCAAAGAGAGCGGTCCAGGAGGCCAGGGCGTTCCTCGCCGGGACGGTCGGTGTGAGGACCGAAGAGGTCATCTTCACCAGTGGAGCGACGGAGTCCAACAACATCGCGCTGCTCGGCATGGCCCCGTATGGCGAGAAGTACGCCCGAAAGCACATCATCACCTCCGCCATCGAGCACAAGGCGGTCATCGAGCCTCTGCTGCATCTGCAGGAGAAGCAGGGGTTCGAGGTCGACTTCCTGGAGCCCGGCCCCTCTGGGCGGATCTCCACGGAGGCCGTGCTGGAGAAGCTGAGGCCGGACACCCTGCTCGTCTCGCTAATGCACGTGAACAATGAGACGGGCGTCATCCAGCCCGTGGCCGAGCTGGCGGAGAAGCTCCAGAAGACCCCGACTTATCTCCACGTTGACGCCGCGCAGGGGTACGCGAAGGTTCCCGAGGACCTGAAGGCGCCCATTGATTTGACCAGCATCAGCGGCCACAAGGTCGGTGCACCCAAGGGGATCGGCGCTCTGGTGACCCGGCGTCGCGGCTGGAACAAGGTGCCACTGGAGCCGATCATGTTCGGTGGCGGGCAGGAGCGAAAGCTGCGCCCGGGGACGCTCCCCGTGCCACTGATCATGGGACTGTACGAAGCAGCCAAGGTCTTCCAGGAGAACCGGTCGCGTTGGGAGCGGGACGCCAAGGAGATGCGGGAGCGGCTGCTCGCCGCGCTCGGGAAGACCCGCTTCCAGATCAACGGCGATGCCGACCACGCGGTCCCGCACATCCTCAATGTGACCTTCGACGGGCTGAACGCCGAGGCCCTGATCGTACGGATCAAGGATCAGGTGGCCGTGGCGACTGGCTCCGCATGCACCAGCGCCTCGTACACGCCGAGCCACGTGCTGACCGCAATGGGCCTCCCGGAGGAGGTGGCCACCAATGGCCTCCGCTTCTCGTGGTTCCCCGGGCAGGTCTCGGACTTTGACCCGGACGGCTTGGCGGAGACGATCGCGTACATGCAACCGGAGGCCACCTGACGGTTTGAGCTGCTCAGTCTTCGGGGCGCCGGACCAGCCGGTGTCCCCGAAGCATGCGCCCGCACCTGGTCAGTTCGGCCTCCCACCCATTCTCGGTGCCGATCAGGTGCGGATTCTCGTAGAGGCCAGCGCGCAGCTCGGACTCGGTCAGACGGCGGTAACGCGGCACGTCCGGGTCGTCGGGCGCCAGGAATTCGTGCTTGCGGTGGAGCAGAGGACGGTTGGCGGAGTTCGCGTAGGACAAGTGCGAGGTCTCGAGGGTCTTGAGATCTACGAGGTACGAGGACGTGATCCGCGGGTGTGGGTCCTTGTCGAATTCCGGGTAGTCGAGCCAGCTGATGGCTCGCCCCTGGTGCTTCAGCTTGGCGATGGTCCATTCCTGAGGGCGGCCGGCGGCGACGGAGGCGCAGTGCTCGTACAGGCGCAGGACTGTCGGCATCCGGCCGATCGCCCGGCGGTGCACGTACAGCGCGGTCGGGGTGATCTTGCCGACGCTGGATGCGTTCATGGCGCCCCGGATATAGGTGTCATCCCGGAGTTTTAGGAGCAGACGGTCGGAGCGCCTGCAGGCTTCCTTGTACGAGGTGAAGAATGAACGGACGTCGAGCTGGATGCCGAGGGGGAGGCTGCTGAACGGACCTCGGCCGTTGAAGAGCTCGACGGCGAGGAACAGCAACGTGTTCAGCGTCGTGCGCTTGGCGCCCTCGGAGACCCTCTCGGCGTCGGCGGAGTCGCGTATGAGGCGCTTAAGTTCGCCGGGTTTCAGGTGTGCGAGCTGTTCCGCCATCGGCCGGGGCATCTCGTCGACACGGGGCGGGCGGCCACGCCGTTCGACGTAGTCGAGCAGCGAGGCGATAGCGGAAGTGGTATCGGCTGAAGCGAGCCACTCGGCGTCGGGGACGATGCGGTGTGCGAGGTAGTCCAGTCGAGCTGAGTCGTCCTTGAAGGCGTACACGATGCCGGGGGCCGCTGATATGCAGCGCGTTCCTGTGACCTCCTCGACATAGAACCGGAGCTCGTCCGGGCTGAAGAGGTGCTGGAACGTCTGCCGGCTGGTGAGGAGGCCGTCGCCGTACTCCTGGCCGCGGACTTTGGACCGCTCCCAGGTGAGGCGAGCCGAGACGATGAGTACGGAGGCGGCGAGCCTCCATGCCTCCTTGAGCGTCTGCCGACGCTCGACGGGGTCCTCGATGATGTTCAGGACGTAGGTGAGGAGGACGACGTCGGAGAGGGCCACCGGCGCACTCGAGCTGTAGTAGGGGTCCCAACCGGTGATCTTGCAATCGAGGCGCTGGAGGGAGGCGACATCGCCGCCCCGGCCGCAGCCGTAGTCGAGGATCGTGCGGTCCGCGTTGAGCTGGCGGTCGGCTAGAGCCTGGCGCGCCGGCACGGAGAGGCTGGAGCGACCGATCGCGGTGCGGCGGCGGTCGCTGTTCCATGACTGCTGCATGTCGGCCTCGTCATTCGAGGAAGGGGGGCGGGTCGCAGCATAGGCAGGGCGGCGGTACGGGCGAAGAGGTTTCCGGAAGCGGAGGTTTCCAGCGCGTCCCTCGGTGCAACCGGTGAACTTGCCTGGTTGGCAGGCAAGACGGTTGGTATCGGCACTGTCGTTGCGATGTCACTCGCGCTCATCCAGGACCAGTCGACGCCCGGGCAGCGGGGCGTGACTACCCCGGCAGCGACGACGCTGCGCACCCTCGGCTCGGCGGCTGAGGCGAACGGCATCGCCGTTCTCACCGCGGCCCTCGATACCATCTAGCACCAGGATCAGCAGAACCGGGCGCCCTGCGTTTGTTGCCGCTTCAACCGTCGTGGCCGTCCTTGCTTCGGCCCTGTCGGCACCCCGCCGCCGTACGACCACTGGGTGAGACCTGGACCGCTGACCCCAGAAGATTAGTACTCGCCCCGGCAGTGTGACTCCTCTGTGGCGATTTCCTTGGGTCGCGGCATCCGCCCTGACAGTTCGGACGCTTGCTGGTATGCGGGCGTAGGTCTGAAGCGTGAGCGCTGCGTGAGCGGACTGGGCGGCACCACGGCGGATCGGGCGTCATGCTGATCAAGGCTTCAGGTCTCTGATCAGCGAGAACAGGACTCGGTGGCACCGCCAAACACAACCCGGCACGATCTTGCAGGCCCTCGTAATGCGTAGGTCTCGGGTTCGAATCCCGAAGGCGGCTCCATTCGAAGTCCAGCTCAGACAGTATCTGAGCTGGGCTTTTTCGTGGTGTGTGGCCGGTGGTGCGTAGCCATGCGTCGTCGTCCGGGACGGGTGCCGCCCCCTGGTGAAGGGATGAGGTCCCGAGGGGGAGTGGGGAACGGAGCCGGCGAGGGGGCGGGCGCTCACTTCGCGTCCCCGTAGCACTCCACCACCGCCGTGGTGAACGGGAACCGCACCGGCGTGGTCCCGAAGGTCAGTCTTCCCGCCAGCTCCGCCGACTCCCGGATCGCCGCCACGACCGCGTCGGCATCCTCCGCGGGACAGTGCACGATCACCTCGTCGTGCTGGAAGAAGACCAGCTCGGCCGCCATGTCCGCGCAGTGCTGCCGCAACGCGGCGAGCAGTAGCAGCGCCCAGTCGGCGGCGCTGCCCTGCACGACGAAATTGCGGGCGAAGCGGCCCCGCGCGCGGGCGTCGGTGGAGGCGTAGCCCGGCACCCACTCGTGCGGGCGGTCCGGGGCGCCGGTGGGGTCGTCCTGCGGCAGGCCCGCCTCCTCGGCTCCGTCGGCCGCGCCGGCCGCCGGCGGGCAGGTGCGCCCGAGCCAGGTCCGCACGAGCCGCCCCTCCTCGCCCGCGCGGGCCGCGTCGTCCACGTACGCCACCGCCCGCGGGAAGCGGCGTCGGAGCGCGGCGAGGTTCTTCAGGCCGTCGCCGGAGGTCTGCCCGTACACCGCGCCGAGCACGGCGAGTTTGGCCTGCCCGCGGTCTCCGGAGAAGGCGCGGTCGGAGACCGACTGGTAGAGGTCGCTCTCCCGGCCGGCCACCTCCATCAGCCCGGGGTCACGGGAGATCGCCGCCAGTACCCGCGGCTCCATCTGGTCGGCGTCCGCGACGACCAGCCGCCAGCCGGGGTCGGCGACGACGGCCCGCCGGATCACCTTGGGGATCTGCAGCCCGCCCCCGCCGTTGGTCACCCAGCGTCCGGTGACGGTGCCGCCGGCCAGGAACTCGGGGCGGAACCGTCCCTCGCGCACCCAGTCCTGGAGCCAGGACCAGCCGTGCGCGACCCAGATCCGGTACAGCTTCTTGTACTCGATCAAGGGCTTCACGGCGGGGTGGTCGAGCGCTTCCAGCTCCCAGCGGCGGGTGGAGCCGACCTTGACGCCCGCCTGCCCGAACGCCTTGACCACGTCCGCGGGCAGGTCGGGCCGCACCCGGCGGCCGAACGCCACCGACACCTCTTCCGCCAGCTCGGCCAGGCGGCGCGGCTCGCCCCCGCCCGCGTACCGCTCGCCGAGCAGGTCGTGGAGGATCTCGCGGTGCACGTCGGCCCGCCAGGGGAGCCCCGCATGGTTCATCTCGGCCGCCACCAGCGTGCCCGCCGACTCGGCCGCGGTCAGCAGCCGCATCCGGTCGGGGTGGGCGGCCCGCTCGTGCCGGCGCTGCTGCTCGGCGTAGACGGCGAGCAGGTCGTCCAGGGGCAGGTGGGCCCCCTGCGGTTCGAACAGCGGGGACTGCGCGCCCGGCTCGGCGGAGCGCTGCGGCGGATCGGCCGGTACGGGGCCGCCGCGCAGCCGGGCCAGGGCCGCCGCGGCCGAGCGCGGCTCCCCGTACCGCCCCTCGTGGCCGAGGAGCAGGGTCTCGGCCGCCTCCAGGTCGTAGCACCGCTCGACTCGCACCCCCGTGGCGAGCAGGTGCGGAGCGACCTCGGCGGTGGACCGCCACACCCAGCGCGCGACCTCCGGCCTGCTCCGTACCGCCTCGGCGGGGCCGGCCTCGCGCCGCACCGGTCCGGCGGGCAGCCCGTCGGGGCCGAGGGGGGCGACGTCCACGCCACCGTCCTCGGCCACGGCGAGTGCCCACCGGTCGGCCATGCCGCGAGTGTCGCAGCAGGGTCTGACAACGCCCCCGCGGCGACCGGGGCGGCGTTGCCACCCCCCTCGGCCGCGACCGCGGGCGTCAGCCCTGGCCCTCCCCGCCGTCGTCCTCCGTCTTCATGAACTGCGCCAGTGCCTCCGTGACGTACCGCTCGGTCGACTCCTTGCCGATACCGAGTCCGCTCAGTACGCCCTCGCCGTTCTCGTGCTCCAGCAGGGCGAGCAGGAGGTGTTCGGTGCCGATGTAGTTGTGGCCGAGGCGGAGGGCCTCGCGGAAGGTGAGTTCCAGGACCTTCTTCGCGGCGGGGCCGTACGGCACCAGTTCCGGGACCTCGTCGGCGGCGGGCGGCAGCTTCCCCGTCGCCGCCGCGCGGATCGCGTCCAGGGCCACGCCCTGCGCGGTGATCGCCTTGGCGGCCAGACCGTCGCGTTCGGTGAGCACGCCCAGGATCAGGTGTTCGGGCAGGCCCTCGGTGGCGCCGGCGGCCACCGCCTCGTTGTGCGCGGCCATCACGGCGTTCTGCGCGCGCGGCGTGTAGCGGCTGAAGCCCTGGCTCGCGTCCAGGTCGGCCGACTCCTTGGGCACGAAGCGCTTCTGCGCCGCCTGCCGGGTGACGCCCATGCTCTTGCCGATGTCCGTCCAGGAAGCACCCGAACGCCGGGCCTGGTCCACGAAGTGTCCGATGAGGTGGTCGGCCACCTCTCCGAGGTGCTCGCCGGCGATGACGGCGTCCTGGAGCTGTTCGAGGGGCTCCGGGTGCACCTTCTTGATCGCGGTGATGAGCTCGTCGAGTCGTACGGATGACGTGATGCTCGGATTCGTCGCCATGTGTCAACCGTAGGTTGCATGCCGTGGAGCGTCAACCTTTGGTTGACACTCGCTCCACGCGCTCCTCGGCTACTTCGGGGAAGCCACCACCAACCGCACCGCGAGTCCCGTGAACACCGTCCCGGAGACGATGTTGAGCCAGCGGTTCACGCGGGCACTGCGCCTGAGCAGCCCCGCCAGCCTGCCGGAGAGCAGGCCCACGAAGCCGTCCCACAGGAACCCCATCACCACGAGCGTGCCGCCGAGCACCAGGAGCTGCGCGGGCACGTGACCCAGCGAGGGGTCGACGAACTGCGGCAGGAACGCCACGTTGAAGAGGATCACCTTGGGGTTGAGCAGGTTGGTGATCGCGCCCTGCCAGAAGGCCCGCCGCATCCCGGTGCCCCGGTCCGCCGCGTCCCCCTCGCCCGGCACCGAACGGTCCCGGAACGCCTTCACCGCCAGATACAGCAGATAGGCCGCGCCCGCCCAGCGCAGCACGTGGTACAGCGTGGGCAGCGTCGTGAACAGCGCCGACAGGCCGAGCGCCGCGGCGACCGCGTGCACCAGCATCGCGCAGGCCACCCCGAACGCGGCCATCACACCCGCCGTGGGGCCGCCCCTCCCGCCCATCGCCACGATGAACATCATGTCGGGTCCCGGAGTGACACAGAGCGCGAGAGCGGCGACGAGGAACGCCGCGTAGAGAGTCATGTCCACCATGCCCGCCATGCTCGGCCCCACCGAACCCTGCGCCGGTCGAATTCCGAGGAGTGAGACCGGCATCGCGGCGAGCCCGGCCGCCCATCCCCCTCCACCACAAACCCACCCCCGCCGGCATGGCACGATCGCCGGGTGAGTACGTCCCGCACCGTCGACCGCGCCTTCGAGGCCGCCCTGTACGACACCGCCGAGCACGCCCTCGACACCGCCGCCTCGCTGCTCGCGGCCGACCCGGCGGCGGACGCGGAGCTGGCGCGGCGCGGTGAGGAGTTCGTGGCCACGGCCTGGCGGCGCGGCTGGCAGCCCGCCGACCTCGTGCGCATCGTCCGCCGCGAACTGTACGACGTGCACGTACGGCTGGTCGCGGCGCTGATCCGCGCGCAGGCACCGCACGACCGTGCGCGTGGCCCCCGCTGGGCGGCGCAGCTCGACGCCGTACCGGACGGGGCCGCCCCGCCCCGCGCCGACCGCTTCTCGCACGCCACCGCCGTACTGGAGCTGTACCGCCTGCTGCTGCGGCTGCCCACGCTGGAGCCCCTCGACGCGGGGGAGACCGGGCGGCCCCGGCAGGAGAGCCGCCCCGAGTCCCGCGCCCTCGCCCGCATCCGCGCGCTGCTCGCCAAGGCGGAGGCGACCGGGTATCCGCAGGAGGCGGAGGCGCTGAGCGCCAAGGCGCAGGAGCTGATGGCCCGCCACAGCGTCGACGAGGCGCTGCTGTCGGCGCACGCGCCCTCGCCGGACGCCCCCGGCGCCTGCCGGATCGGCGTCGAGGCGCCGTACGAGCAGGCCAAGGCGGTGCTGCTGGACGCGGTGGCCGACGCCAACCACTGCCGGGCGGTGTGGAACGAGCCCCTCGGCTTCTCCACCGTCGTCGGTTTCGAGGCCGACCTGGAGGCCGTCGAACTCCTCTACACCTCACTGCTGGTGCAGGCCGAGGCCGCGATGACCAAGGCGGAGGCGGCCCAGCGGGCGTGCGGACGCAAGCGCACCAAGACCTTCCGCCAGTCGTTCCTCGCCGCCTACGCCCACCGCGCGGGCACCCGGTTGCGGGCCGCCGCCGCCGTCGCCGCCGAGGCCGGCAGCGCCGGGGACGTGGACCTGCTGCCGGTGCTCGCCTCCCGGGACGTCGCGGTCACCGACCGGCTGGAGCGCATGTTCCCCGAGACGACCACGACCCGGCTGCGCGGCGCCGGTGACGCGGCCGGCTGGACGGAGGGCACCCGCGCGGCCGACCACGCCGAGGTCGGCCGCCGACGGCCCCTGCGGTAGGCGGCCACCGGAGCAGGCGCGGGTTCAGGAGCCGAGGCCCTCCGTCGGCAGCCCCGGCGGCAGCGACCCGCCCTCCGACTTGGTGTACGTCTCCTCGCCGAGACCGCCCTCCCAGATCATCTTGAGGGACTTGCCGTCCACCGACCCGACCGTGCCGGTCGACCGCTCGTCGCTGCCGTCGGTGCACTTGAGGCGGACGATGCGGGTGCCGGCGTCCTCACCGGCGGTGCCGCTGCACACCGTCCCGCCGGTGGCGAAGAGGGCGGCCTTGCCGCCGGTCACCATCAGCGCGACGGCCTGGCCGTCGGTGGTGGCCAGCCAGCTCCCCTCCAACTCCCCGGCGTCGGACGGCGACCCGTCGCTGCCGCTGCTCGGCTCCGTGCTCGCGGACGCCTCGGGCGCCGCCGAGGACTCGCCGCCCCCGCCCGAGGCGTCCGCGAGCACGGAGCCGAG
>NZ_QHJH01000099.1 GCF_003947455.1 Streptomyces sp. WAC 04229 | reverse complement strand
GTGTGAGATGGATAAGAGCAGCGGCTGCGGGCCGGGCGGGCCCGGCGCCGGGTGCGCACCAGCCGGCCCCGGCCCCGCCCGTGCCGGACACCACCGGCCACGTACGGCTGCCGCCCGGCGGCCCCGTCGCCGTGCCCAGCGTGCCCCCCGCGACGGCCGCCGCGCCCGACTCCACCACGACCACCCTGGCGGTACTGCTCATCGGTCCCGCCGGAGCCGGCAAGACCAGCGTCGCGAAGTACTGGGCGGACCACCGCCGGGTCCCCACCGCGCACATCAGCCTCGACGACGTCCGCGAATGGGTCCGCTCCGGTTTCGCCGACCCCCAGACCGGGTGGAACGAGCACTCGGAGGCCCAGTACCGCCTCGCGCGCCGCACCTGCGGATTCTCCGCGCGCAACTTCCTCGCCAACGGCATCTCCTGCATCCTCGACGACGCGGTCTTCCCGGACCGCCCGGTCGTCGGCCTCGGCGGCTGGAAGCGGCACGTGGGGCCCGGCCTGCTCCCGGTCGTCCTGCTGCCGGGCCTGGACATCGTCCTGGAACGCAACGCCGAACGCAGCGGCAACAGGCGCCTCACCGACGAGGAGGTCGCCCGCATCCACGGCCGCATGGCCGGCTGGTACGGCTCCGGACTCCCCATCATCGACAACTCCCAACTCGACGTCCCCGAAACCGCCCAGGTCCTGAACGAGGTCCTCTCCCGCTCGATAGCGAGCCCCCCGGCCTGGTAGGCGCCGCGCCCCAAAGGGGGGCGGGGAACCGCGCGAGAAGCCCCACCGGCCCGCAGCCGCCGCACGACGGCACCCGCACCCCCGTAGGCGCACCCCCGCATCCCCACTCGGCCTCTCCCAGGCGGCGCCCCCGCAGCGGAGCCCATACGCTCGGGGCATGTCAGAGGTGTACGCGGCCCGCCGGACGCGCCTACGGGAACGCTGCAACGCGGGCGGCAGCGCGGCGGCGCTCGTCTCCCGGCCCGCCAACGTGCGCTATCTCGCGGGCGCGGCCCCGCACGGCGCCGTGCTGCTCCTCGGCAAGACCGAGGACGTGCTGGTCTGCTCCGGACCGCTGGACGACCGGCCGGCCCAGGCCAGGCCCGACGAGTCGCTCCCGGTGCGGGCGCTGCCGGGACCCGGCGACGCCGCCGTCGCGGCCACCGGCTTCGCCGCGACCCAGGGCACCGAGTCCCTTGCCACCGAGGACCACCACCTCACCGTGGTCCGGCACCGCGCCATGCGCTCCGTCGCACCCGGGCTGCGCCTGACCGACCTGGGCCAGGCGGTCGAGCAGCTCCGGGTGGTCAAGGACGAGGAGGAGATCTCCTGCCTGCGCATCGGCGCCGAGATCGCCGACCAGGCGCTCGGTGAACTCCTGGAGTCCATCCTGGTCGGCCGCACCGAGCGGCATCTCGCCCTGGAGCTGGAGCGCCGCCTGGTCGACCACGGCGCCGACGGCCCCGCCTTCCCCACCTCCGTGGGCACCGGCCCGAACTCGGGGCGCCGCGGCCACCGCCCCACCGACCGGCGCGTGGAGGAGGGCGACTTCCTCTCGGTCTGCCTGGGCGCGACCTACCGCGGCTACCGCTGCGAGATCGGTCGTACGTTCGTCATCGGCACCTCGCCGGCCGACTGGCAGATCGAGCTGTACGACCTCGTCTTCTCGGCCCAGCGGGCCGGACGGGAGGCGCTCGCACCCGGTGCCGCCTGCCGTGACGTGGACCGGGCCGCCCGCCAGGCGCTGGACTCGGCCGGGTACGGTGAACACCTCCCGGCGCTCACCGGTCACGGCGTCGGACTCGAAATCGACGAGGACCCGCAGTTGGCTCCTGCGGCCATGGGTAAACTGGACGCTTGTGTGCCGGTCACCGTCGAACCGGGGGTCCACCTCCCGGGCCGGGGCGGGGTCCGGATCGATGACACGCTCGTCGTGCGCCCCGAGGCGGACGGCGGACCCGAGCTACTCACCATCACGACCAAGGAGCTGCTCGCGCTCTAGCCTCGCGCTTGTGCGTACGCTCCGGGGTCGTCCACGTCAGTCCAGTCCAGGAGATTCCGCAACCGTGGCTTCCACGAACGACCTCAAGAACGGCATGGTGCTCAAGCTCGAAGGCGGCCAGCTCTGGTCCGTCGTCGAGTTCCAGCACGTCAAGCCCGGCAAGGGCCCGGCCTTCGTGCGCACCAAGCTCAAGAACGTGCTTTCCGGCAAGGTGGTCGACAAGACCTTCAACGCCGGCGTCAAGGTCGAGACGGCCACTGTCGACAAGCGTGACATGCAGTTCTCGTACATGGACGGCGACTACTTCGTCTTCATGGACATGGAGACCTACGACCAGCTGCACGTCGACCGCAAGGCCGTCGGCGACGCCGCCAACTTCCTGGTGGAGGGCTTCACCGCCACCGTCGCGCAGCACGAGGGCGAGGTGCTCTTCGTCGAGCTGCCCGCCGCCGTCGAGCTGACCATCCAGGAGACCGAGCCGGGCGTCCAGGGCGACCGTTCCACCGGCGGCACCAAGCCCGCCATCCTGGAGACCGGTCACCAGATCAACGTCCCGCTCTTCATCACCACCGGTGAGAAGATCAAGGTCGACACCCGTTCCAGCGACTACCTCGGCCGGGTGAACAGCTAACCGTGGCTGCTCGCAACACGGCCCGCAAGCGCGCCTTCCAGATCCTCTTCGAGGGCGATCAGCGCGGCGCCGACGTCCTGACGGTGCTCGCCGACTGGGTCCGGCACTCCCGGTCCGACACCCGGCAGCCGCCGGTGAGCGAGTACACGATGGAGCTGGTCGAGGGCTACGCCGCCCACGCCGAGCGCATCGACGAGCTGATCGCGCAGTACGCGGTCGGCTGGACGCTCGACCGGATGCCCGTCGTCGACCGCAACATCCTGCGCCTGGGCGCGTACGAACTCGTCTGGGTCGACGCGACTCCGGACGCGGTCGTCCTGGACGAGATGGTGCAGCTGGCGAAGGAGTTCTCCACGGACGACTCGCCCGCGTTCGTCAACGGCCTGCTCGGCCGGCTGAAGGACCTGAAGCCCTCGCTGCGCCGTGACTCCGCAGGTGGCGCGTAGGGCGTGGCGCCGCAGGGGTGCGCCGGGAGGGGCGGCTGCGGGTAGTCCGTGGCTGGTCGCGCGGTCCCCGCGCCCCCGGGTGTGCTGAGCTGCCGGACGTGACAAAGCCGCCGGGGTGGCCGGGACCATTCGGTTCCGGCCACCCCGGCGGCACGTTTCTGCTGAGAGGTGTGGGGCTCAGAGCTCGTCGTGGGACGCCACCGCGCGGCGCGCGTCCGCGTCCAGGACGCCCCAGCTGATCAGCTGCTCGGTCAGGACCGAGGGCGACTGGTCGTAGATGACGGCGAGGGTGCGCAGGTCGTCCTGGCGGATCGAGAGCACCTTGCCGTTGTAGTCACCGCGCTGCGACTGGATCGTGGCCGCGTACCGCTGCAGCGGGCCCGCCTTCTCGGCCGGCACCGTGGCCAGCCGCTCCAGGTCCAGGACCAGCTTCGGCGGCGGCTCGGCGGCACCGCCCGGGGTGGTGCCCGGCAGCAGCTCCTGCACGGGAACGCCGTAGAAGTCCGCCAACTCGGCGAGGCGCTGCACGGTCACGGCACGGTCGCCGCGCTCGTACGAACCGACCACGACGGCCTTCCAGCGGCCCTGGGACTTCTCCTCGACACCGTGGAGGGAAAGGCCCTGCTGGGTGCGGATGGCCCGGAGCTTGGCCCCGAGCTGTTTGGCGTATTCGCTGGACATATGGCTCCCCGGACAAGGTGTCGACGCGGCAGGCTCTGTCTGCCGGCTCGCGCGGCTGGTAACTCACTGTGAGGTTACGCAGCGTTACTCTCCTGCGTCAAGCCGAATGGGCCGCACCGACTCTTCCGTGGTATCCGCCATCCATTGCTCCGAGCGGGTGACACGGGTGCGGCAGAAGAGTGACATGGGGGTGTCGGGGGCGCCGCCGGTGCGGTCGTGTGTGCCTGCTACCGTAGGTGGCGCATATCCGACGTCCTTTAAGATCCGTCCCGTGAGGCGGAGAAGGGGGTCCGTTTCTCATGGACAAGCAGGACACGCAGGACGCGCAGCCGTATGCACGGCCCGTTCTGGAGGGGCCCGACATCGCACGGGTCCTGACCCGTATCGCCCACGAGATCGTCGAGCGCGCCAAGGGCGCCGACGACGTGGTGCTCCTCGGCATCCCGACCAGAGGCGTCTTCCTCGCCCGGCGGCTCGCCGACAAGCTGGAGCAGATCACCGAACGCAAGATGCCGGTCGGCTCGCTCGACATCACCATGTACCGCGACGACCTGCGCATGCACCCGCCGCGCGCCCTGGCCCGCACCGAGATCCCCGGTGACGGCATCGACGGCCGCCTGGTCGTCCTCGTCGACGACGTGCTCTTCTCCGGCCGCACCATCCGGGCCGCCCTCGACGCGCTGGGCGACATCGGCCGCCCGCGCGCGGTGCAGCTCGCGGTCCTCGTCGACCGGGGCCACCGCGAACTGCCCATCCGCGCCGACTACGTCGGCAAGAACCTCCCGACGTCGCTGCGGGAGACGGTCAAGGTCCAGCTCGCCGAGGAGGACGGTCGCGACACCGTGCTGCTCGGTGCCAAGCCGGCCGCCCCGGGCGCCCACCCCTAGCGCTGCGCGTACGCACCCCCGTGCCGTACGCCCCGTCGGCGCGCCCCCGCGCGTGCCCGGCCGCCCGAATTATCCCGCTCTTCCGCTTGACTCGCCCTACGGAGCCTGACAGATGCAGCGTCATCTCATCTCGGCCGCCGACCTCACCCGCGACGACGCCGTCCTGATCCTCGACACCGCCGAGGAGATGGCCCGGGTCGCGGACCGGCCGATCAAGAAACTGCCGACCCTGCGCGGCCGTACCGTCGTCAACCTCTTCTTCGAGGACTCCACCCGGACCCGGATCTCCTTCGAGGCCGCCGAGAAGCGCCTGTCCGCGGACGTCATCAACTTCACCGCCAAGGGATCCAGCGTCTCCAAGGGCGAGTCCCTCAAGGACACCGCCCAGACCCTGGAGGCCATGGGCGTCGACGCGGTCGTCATCCGGCACGGCGCCTCCGGCGCCCCGTACCGGCTGGCCACCTCCGGCTGGATCGACGCGGCCGTGGTCAACGCCGGCGACGGCACCCACCAGCACCCCACCCAGGCCCTCCTCGACGCCTTCACGATGCGCCGCCGTCTGGTCGGCCGCGACGCCGGCCTCGGCAAGGACCTGAACGGCCGCCGGATCACCCTGGTCGGCGACATCCTGCACAGCAGGGTCGCCCGCTCCAACGTCGACCTGCTGCACACCCTCGGCGCCGAGGTCACCCTCGTCGCCCCGCCCACGCTGCTGCCGGTCGGCGTCGAGACCTGGCCCTGCGAGGTCTCCTACGACCTCGACTCGACGCTCCCCAAGTCCGACGCGGTGATGCTGCTGCGCGTGCAGCGCGAGCGCATGAACGCCGCGTTCTTCCCGACCGAGCGCGAGTACTCCCGCCGCTATGGCCTCGACGGCGAACGCATGGCGAAGATGCCCGACCACGCCATCGTGATGCACCCCGGCCCGATGGTCCGCGGCATGGAGATCACCGCCGAGGTCGCCGACTCCGACCGCTGCACCGTCGTCGAGCAGGTCACCAACGGCGTCTCCATCCGGATGGCCGTCCTCTACCTGCTGCTCGGCGGCAACGAGCCCGCCGTCACCCACGCCCGCACCACCGAGGAGAAGTAAGACACATGAGCAAGATCCTGATCCGCGGTGCGAAGGTGCTCGGCGGCGAGCCGCAGGACGTGCTGATCGACGGCGCGACGATCGCCGAGGTCGGTACGGGGCTGAGCGCCGAGGGCGCCGAGGGCGCCGAGGTCGTCGAAGCCGGCGGCAAGGTGCTGCTGCCCGGCCTGGTCGACCTCCACACCCACCTGCGCGAACCCGGCCGCGAGGACTCCGAGACCGTCCTGACCGGCACCCGCGCGGCTGCGAGCGGCGGTTACACCAACGTCTTCGCCATGGCCAACACCTTCCCCGTCGCCGACACCGCCGGCGTCGTCGAGCAGGTCTGGCGGCTCGGCCAGGAATCCGGCTACTGCGACGTGCAGCCCATCGGCGCCGTGACCGTCGGCCTGGAGGGCGCCAAGCTCGCCGAGCTGGGCGCCATGCACGAGTCCGCGGCCGGCGTCACCGTCTTCTCCGACGACGGCAAGTGCGTCCACGACGCCGTGATCATGCGCCGCGCCCTGGAGTACGTGAAGGCCTTCAACGGCGTCGTCGCCCAGCACGCCCAGGAGCCCCGCCTCACCGAGGGCGCCCAGATGAACGAGGGCGTCGTCTCGGCCGAGCTGGGCCTGGGCGGCTGGCCGGCGGTGGCCGAGGAGTCGGTCATCGCGCGGGACGTGCTGCTCGCCGAGCACGTAGGCTCCCGTGTCCACATCTGCCACCTGTCGACCGCCGGGTCCGTCGAGATCGTCCGCTGGGCCAAGTCCCGCGGCATCGACGTCACCGCCGAGGTCACCCCGCACCACCTGCTCCTCACCGACGAGCTGGTCCGGTCGTACAACCCGGTCTACAAGGTGAACCCGCCGCTGCGCACCGAGCGTGACGTCCTGGCGCTGCGCGAGGCGCTCGCCGACGGCACGATCGACATCGTCGCCACCGACCACGCCCCGCACCCGCACGAGGACAAGGACTGCGAGTGGGCCGCCGCCGCCATGGGGATGGTGGGCCTGGAGACCGCGCTGTCGGTGGTCCAGGAGACCATGGTGGACACGGGCCTGCTGGACTGGGCCGGCGTCGCCGACCGGATGTCCGTCAAGCCCGCGCAGATCGGACAGGCCGCCGGACACGGCCGTCCCGTCTCGGCTGGTGAGCCCGCCAACCTCACCCTTGTCGACACGGAATACCGTGGCCAGGTGGACCCCGCGGGCTTCGCCTCGCGCAGCCGCAACACCCCGTACGAGGGTCGTGAGCTGCCGGGCCGTGTGACGCACACGTGGCTGCGGGGCAAGGCCACGCTCGTCGACGGGAAGCTCACGTGACACCTCTAATCCTGCTGGCCGCCGAGAAGGAATCGGCGCAAGTGACCGACTGGGCCGCCCGCGTCGGCTGGGTCGTCGGCCTCGGACTGTTCGTCGCGCTCGTCTACTGGCTGATGCGCGAGGGCTGGAAGTGGCGCGGCACCCTCCAGGGCGACCTGCCCGCGCTGCCCAGCGCGCCGGACGACCCCGGCCCGGCGAAACTGGTACTGAGCGGCCGCTACCACGGCTCCACCACCGCCGGGCAGTGGCTGGACCGCATCGTGGCGCACGGCCTGGGCACCCGCAGCCGGGTCGAGCTCACCCTGACGGAGACGGGACTGGACGTCGTACGCCCCGGCGCGGCCGACTTCTTCGTCCCCGTCGCCGCACTGCGCGAGGCCCGGCTCGACAAGGGCATCGCGGGCAAGGTCCTCACCGAGGGCGGACTGCTCGTCGTCACCTGGGCGCACGGCGGCAAGCTGATCGACTCCGGCTTCCGCTCCGACCACGCGGCCGAGCACATCGAGTGGGTCGAAACACTGAACGACATGATCAACAAGACGGAAACGGAAGGCGCACGATGACGACCTCCACCAGGGGAGTTGACAGGACTCCCGCCGTACTCGTCCTGGAGGACGGCCGGACCTTCCGCGGCCGCGCCTACGGGGCCGTGGGGGCCACCTTCGGCGAAGCCGTGTTCTCCACCGGCATGACCGGCTACCAGGAGACCCTCACCGACCCGTCGTACCACCGCCAGGTCGTCGTCATGACCGCCCCGCACGTCGGGAACACCGGGGTCAACGACGAGGACATGGAGTCGAAGAAGATCTGGGTCTCCGGCTACGTCGTCCGCGACCCCGCGCGCGTGCCCTCCAACTGGCGCTCCACCCGCTCCCTGGACGACGAGCTGGCCGCCCAGGGCGTCGTCGGCATCTCCGGCATCGACACCCGCGCCCTCACCCGCCACCTGCGCGAGCGCGGCGCCATGCGGGTCGGCATCTTCTCCGGCCACGCCCTGCCCGACGAGGGCACCATGCTCGCCGAGGTCCGCCAGGCCCCCGAGATGAGCGGCGCCGACCTCTCCGCCGAGGTCGCCACCACCGAGGCGTACGTCGTCCCGGCGATCGGCGAGAAGAAGTACACCGTCGCCGCCATCGACCTCGGGATCAAGGGAATGACCCCGCACCGCATGGCCGAGCGGGGCATCGAGGTGCACGTGCTGCCCGCCACGGCCACCGTCGAGGACGTCTACGCCGTCAACCCGGACGGCGTCTTCTTCTCCAACGGCCCCGGCGACCCGGCCACCGCCGACCACCCGGTCTCCGTCATGCGGGGCGTCCTGGAGCGCGGCACCCCGCTCTTCGGCATCTGCTTCGGCAACCAGATCCTGGGCCGCGCGCTCGGCTTCGGCACCTTCAAGCTGAAGTACGGCCACCGCGGCATCAACCAGCCGGTGCAGGACCGTACGACCGGCAAGGTCGAGGTCACCGCGCACAACCACGGCTTCGCCGTCGACGCCCCGCTCGACAAGGTCTCCGAGACCCCCTACGGCCGCGCCGAGGTCTCCCACGTCTGCCTCAACGACAACGTGGTGGAGGGCCTCCGGCTCCTCGACCGGCCGGCCTTCAGCGTCCAGTACCACCCCGAGGCGGCCGCCGGGCCGCACGACGCCGCCTACCTGTTCGACCGCTTCACGTCTTTGATGAGCACAGCTTTGATGGAGGGCCAGCGTGCCTAAGCGCACCGATATCCAGTCCGTCCTGGTCATCGGCTCCGGCCCGATCGTCATCGGCCAGGCCGCCGAGTTCGACTACTCAGGCACCCAGGCGTGCCGCGTGCTCAAGGCCGAGGGCCTGCGCGTCATCCTGGTGAACTCCAACCCCGCGACGATCATGACCGACCCGGAGATCGCCGACGCCACCTACGTCGAGCCGATCACCCCCGAGTTCGTCGAGAAGATCATCGCCAAGGAGCGCCCCGACGCGCTGCTGCCGACGCTCGGCGGCCAGACCGCCCTCAACACGGCGATCTCCATGCACGACCAGGGCGTGCTGGAGAAGTACGGCGTCGAACTGATCGGCGCCAACGTCGAGGCGATCAACAAGGGCGAGGACCGCGACCTCTTCAAGGACGTCGTCGAGGAGGTCCGCAAGAAGATCGGGCACGGCGAGTCCGCCCGTTCCTACATCTGCCACTCCATGGACGACGTCCTCAAGGGCGTCGACGCGCTCGGCGGCTACCCGGTCGTCGTCCGCCCCTCCTTCACCATGGGCGGCGCCGGCTCCGGCTTCGCCCACGACGAGGAGGAACTGCGCCGCATCGCCGGACAGGGCCTCACTCTCTCGCCGACCACCGAGGTGCTCCTGGAGGAGTCCATCCTCGGCTGGAAGGAGTACGAGCTGGAGCTGATGCGCGACAAGCACGACAACGTGGTGGTCGTCTGCTCCATCGAGAACTTCGACCCCATGGGCGTGCACACCGGCGACTCGATCACCGTCGCGCCCGCGATGACCCTGACCGACCGCGAGTACCAGGTGCTGCGCGACGTCGGCATCGCGATCATCCGCGAGGTCGGCGTCGACACCGGCGGCTGCAACATCCAGTTCGCGGTGAACCCCGAGGACGGTCGCGTGATCGTCATCGAGATGAACCCGCGCGTGTCGCGCTCCTCGGCGCTCGCCTCCAAGGCGACCGGCTTCCCGATCGCCAAGATCGCGGCCAAGCTGGCCGTCGGCTACACGCTCGACGAGATCCCGAACGACATCACGCGCGAGACGCCGGCCTCCTTCGAGCCGACCCTCGACTACGTGGTCGTCAAGGCCCCGCGCTTCGCCTTCGAGAAGTTTCCGCAGGCCGACTCCACCCTCACCACCACCATGAAGTCGGTCGGCGAGGCCATGGCCATCGGCCGCAACTTCACCGAGGCCTTCCAGAAGGCCCTGCGCTCGCTGGAGAAGAAGGGCAGCCAGTTCACCTTCGTCGGCGAGACGGGCGACAAGGCCGAGCTGCTGCGCGAGGCCGTCCGGCCCACCGACGGCCGCATCAACCTGGTCATGCAGGCCATCCGCGCGGGCGCCACGCCCGAGGAGGTCTTCGAGTATACGAAGATCGACCCCTGGTTCGTCGACCAGCTCTTCCTGATCAAGGAGACCGCCGACGATCTGGCCGCGGCACCCGAGCTGACCGCCGACCTGCTCGCCGAGGCCAAGCGGCACGGCTTCTCCGACCAGCAGGTCGGTGAGATCCGCGGCCTGCGCGAGGACGTGGTCCGCGAGGTCCGGCACGCGCTCGGGATCCGGCCGGTCTACAAGACGGTCGACACCTGCGCGGCCGAGTTCGCCGCACGGACGCCGTACTTCTACTCCTCCTACGACGAGGAGACCGAGGTCGCGCCGCGCGAGAAGCCGGCCGTGATCATCCTGGGCTCCGGCCCGAACCGCATCGGTCAGGGCATCGAGTTCGACTACTCCTGCGTCCACGCCTCCTTCGCGCTCAGCGACGCCGGGTACGAGACCGTGATGGTCAACTGCAACCCGGAGACCGTTTCCACCGACTACGACACCTCCGACCGGCTGTACTTCGAGCCGCTCACCCTGGAGGACGTCCTGGAGATCGTCCACGCGGAGCAGCAGGCCGGCCCGGTCGCCGGTGTCGTCGTCCAGCTCGGCGGCCAGACCCCGCTGGGCCTGTCGCAGGCCCTCAAGGACAACGGCGTGCCGGTCGTCGGCACCTCGCCCGAGGCCATCCACGCCGCCGAGGACCGCGGCGCCTTCGGCCGGGTCCTCGCGGAGGCGGGCCTGCCCGCCCCCAAGCACGGCACCGCCACCACCTTCGCCGAGGCCAAGGGCATCGCCGACGAGATCGGCTACCCCGTCCTGGTGCGGCCCTCCTACGTCCTCGGCGGACGCGGCATGGAGATCGTCTACGACGAGACCCGCCTGGAGGCGTACATCGCCGAGTCGACCGAGATCAGCCCCTCCCGGCCGGTCCTCGTCGACCGGTTCCTGGACGACGCGATCGAGATCGACGTCGACGCGCTGTACGACGGCGAGGAGCTGTACCTCGGCGGCGTCATGGAGCACATCGAGGAGGCCGGCATCCACTCCGGCGACTCGGCGTGCGCCCTGCCCCCGATCACGCTCGGCGGCTTCGACATCAAGCGGCTGCGCGCCTCCACCGAGGGCATCGCCAAGGGCGTCGGCGTGCGCGGCCTGATCAACATCCAGTTCGCGCTGGCCGGGGACATCCTGTACGTCCTGGAGGCCAACCCGCGCGCGTCCCGCACCGTCCCCTTCACCTCGAAGGCGACCGCGGTGCCGCTGGCCAAGGCCGCCGCCCGCATCTCGCTGGGCGCGACCATCGCCGAGCTGCGCGCCGAGGGCCTGCTCCCGGCCACCGGCGACGGCGGCGAGCTGCCGCTGGACGCGCCGATCTCCGTCAAGGAGGCCGTGATGCCGTGGTCCCGTTTCCGGGACATCCACGGCCGCGGCGTCGACACCGTCCTCGGTCCGGAGATGCGCTCCACCGGCGAGGTCATGGGCATCGACTCGGTCTTCGGCACGGCCTACGCCAAGTCGCAGGCGGGCGCGTACGGCCCGCTGCCCACCAAGGGACGTGCCTTCATCTCGGTCGCCAACCGGGACAAGCGCTCGATGATCTTCCCGGCCCGCGAGCTGGTCGCCCACGGCTTCGAGCTGATGGCCACCTCCGGCACCGCCGAGGTCCTCAGGCGCAACGGCATCAACGCCACGGTGGTCCGCAAGCAGTCCGAGGGCCCCGGCCCGAACGGCGAGAAGACCATCGTCCAGCTCATCCACGACGGCGCCGTCGACCTCATCGTCAACACCCCGTACGGCACCGGCGGCCGCCTCGACGGCTACGACATCCGTACGGCCGCCGTGGCCCGCTCCGTGCCCTGCCTGACCACCGTCCAGGCACTGGCGGCGGCGGTCCAGGGCATCGACGCCCTCAACCACGGAGACGTGGGAGTGCGCTCGCTCCAGGAACACGCGGAATTCCTGACCGCGGCCCGCGACTAGCGGCCCCGAGGGGGACACCGGAAACGGTGTCCCCCTCTTCATGAGCCGGCCCCTCCTTCATGAGCCGACCGCCCCCAGAGGCGTCACGAGGACACATGTACACGATCTTCTTCAAGCTCTTCTTCTCCCGCATGGACCCGGAGCAGGCCCACCACCTGGCCTTCCGCTGGATCCGGCTGGCCGCCCGCGTCCCCGTGCTGCGCACCTTCGTCGCCGCCGCGCTCGCGCCCCGCCACAAGGAACTGCGCACCGAGGCCCTGGGCCTGCGCATGCACGGACCCTTCGGGCTCGCCGCCGGGTTCGACAAGAACGCCGTCGCCGTCGACGGCATGGCGATGCTCGGCTTCGACCACGTCGAGATCGGCACCGTGACCGGTGAGCCGCAGCCGGGCAATCCCAGGAAGCGGCTTTTCCGGCTGGTGGGCGACCGGGCGCTGATCAACCGGATGGGCTTCAACAACGACGGCTCGCTGGCCGTGGCCGCCCGCCTGGCCTCCCGCTCGCCCGTCTTCCGGACCGTCGTCGGCGTCAACATCGGCAAGACCAAGGTCGTCCCGGAGGAGGAGGCCGTCGGCGACTATGTGAAGTCCGCCGAACGGCTCGCACCGCACGCCGACTACCTGGTCGTCAACGTCTCCTCCCCGAACACGCCCGGGCTGCGCAACCTCCAGGCCACCGAGGCGCTGCGTCCGCTCCTGACGGCGGTCCGCGAGGCCGCCGACCGCGCGGTCACCGCACGACGCGTCCCGCTCCTGGTGAAGATCGCGCCGGACCTCGCCGACGAGGACGTGGACGCGGTCGCCGACCTGGCCGTGGAGCTGGGCCTGGACGGCATCATCGCCACCAACACCACCATCGCCCGCGAGGGACTGGGCCTGACCTCCTCACCCGTCCTCGTGCGGGAGACCGGCGGCCTGTCCGGCGCGCCCCTCAAGGCGCGCTCCCTGGAGGTCCTGCGCCGCCTGTACGCGCGCGTGGGCGACCGGATCACCCTGGTGGGCGTCGGCGGCGTGGAGAACGCCGAGGACGCCTGGCAGCGCATCCTGGCCGGGGCCACGCTGGTCCAGGGCTACAGCGCGTTCATCTACGAGGGCCCGTTCTGGGGCCGTGCCGTCCACAAGGGGCTCGCCGCGCGGCTGCGGCAGAGTCCCTACGCCACCCTCGCCGACGCGGTCGGCGCCGACGTGAGGAAGCCCCGATGACCCGCATGACGGTACTCGAGCCCTTCGGCGCCCGGCTGCGCCGCGCGATGGACGAGCGCGGGCCGCTGTGCGTCGGCATCGACCCGCACGCCTCCCTGCTCGCCGAGTGGGGGCTGGACGACGACGTGGCCGGTCTGGAGCGCTTCAGCCGCACCGTGGTCGAGGCGACGGCGGACCGGGTGGCCGTGCTCAAGCCGCAGAGCGCCTTCTTCGAGCGCTTCGGTTCGCGCGGGGTCGCAGTCCTGGAGAAGGCCGTCGAGGAGGCGCGCGCGGCCGGGGCCCTGGTGGTCATGGACGCCAAGCGCGGCGACATCGGCTCGACCATGGCGGCCTACGCGGAGTCCTTCCTGCGCAAGGACGCGCCGCTGTTCTCGGACGCGCTGACGGTCTCGCCCTACCTCGGCTACGGCTCCCTGAGGCCGGCCGTCGACCTGGCGCGCGAGAGCGGTGCCGGTCTGTTCGTGCTGGCGCTGACCTCCAACCCGGAGGGCGGCGAGGTCCAGCACGCGGTCCGGTCCGACGGGCGGAGCGTGGGGGCGACGATGCTGGCGCACCTCGCCGCCGAGAACGCGGGGGAGGAGCCCCTCGGATCCTTCGGCGCGGTGGTCGGCGCCACCCTCGGCGACCTGTCGTCGTACGACCTGGACGTCAACGGTCCGCTCCTCGCGCCCGGCATCGGCGCCCAGGGAGCGACCCCGGCGGACCTGCCGCGCGTGTTCGGTGCGGCGGTGCGCAACGTGGTGCCGAATGTGAGCAGGGGTGTGCTTCGTCACGGTCCGGACGCATCCGCGCTGCGCACGGCCGTGGAGCGCTTCGCCGACGAGGTCAGAGCCGCTCTGGCGGCGGCCTAGGACGCCGAGACCTTGGATACATCCTCAAATCCGAGGCATTATGTCCCTAATGTCCGACCTCACGGAGGCTGACCAGGACTTTTCCGCTGTTCTCGCTGACTCTGGCGGACTTGACCGCTAGTCTCCGTCGAGAGTCGGCGGGCAAGCGTGTTGCTCGTGGCTCCCCAGGTGTGGGGCGACTAGGTTCCTCACCGGTCCGTATCCGACAGTTCGACATCCGAGGTGACGTAGGCGTGGCTCTTCCGCCCCTTACCCCTGAACAGCGCGCAGCCGCGCTCGAAAAGGCCGCCGCGGCTCGCCGGGAGCGGGCCGAGGTCAAGAATCGACTCAAGCACTCCGGCGCCTCCCTCCACGAGGTCATCAAGCAGGGTCAGGAGAACGACGTCATCGGCAAGATGAAGGTCTCCGCCCTCCTCGAGTCCCTGCCGGGCGTGGGCAAGGTCCGCGCCAAGCAGATCATGGAGCGTCTGGGCATCTCCGAGAGCCGCCGCGTGCGCGGCCTCGGGTCCAACCAGATCGCCTCCCTGGAGCGTGAGTTCGGCAGCACCGGCAGCTGAGTCCGGACCACTCCGGAATTGCTGGAATAATCGCTGGCATGGCTGCAACACCCCGGGGGACGCCCCCCGTACCCCCGGACGCACGTCCGCGGCTGACCGTGCTCTCCGGCCCCTCGGGGGTCGGCAAGAGCACGGTCGTCGCCCATATGCGCAAGGAACACCCCGAGGTATGGCTGTCGGTCTCGGCGACGACCCGTCGGCCCCGCCCGGGCGAGCAGCACGGTGTCCACTACTTCTTCGTGACCGACGAGGAGATGGACAAGCTGATCGCCAACGGGGAGCTGCTGGAGTGGGCCGAGTTCGCCGGCAACCGCTACGGCACGCCGCGCGCAGCGGTACTGGAGCGCCTGGAGGCCGGTGAGCCGGTGCTCCTGGAGATCGACCTCCAGGGAGCCCGGCAGGTCCGCGCCTCCATGCCCGAGGCCCAGCTGGTGTTCCTGGCCCCGCCCTCCTGGGAGGAGCTGGTGCGCCGGCTCACCGGACGCGGCACCGAACCGCCGGACGTGATCGAGCGCCGCCTCGACACGGCCAAGGTCGAGCTGGCGGCCGAGCCGGAATTCGACCAGACGCTGGTCAACACCTCCGTCGAGGACGTGGCGCGCGAGCTGCTAGCCTTGACGAACGTCGTGTGATCGTTACTGGTCACCCTGACTGAATCTTTCCCATCCATCGGAAGGTAGAGCGTGTCCTCTTCCATCTCCGCGCCCGAGGGCATCATCAACCCGCCGATCGACGAGCTCCTCGAGGCCACGGACTCGAAGTACAGCCTCGTGATCTACGCGGCCAAGCGTGCCCGTCAGATCAACGCGTACTACTCGCAGCTCGGTGAGGGCCTCCTCGAGTACGTCGGTCCGCTCGTCGACACTCACGTGCACGAGAAGCCGCTCTCGATCGCCCTGCGCGAGATCAACGCGGGGCTGCTGACCTCCGAGGCCATCGAGGGTCCGGCGCAGTAGTACCGGCGACATCGGCGGTAGTATTTTCAGCCTGAAGCTGACTTTTCCACAGGCCCGGCAGCCCGACTGTCGGGCCTGTGGTGTGTCATGGGTCGTAAGCGTTATCCGAGTCGGGGAGAGACGGTGGACAAGCCCAAGGTCGTTCTGGGGGTCAGTGGCGGCATCGCCGCGTACAAGGCCTGTGAGCTGCTGCGCAGGTTCACGGAGTCGGGACACGAGGTCCGGGTCGTCCCCACCGCCTCCGCCCTGCACTTCGTCGGCGCCGCCACATGGTCCGCCCTGTCCGGGAACCCCGTGTCGACCGAGGTGTGGGACGACGTCCACGAGGTCCCCCACGTGCGCATCGGCCAGCACGCCGACCTGGTCGTCGTCGCGCCCGCCACCGCCGACATGCTCGCCAAGGCGGCCCACGGCCTCGCCGACGACCTCCTCACCAACACCCTGCTGACGGCCCGCTGCCCCGTCGTCTTCGCCCCCGCCATGCACACCGAGATGTGGGAGCACCCGGCCACCCAGGAGAACGTGGCGACACTGCGCCGCCGCGGCGCCGTCGTCGTCGAACCCGCCGTCGGCCGCCTCACCGGCGTCGACACCGGCAAGGGACGGCTGCCCGACCCCGGAGAGATCTTCGAGGTCTGCCGCCGGGTACTCGCCCGGGGCGCGCGGGAGCCGGACCTCGCCGGACGCCACGTCGTGGTCAGCGCCGGCGGTACCCGGGAGCCCCTCGACCCGGTCCGGTTCCTGGGCAACCGCTCCTCCGGCAAGCAGGGCTACGCCCTCGCCCGCACCGCCGCCGCGCGCGGGGCCCGCGTCACCCTGCTCTCGGCCAACCCGTCGCTCCCGGACCCGGCGGGCGTGGACGTGGTCCCGGTGGGCACCGCGGTGGAGCTGCGCGAGGCGGTGCTGAGAGCCGCGGCGGACGCGGACGCCGTCGTCATGGCCGCGGCCGTCGCCGACTTCCGCCCGGCCGCCTACGCCACCGGAAAGATCAAGAAGAAGGACGGCCAGGAACCGGCCCCGATCACCCTGGTGCGGAATCCGGACATCCTCGCCGAGGTCTCCGGCAGCCGGGCCCGCCAGGGCCAGGTGGTCGTCGGCTTCGCCGCCGAGACCGACGACGTCCTCGCCAACGGCCGGGCGAAGCTGAAGCGCAAGGGCTGTGACCTCCTCGTGGTCAACGAGGTGGGGGAGCGCAAGACCTTCGGCGCGGAGGAGAACGAGGCCGTCGTCCTCGGCGCCGACGGCACCGAGACCCCCGTCCCGCACGGTCCGAAGGAGGATCTGGCCGAAACGGTGTGGGACCTCGTGGCCGAACGACTCGCCTGAATGAGCCATTCGGCCGGGCGGTCCGCCCGAACCCCGCCCATTCGAGCGTGGCGGCCCTGGCCAAGGCCGCCTCGTTCTGGGCAGAATGCCCGTGCCGCAGGTCACAGCCCTTCCGAGAGCTGAGACGGGTGGGTCCTCGGCCGAGCGTGACCGATAAACTGTTCCTCGGACGTCGCCGGGTGCAGCTCCCCGTGCCGTCCGCCAATGATCAGCCAGCAGCCGCTGCAACCCCAGGGAGCGTTGTGTCCCGTCGCCTGTTCACCTCGGAGTCCGTGACCGAAGGTCACCCCGACAAGATCGCTGACCAGATCAGCGACACCATTCTCGACGCGCTACTGCGCGAGGACCCGACCTCTCGGGTCGCCGTCGAAACCCTGATCACCACCGGTCTGGTGCACGTGGCCGGAGAGGTCACCACCAAGGCCTACGCGGACATCGCCACCCTCGTCCGCGGCAAGATCCTGGAGATCGGCTACGACTCCTCGAAGAAGGGCTTCGACGGCGCGTCCTGCGGCGTCTCGGTCTCGATCGGCGCCCAGTCCCCGGACATCGCGCAGGGCGTCGACACGGCCTACGAGAACCGGGTCGAGGGCGACGAGGACGAGCTGGACCGGCAGGGCGCCGGCGACCAGGGCCTGATGTTCGGCTACGCGTCCGACGAGACGCCGACCCTCATGCCGCTGCCGGTCTTCCTGGCGCACCGCCTCTCCAAGCGCCTCTCCGAGGTCCGCAAGAACGGGACCATCCCGTACCTGCGCCCCGACGGCAAGACGCAGGTCACCATCGAGTACGACGGCGACAAGGCCGTCCGCCTCGACACGGTCGTGGTCTCCTCCCAGCACGCCAGCGACATCGACCTGGAGTCGCTGCTCGCTCCCGACATCAAGGAATTCGTCGTCGAGCCCGAGCTGAAGGCGCTCCTCGACGACGGCATCAAGCTGGACACGGAGAACTACCGGCTCCTGGTCAACCCCACCGGCCGCTTCGAGATCGGCGGCCCGATGGGCGACGCCGGCCTCACCGGCCGCAAGATCATCATCGACACGTACGGCGGCATGGCCCGCCACGGCGGCGGCGCCTTCTCCGGCAAGGACCCGTCCAAGGTCGACCGCTCCGCCGCCTACGCCATGCGCTGGGTCGCCAAGAACGTGGTCGCCGCGGGCCTCGCCGCCCGCTGCGAGGTCCAGGTGGCCTACGCCATCGGCAAGGCCGAGCCGGTCGGCCTCTTCGTGGAGACCTTCGGCACCGCCAAGATCGACACCGAGAAGATCGAGAAGGCGATCGACGAGGTCTTCGACCTCCGTCCGGCCGCCATCATCCGCGACCTCGACCTGCTCCGCCCGATCTACGCCCAGACCGCGGCGTACGGCCACTTCGGCCGTGAGCTGGCGGACTTCACCTGGGAGCGCACCGACCGCGTGGACGCGCTGCGCAAGGCGGCGGGGCTCTAGGACGCCCCCGGCGCCACGCCAGGAGGCGCGGACGCGTCCTTCGCACGTCACGAGGCCCGGTGTCCCCGACGGGGGCGCCGGGCCCCGGCGCGTTCCGGGGGCGGTGTCGGACCGGCACCGGGACGGTGTGATCGCGGGCGTCCACGGTTGTCAGTGGCCTTTGCGAGAATGCAGGCGTGAGCAGCGAGAACGGACCGGCCGAGGGCGGCGCGCAGGACGCGCCGCCCGAGCAGCTCGCGCTCATCCGGGAGACCGTGCGCCGGGCGAAGACGCCCCGGGCCAAGCCGCGGACCTGGCGCGGAGCCGCGCTCGCCGGGGAGCTGCCGGTCGCCAGGGTGCTCGTCGACAAGGGCGTGCTCCACCTCGACCGGTACTTCGACTACGCGGTGCCCGAGGAGCTCGACGCCGACGCCCAGCCCGGTGTGCGGGTGCGGGTGCGCTTCGGGGCCGGGCGGCACCGGGTGCGGGACGGGCGGCGCGAGGGCGGCGGGCTCATCGACGGCTTCCTCGTCGAGCGGCGCGCCGAGTCCGACTACTCGGGGCCCCTCGCGGCGCTGGCCCAGGTCGTCTCGCCCGAGCGGATCCTCGACGAGGAGCTGCTGGGACTCGTGCGCGCCGTCGCCGACCGGTACGCGGGCAGCCTCGCCGACGTGCTCCAGCTCGCCGTACCCCCGCGCAACGCGCGCGCCGAGAAGCGGGCCTCGCCGGACCCGCTGCCCCCGCCGCCGGCGCCGGAGCCGGGGTCCTGGGCGCGGTACGAGCGGGGGGAGGTGTTCGTGAGGGCGCTCGCCTCGGGAAGCGCGCCCCGCGCGGTGTGGAACGCGCTGCCCGGACCGCAGTGGAGCGAGGAGCTGGCGCGGGCGGTGGCGGCCACGCTGGCCTCCGGCCGGGGCGCGCTCGTCGTCCTGCCGGACGGGCGGGCGGTCGCCCGCGTCGACGCCGCGCTGACCGGCCTGCTGGGCGAGGGGCGGCACGCGGTGCTCACCGCCGACGCCGGACCCGAGAGGCGGTACGCGCAGTGGCTCGCGGTGCGCCGGGGCGCCGTACGGGCCGTCGTCGGGACCCGCGCGGCCATGTTCGCGCCGGTGCGCGACCTCGGGCTGGTCGCCCTCTGGGACGACGGCGACGACAGCCACAGCGAGCCGCACGCCCCGCAGCCGCACGCGCGGGAGGTGCTGCTGCTGCGCGCCGCCCAGGACCGGTGCGCCTTCCTGCTGGGCGGCTGGAGCTGCACCGTGGAGGCCGCCCAGCTCGTGGAGACCGGCTGGGCCCGGCCGCTGGTCGCCGCCCGGGACCAGGTGCGGGCGGCCGCCCCGCTGGTGCGCACCGTGGGCGACGGCGACCTGGCCCGGGACGAGGCCGCCCGCGCCGCGCGGCTGCCGACCCTCGCCTGGCAGGTCGTCAGGGACGGGCTGCGGCACGGACCGGTGCTGGTGCAGGTGCCGCGGCGTGGCTACGTGCCGCGGATGGCGTGCGCCGCGTGCCGGACGCCCGCGCGATGCCGGCACTGCGCGGGGCCGCTGGAGGGGCAAGAGTCCGCATCCGCGCTGCGGTGCGGCTGGTGCGGGCGCGAGGAGAGCGGCTGGCACTGCCCGGAGTGCGGCGCCTTCCGGCTGCGCGCGCAGGTGGTGGGGGCGCGGCGCACCGCCGAGGAGCTGGGGCGCGCCTTCCCCGCGGTGCCCGTGCGCACCTCCGGACGCGAGCATGTGCTGGACACCGTGGCGCAGGCCCCCGCGCTGGTCGTCAGCACCCCGGGCGCCGAACCCGTCGCCGAGGGCGGCTACGCGGCGGCGTTGCTGCTCGACGGATGGGCGATGCTCGGGCGGCCCGACCTGCGCGCCGGTGAGGACGCGCTGCGCCGCTGGCTGGCCGCCGCCGCGCTGGTGCGCCCGCAGAGCGCCGGCGGCACCGTCGTCGCCGTCGCCGAGCCGACCCTCAGGCCGGTGCAGGCGCTGGTGCGCTGGGACCCCGTCGGTCACGCGGTGCGAGAGCTGGCCGAGCGGGCCGAGCTGGGCTTTCCGCCGGTGTCCAGGATGGCGGCCGTGGCCGGGCCGCCGGAGGCGGTGGCCGGTTTCCTGGGTGCCGCGGAGCTGCCGCCCGAGGCCGAGGTGCTGGGCCCGGTGCCGCTGCCGGTCACCTCGGCAGGGCGCCCTCGCCGGGTGGGGGCCCCACCGCCCGGAGAGCACTGGGAGCGGGCGCTGATCCGGGTGCCGCCGGGGCGAGGGGCGGCTCTGGCCGGTGCGCTGAAGGCCGCCCAGGCGGCGCGGACGGCACGGGGGAGCGACGCGGCGGTCTGGGTGCGGATCGATCCGCCGGACATCGGCTGAGGGGCGTGGGCCGCCCCCGCGGGAGCGGGTGGCCGAAACGGCCGACCGCCCTCCCGAAGGATCCGGGGAGGGCGGCCGGGCGGTGCCGTCAGCCGTTGCGCGGGCCGGGGAAGGCCGTCGGCCGGACCTCGTCGCGCCAGGCCGGGCTGCTCGACGTCGGCTGGGTCGGCATCGAACGGGCGGCCGGGACCGTGGGCACCCCGGGGAGGACGGGGCCCACGTTGACCGGTCGGGTGCCCGTCGGCTCCGGGGTGTGCTCGGGCGCCTCGGTGGCGGCCACCGGCTGGGCGGCGGCGCGGCGGGAGCCGTAGCGGCGGTGCACCGCCTGCTTGGTGACGCCGAGTGCGGAGCCCACCGCGTCCCACGAGAAGCCGAGCGAGCGGTCGAAGTCCACGGCGGCGGTGACCAGCGTCTCGACGCTGTCCCGCAGTTCCTGGGCGAGCCGGACCGTCGGGGCGGGGGCGCGTCCGTAGACGACGAAGCCCGTGGAGGGGCCGGAGCGGCGCGGGCGGTAGACGTTGCCCAGCTGGGCGGTGAGGGTGCGCAGTGCGTCCACCTGCCGGCGGACCCGCTCGATGTCCCGCACCAGCAAGTGCAGGCTGGCCCGAGCCTGGGCGTCGTGGGTTGCGTGGTCGGCCATGAACAAGCCTCTCGAACCGGCGTTGAAAGGAATCGGGCCGCGCGGGCGGCCCGGTGTGGTCAACTCTTCCTTGACCAACGCGTGGGCGCTCCGCGGGTCACGGGGTGGGGGCGTGGGGGCATATGCGTGCGCCTGTTTCGGTGGGGTGTGCGCCTCGGCCTTCGGCCGTCGGATTCCTTCTCCCACCCGCGCACCGCCCGCTCGCCGTTCGTTGAGAGGCCGGCCTCTGCCGTCGTGGCGGCTCACCGTCGGCGGCCTTCGGTTTCGTGTGGGCTCGTAGACTGGTGTGCTGCTCGTCAACGCCCCCGCCCGAGAGGCCCGTCCCACCCATGAAGCTCGTCTTCGCCGGTACCCCCGAGGTCGCCGTTCCCGCTCTGGACGCCCTGATCGCCTCCGGGCGTCACGAGGTGGCCGCCGTCGTCACGCGGCCCGACGCTCCGGCCGGGCGCGGGCGCCGGATGGTCGCCTCGCCCGTGGCCGAGCGGGCCGAGGAGGCGGGCATCGAGGTGCTCAAGCCCGCGAAGCCGCGCGACCCCGAGTTCCTGGACCGGCTGCGCGCGATCGCGCCCGACTGCTGCCCCGTCGTCGCCTACGGAGCCCTGCTGCCCCGGGTCGCCCTCGACGTGCCCGCCCGAGGCTGGGTCAATCTGCACTTCTCGCTGCTGCCCGCCTGGCGCGGGGCCGCGCCCGTGCAGCACGCGCTCATGGCGGGCGACGAGATCACCGGCGCGTCCACCTTCCTGATCGAGGAGGGCCTGGACTCCGGCCCCGTCTACGGGACGGTCACCGAGACCGTGCGGTCCACCGACACCAGCGGCGACCTGCTGACCCGGCTCGCGTTCGCCGGCGCCGGGCTGCTCGCGGCCACCATGGACGGCATCGAGGACGGCACCCTGGACGCCGTACCGCAGCCGGCCGACGGTGTCACCCTCGCTCCGAAGATCACCGTCGAGGACGCCCGGATCGACTGGGCAGCCCCGGCGCTGCGCGTGGACCGGGTGGTGCGCGGGTGCACCCCGGCGCCCGGTGCCTGGACCACCTTCCGGGGCGAGCGGCTCAAGCTCGTGCAGGCGGTCCCGCTCCCCGACCGGAACGACCTCGCCCCGGGGCAGCTCGCCCCCGGCAAGAACAACGTGTACGTCGGCACCGGCTCGTACGCCGTCGAGCTGCTGTGGGTGCAGGCGCAGGGCAAGAAGCCGATGCGGGCCGCGGACTGGGCGCGGGGGGCGCGGATCACCGAGGGCGAGCTGCTGGGCGACTGACCACCGCCGCATCACCGTTCACCGGCCCGACGTAGGCTGGACAGCGCACTTCATCACACACCCGGAGCACCTTTTCGTGAGCGAGCAGCCTCGTCGTCCCCGCAAGCCCGGCAAGCCGTACCGCAGGCCGCAGAAGGACCCCGTCCGCCTGCTCGCCTTCGAGGCGCTCAGGGCGGTGGACGAGCGGGACGCCTACGCCAACCTGGTGCTGCCGCCGCTGCTGCGCAAGGCGCGGGAGAAGGAGGGTCCCGAGAAGTTCGACGCCCGGGACGCCGCCCTCGCGACCGAGCTGGTGTACGGGACGCTGCGCCGTCAGGGGACGTACGACGCGATCATCGCCGACTGCGTCGACCGGCCGTTGCGGGAGGTCGATCCGCCCGTCCTGGACGTGCTGAGCCTCGGCGTGCACCAGCTTCTGGGCACCCGGATCCCCAGCCACGCAGCCGTGTCCGCCTCCGTGGAGCTGGCGCGGGTGGTGCTCGGCGACGGGCGGGCCAAGTTCGTCAACGCCGTGCTGCGCAAGGTGGCGCGGGACGACCTCGACGGCTGGATGGAGCGGGTCGCGCCGCCCTACGACGAGGATCCCGAGGACCACCTGGCCGTCGTGCACTCGCACCCCCGCTGGGTGGTCTCCGCGCTGTGGGACTCGCTCGGCGGCGGCCGGGCCGGCATCGAGGAGCTGCTGGCCGCCGACAACGAGCGGCCCGAGGTGACCCTCGTAGCCCGGCCCGGCCGAGCGACGACCGACGAGCTGCTCGGCGAGGAGGCCGCCGTGCCGGGCCGCTGGTCGCCGTACGCGGTGCGGCTCAGCGAAGGCGGCGAGCCCGGGGCCGTCGAGGCCGTACGCGAGGGCCGCGCGGGTGTGCAGGACGAGGGCAGTCAGCTCGTCGCCCTCGCCCTCGCGGGCGCGCCCCTGGAAGGCCCCGACCGGCACTGGCTGGACGGGTGCGCCGGTCCCGGCGGCAAGGCCGCGCTGCTCGGCGCCCTGGCCGCCGAACGCGGCGCCTTCCTGCTCGCCTCGGAGAAGCAGCCGCACCGCGCGGGACTGGTGGCCAAGGCGCTGGACGGGAACCCGGGGCCGTACCAGGTGATCGCCGCCGACGGGACCCGTCCGGCGTGGCGGCCCGGCACCTTCGACCGCGTCCTGGTCGACGTGCCCTGCACCGGCCTGGGCGCCCTCCGCCGCCGCCCCGAGGCACGCTGGCGGCGCCGGCCCGAGGACCTGGAGGGTTTCGCCCCGCTCCAGCGCGGCCTGCTGCGGGGTGCCCTGGACGCCGTACGGATCGGTGGCGTGGTGGCGTACGCGACCTGCTCACCCCACCTCGCCGAGACCCGCGCGGTCGTCTCGGACGTCCTCAAGCAGCACCCCGGCGCCGACCTCCTCGACGCCCGCCCCCTGCTCCCGGACGTCCCGGACCTCGGTGAGGGCCCCGACGTCCAGCTCTGGCCCCATCTCCACGGCACGGACGCGATGTACCTGGCCCTGATCCGCAGAACCGCCTAGCGAGCGTCGCCGAACGCGCCCCGTCCGGGGGCGCGGGGAACTGCGCGAGCAACCCCATCCCACC
>NZ_QHJH01000098.1 GCF_003947455.1 Streptomyces sp. WAC 04229 | reverse complement strand
GCGGGGGGTGGTTCAAGCGCGCGGCCGCGTTCTCAGAGGAAGACTTGAGGGAGGACGTGGGCGCGGTCAGCCCTGGGGGTGCTCGTGGTGCTCGTGCAGCCCCGGCCACTCGTCCGGCCCGCCGCCCAGCAGTGCGATCTCGTACGGCTCCCAGCCGATCTCCGTGCCACCGTCCATGGCCCCTCACCCCCGTGTGTCCGGGGATGTGCCCGGCGCGGGGGGTGGTTCAAGCGCGCGGCCGCGTTCTCAGAGGAAGACTTGAGGGAGGACGTGGGCGCGGTCAGCCCTGGGGGTGCTCGTGGTGCTCGTGCAGCCCCGGCCACTCGTCCGGACCGCCGCCCTGCCACTCGACGAGCGCGTCCTCGGCCACGTCGGTCACGTACAGGTCGGCCAGGCGCAGCAGTTCGGCGACGTCGTCGATGTGGGAGGCGACGCCCAGTGTCTCGTCGCCGGAGGTGACCCGGCGGGAGCCGTCGAGGGCGGGGGAGTGGACGACGATGTGCGGATGCTCCGGTGGATGTGCCATGACTTCAGGCTGCTGCGGGCGCCCCGGATCCGCACCCCGGCCAACGCCGGAGAGCGCCGGATGCGGGACCGTCCGCATCCGGCGCTCTCCAGCCGGTGAAGGTTCTTCACGTGGTGTCCGTCCGGCGGCGCGAGGCTGGGCGCGACAGGTCGTTCGCGCCGCCGGACGGAGTCTTGGGGCCTCCGGGGAAAGCGGAGGCGGGGTGTGGCTGGGACCGCGGCGGTGCGACGGGCCCGGAGCGCTCCTCCCCTCAGGTCGTAGGAGGTACGTCCGTGCCCTTCACCACCGCACTGGCTCGCTGGCCGCCGCGGTCCTCGCCCTGCCCGCGCCGGCACCGGGCTCTCACCCCTCATCCGGGCTGCTCGGTGCCTGCGCGGGCCGCGCACACGGTCCCGGCCTCCCCGCCGGGTGCCGTGCGCGAGCCTGTGGCTCAGTCCTCGCGCAGGGCGCGGACCGCCTCCTCGACGCGCTTGCCGTACTCGGTGTCGGCCGCGTGGAAGTGCGCGAGGTTCTTCTCGACCACGTCGTTGCGGGAGACCTGGGACAGGCCGCCGGCGATGTTCGCGATCAGCCGCTTCTTCTCGTCCTCGGACATCAGCCGGTACAGCTCCCCGGCCTGGAAGAAGGGGTCGTCCTTGGTGTGCTGCGGCGCCTCGTGGGTGCCGGTGTGGCCGGAGACGGCGAGCGGCGCGGCCAGCGGGCGGCCGGTCTCCACCGGGCCGTCGTAGGAGTTCGGCTCGTAGTTCTTGGCGTCACGGCCCTGCGCGTTGGACGCCATGAGGCCGTCGCGGCCGTAGTTGGCGGCGCCGCCGGGCACTGCCTTCGGGGCGTTCACCGCGAGCTGGGTGTGGTTGACGCCCAGACGGTAGCGGTGCGCGTCCGCGTAGGCGAACAGGCGGCCCTGGAGCATCTTGTCGGGGGAGGGACCGATGCCCGGAACGAAGTTGTTCGGGGAGAACGCGGCCTGCTCGACCTCCGCGAAGACGTTGTCCGGGTTGCGGTCGAGCACCAGGCGGCCCACCCGCTTGAGCGGGTAGTCGGAGTGCGGCCACACCTTGGTCACGTCGAACGGGTTGAAGCGGTAGTTCGCCGCCTCGGCCACCGGCATCAGCTGCACGTGCAGCGTCCAGGACGGGTACACGCCCCGCTCGATCGCCTGCACCAGGTCGGTCTGGTGCGAGGTGGGGTCCTGGCCCGCGATCTCGGCCGCCTGCTCGGCGGTCAGGCAGCGGATGCCCTGGTCGGTCTTGAAGTGGTACTTGACGAAGAAGGACTCGCCCTTGGCGTTCGTCCACTGGTAGGTGTGCGAGCCGAAGCCGTCCATGTGGCGGTACGACGCCGGGATGCCGCGGTCGCCCATCAGCCAGGTCACCTGGTGCGTGGCCTCGGGGGAGTGCGCCCAGAAGTCGAAGACGTTGTCCGGCTCCTGACGCCCCGTGAACGGATCGCGCTTCTGCGAGTGGATGAAGTCGGGGAACTTGATCGGGTCCTTGATGAAGAACACCGGGGTGTTGTTGCCGACGAGGTCGTAGTTGCCCTCCTCGGTGTAGAACTTCACCGCGAAGCCGCGCGGGTCGCGGACCGCGTCCGCGCCGCCGAGCGAGTCGGCCACGGTGGAGAAGCGCAGGAAGACCTCGGTGCGCTTGCCGACGGTGCTCAGGAAGTCGGCGTGCGTGAAGCCGGTGACGTCGTCGGTCACCTCGAAGCGGCCGTAGGCGCCGGAGCCGCGGGCGTGCACCACGCGCTCCGGGATGCGCTCGCGGTTGAAGCGCGCGAGCTTCTCGATGAGGTGCTGGTCCTGGATCAGGAGGGGGCCGCCGATGCCGGCGGAAGCGGAGTTCTGGTTGTCGGCGACCGGGGCGCCGGACTCGGTGGTGAGCACGCGCTGCGACATCGTGGGCCTTCCGTGGTCTTCCGTGCGAGATTCAGCGGAAACTTGTTTCCGCTTCGTGGAGCCTAGATTTGGGGCGGAGACACGTCAACAGTTTGTTGAAGTGGGTTCCGGGCGGCGCCGCCGCTCGGGCGCGACAGGACAGGTGTCAGCGACGGCGCCGCCCGGAGGTCTGGTGCGGTGCGTACGGTCAGACCTGGGCGCCGGACAGGCGCTCCACGGCCCGCAGCAGCGCGGAGTGGTCCAGGCCGCCGTCGCCCTGGGAGCGCAGCGACGCGACCAGCTGGGCCACCACGGCGCCGACCGGCAGCGCGGCGCCGACGTTGCGGGCGGCGTCGGTGACGATGCCCATGTCCTTGTGGTGCAGGTCGATGCGGAAGCCGGGCTTGAAGTCGCGGCCCAGGAAGTTGTCCTTCTTCCGCGTCAGCACGGTCGAGCCGGCCAGGCCGCCGTTGAGGACGTCGAGGGCGGCCTTCAGGTCCACGCCCGACTTCTCCAGGAAGACCACGGCCTCGGCGCACGCCTGGATGTTCACGGCGACGATGAGCTGGTTGGCGGCCTTCACGGTCTGGCCCGAGCCGTGCGGACCGCACAGCACGATGGTCTTGCCGAGCGCCTCCAGGAGCGGCTTGGCCTCGTCGAAGTCGGCCTGCTCACCGCCGACCATGATGGACAGCACGGCCTCGATCGCGCCGGCCTCGCCGCCGGAGACGGGGGCGTCCAGGACGCGGATGCCCTTGTCCTTGGCGGCCTTCGCGAGGTCCACGGAGGTCTGCGGGGTGATCGAGGACATGTCGACCAGGAGCGCGCCGGACTTCGCGTTCTCCAGGATGCCGTCGGGACCGTAGGCGATGGCCTCGACCTGCGGCGACGCGGGGACCATGGTGACCACGACGTCGGCGTCGCGCACGGCCTCGGCGATCGAGCCGGCCACGGTGCCGCCGGCGGCGGACAGGCGGTCCAGCTTCTCCTGCTCCAGGGTGAAGCCGGTGACCTGGTAACCGGCCTTGATCAGGTTCTCGGACATGGGGGAGCCCATGATGCCGAGACCGATCCAGGCGACCTTGGGAAGAGTGCTCATGACGGGTACCTCTCTGAAAAAGTTCTGTGCGGGGTGGCGCTCAGCGGGCCGCGCGGGCCTCGGCCGGCAGCCAGGAGAAGGACTGGGCGCTGGGGTTGTCGCCCGGCTTGTACTCCAGGCCCACCCAGCCGTCGTAACCGGCCTTGCGCAGCTGGTCGAGCAGCTCCTCCAGCGGGAGCGAGCCGGTGCCGGGGGCGCCGCGGCCCGGGTTGTCGGCGATCTGCACGTGGCCGGTCTTCGCGGCGTACGCGTCGATCACCTGCGGCAGGTCCTCACCGTTCATGGACAGGTGGTAGAGGTCCATGAGGAACTTGGCGTTGCCCAGTCCGGTGGCCTCGTTGACCTGGTCCACGACCGCGATCGCGGCCGGCGCCGACACCAGCGGGTAGAGCGGCGACTCGGGCTTGTTCAGCGCCTCGACCAGCAGGACCGCGCCGATCCGGTCGGCCGCGCGGGCGGCCAGGACCAGGTTCTCCAGCGCGAGGCGGTCCTGCTCGGCCGGGTCCACGCCCTCGACGCGGTTGCCGTACAGCGCGTTGAGCGCCGTGCAGCCCAGCGACTGCGCGAAGCCGGCGGCCACGTCGATGTTGGCGCGGAACCGGTCCGACTCCTCGCCCGGCACCGACAGGGCACCGCGGTCGGGGCCCGGCAGCTGCCCGGCGTAGAAGTTCAGCCCGGTGAGCTGGACGCCCGCGTCCTCGATCGCCGACTTCAGGGCGTCGAGCTCGGACTGCTCGGGGGTGGGCGAGTCGATCCAGGGCCACCACAGCTCGACCGCGGTGAAGCCGGCCGCGGCGGCGGCCGCGGGGCGCTCCAGGAGCGGGAGTTCCGTGAAGAGGATCGACAGGTTGACGTTGAAGCGCTGGTCTGCGAAGCCCATCGGGTGCCGCGCTCCCTTCCGTTCGATCGTGTTCCGCATTACGGAAGTTCGTTTCTGCTTAATGGAAGATTGCCGTCGAGGTTCCGGGCTTGTCAAGAGGGGGCGGCGGAAAACGGTCACCCCGCGTTAGGTTGACCGCGTGCGATTGAGAGTGGAGTTCACGACCGAACCCTTCGACCTGGACGAGGCGCCCGCCCACGCTGTGGTGGCCCGCGAGGTCGTCGAGGCCGCCGAGCTGGACGCGGTCGACGTCGGCCCGTTCGGCAACACCGCCGAGGGCGGCGCCGACCAGGTGCTGGGCGCCGTGGACGCGCTGCTGCGCCGGACCCTGGAGGCCGGTGCCACCAGGATCTCGCTCCAGGTCAACGTGGTCGACGCGGTCGACGGCAGCCGGGACGGGGAGGGCGAGCGGTGACGGGCCCGGGGGAGGAGCCCTTCATCGCGGCTGTGAAGCCCCTGGTCGACGCCATCGGCGGCGAGATGGTCCCGCCGGACGAGGCCGGTCAGGACGACGTGGTGCTCTCCTGGGAGGGTGCCGACGTCGTCGCCGTGCGTCTGCCGCAGCTCGCCGACTCCCTGGACCACATCCTGGCCGCCCTGGAGCGCCGGCAGGGCATGCCGCTGGCCGATCTGGACCGCAGGGCCAAGCAGGAGGTGGTGCGGATGCTGGAGGCGCGGGGCGCCTTCTCGGTGCGCCACGGTGTCGAGACCGTCGCGGGCGCCCTCGGCGTCAGCCGCTTCACCGTCTACAACTACCTCAACCGCGAGAAGGGCGCCTGAGTCGCGGCACGCGCCTGACCAGGCACAACACGCTGAACGGCAAGCCGCCGCCCGGTAACCGGGCGGCGGCTTTCGCAACCCCGAATTTTCAACAAAGTGTTGACGGCTTGTTTCCGAGGGCGTTAGCTATCGGCACGCCCGTTCAGCACAAGGCCACGGAGGCTCCCGTGACGTCCACATCCGCGTCGGGCCTGGCCCGATTCAACACCCTCGAGGAGTCCGCGGCACGCGCCGAACTCCACGAGGCGTGCGCCTCCACGGCTTGGGCCCGGCACCTGCTCGCCGCCCGCCCCTTCGCCACCCCCGAGGACCTGTACGCCGCCAGTGACGCCGCCATGGCCGCGCTGACGGCCGACGACCTCGCGGAGGCGATGGCCGGACACCCGCCGATCGGCCGCCCCAAGCCCGGCGACCCGACCTCGTCCCGCGAGCAGGCGGGCATGGCCGGTGCCGCCGAGGAACTCAAGGCGGAGATGCTCGAACTGAACCTGGCCTACCAGGACAGGTTCGGCCACGTCTTCCTCATCTGCGCCACCGGCCGGACCGGCGAGCAGATGCGGGACGCGGTCAAGGAGCGGATCGGCAACTCGCCCGAGCAGGAGAGGGAGATCGTCCGCACCGAGCTGGGGAAGATCAACCGCATCCGCCTGACCCGACTCGTCGAACAGGACGCCTGACCATGAGCACCAGCACCACCGCCTCCGTGTCCACGCACATCCTGGACACCAGCGTCGGCCGCCCCGCCGAGGGCGTCGCCGTCCACCTCGCCGCCCGCGCGGGCGGCGAAGCGGACTGGCGGGCGCTCGGCGGCTCCGCGACCGACGCCGACGGACGGTGCAAGGACCTCCCGGCCCTGCCGGAGGGCACCACCCACGTACGCCTCGACTTCGACACCGAGACGTACTTCGCCAAGAAGCAAGCCGCGGCCCAGCAGGACGCCCCCGCGCTCCGGGACAGCGAGAACGGCCGGCCCGTGTTCTTCCCCGAGGTCACCATCACCTTCGCGGTGGTGCCCGGCGAGCACTACCACGTTCCGCTGCTGCTCAACCCGTTCGGCTACTCCGTTTACCGAGGGAGCTGACCGAAACCATGACCCGTTTCGTCCTGGGACAGAACCAGTACGGCAAGGCGGAGAACCGCGTCGTCAAGATCACGCGTGACGGCGACACGCACCACATCAAGGACCTCAACGTCTCCGTCGCCCTCTCCGGCGACATGGAGGAGGTCCACCGCAGCGGTTCCAACGCCAACGTCCTGCCGACCGACACCACCAAGAACACGGTGTACGCCTTCGCCAAGGAGCACGGCATCGAGAGCGCCGAGGACCTCGGCGTCAAGCTCGCCCGCCACTTCGTGGACAACAACGAGCCCATCGGCCGGGCCCGCATCCGCATCGAGGAGTACGGCTGGGAGCGGATCGAGACCTCGAAGGGCGGCGCCCGCTTCGTCGGCTCCGAGGAGATCGCCCACTCCTTCGTCCGCACCGGCCAGGAGACCCGCGTCGCGGAGATCACCTACGACGGCCACGGCATCCAGGTGCTCTCCGGGTTCAAGGACCTGACCGTCCTGAACTCGACCAACTCCGAGTTCTTCGGCTACCTGAAGGACAAGTACACGACCCTCAAGGAGGACTACGACCGGATCCTCGCCACCACCGTCTCCACCTGGTGGCGGCACAACTGGGACGGCGTCGACTCGCACGCCCCGGACTGGGACCGCTCGTACCACGGGGTGCGCAAGCACGCGCTCCAGGCGTTCGCCGAGACCTACTCGTACTCGCTCCAGCAGACCCTCTTCGAGATGGGTGTGCGGGTGCTGAACTCCCGCGACGAGGTCGACGAGATCCGCTTCTCCATGCCCAACAAGCACCACTTCCGCTCCGACCTGTCGCCCTTCGGGATCGACAACGAGGCCAAGGACGGCGCCGTCTACTACGCCGCCGACCGCCCCTACGGCCTGATCGAGGCCACCATCCTGCGCGACGGCGCCGAGCAACTGATCCCGGTCGACATGACCAACCTCTGACGCGGGACGCGCGCCGCCGGCCCGGCCACCGAGGCCGGCGGCGCGCCACACCGGAGGGAACACCATGGCACAGCCTGCATCGGAGCCGGCGAAAGGCTCCTGTTCCACCCCGCCGGCGCACACCGAGGACGCCGTCACGTCCGTGCACCCGGTGGACGAGAAGCTCCACCCCTCGCGGCTCGTCCCCGCCGCGCTCCAGCACATCGCCGCGATGTACGCGGGCGTCGTCACCCCTCCGCTCATCATCGGCCAGGCCGTCGGACTCGACCTGGAGGGCCGCACCCGGCTGATCGCCGCGAGCCTGCTCATCGCGGGCGTCGCCACCCTGCTCCAGACCCTCGGCGTCAAGGGCTTCGTCGGCAACCGGCTGCCCTTCGTCAACGCCGCCTCCTCGGCCGGCATCGCCCCCATCCTCGCCATCGCCGAGACCAACGGCGGCGGCGGTCAGCTCCCCGCCATCTACGGCGCGGTGATGGTCGCGGGCGTGTTCTGCCTCGCCGTCGGCCCGTTCTTCGGCCGGCTGCTCCGCTTCTTCCCGCCGCTGGTCACCGGCGTGGTCATCACCCTCATCGGCGTCACGCTGATGCCGGTGCCCGTCGCCTGGGCGCAGGGCGGCGACAAGGCCGCCGCCGACTTCGGCTCGATGCGCAACCTCGCGCTCGCCGCCTTCACCCTCGGCGTCATCCTCGTCGTCCAGCGGTTCGGCAGGGGCTTCCTCAAGCAGGTCGCCCTGCTCTTCGGCCTGCTCGTCGGCACCCTCGTCGCCCTGCCCCTGGGCATGGCCGACGTCGGCGCCCTGAAGTCCGCGCCGGTCGCCGCGCTGCCCACCCCGTTCGCCTTCGGCGCCCCCGAGTTCCAGCCCGCGGCCGTCCTGTCGCTGTGCATCGTGATGCTGGTCCTGATGACCGAGTCGTCCGCCGGCATGCTGGCCCTCGGCGAGATCTGCGACCGCCGCGCCGACTCCAAGGTCATCACCCGGGGCCTGCGCACCGACGGCCTCGCCACTCTGATCGGGCCGGTCTTCGGGGGCTTCCCCACCTCCGCCTTCGCGCAGAACGTCGGCGTCGTCTCGCTGACCCGGGTGCGCAGCCGCTACGTCGTCGCCGTCGCCGGCGCCACCCTGCTGGTCCTCGGCGCCTTCCCGGTGCTCGGCGCGGTCGTCTCCCTGGTCCCGATGCCGGTCCTGGGCGGCGCGGGCATCGTCCTCTTCGGCTCCATCGCCGTCAGCGGCATCCGTACGCTGTCCGAGGCCGGACTGGACGACAGCTCCAACATCATCCTGGTCGCCGTGGCGCTCGGCGCGGGCATCATCCCGCTGGCCGCGCCGGCCTTCTACGCCGAGTTCCCCGCCTGGGCGCAGACCGTCCTCGGCTCCGGCATCAGCGCCGGCGCGCTCGTCGCGGTCTCGCTCAACCTCTTCTTCCACCATCTCGGCACCCGGAGCCGCCAGCCGGTTCCGGCACTCAAATCCTCCTAGGGTCCTGCCGTGCCCTCCCCGTGGGTACTCGAATCCCCGCCCACGGGCCCCACTGAAAGACAAGGAAGCAGCATGGCAGCATCATCGGCAGCCGAGCGCACGGTCATCGAGAACTGCGCGATCGCGACCGTCGACGCGGGCGACACCGAGTACGCCTCGGGCCATGTCGTCATCGCCGGCAACCGGATCGAGTCGGTCGGCGCGGGCCGGGCACCGGAGGGTCTGGAGAACGTCGTACGCCGGATCGACGGGACCGGACACCTGGTCACGCCCGGTCTGATCAACACCCACCACCACTTCTACCAGTGGATCACCCGGGGCCTGGCCACCGACCACAACCTGTTCAACTGGCTGGTCGCCCTGTACCCGACGTGGGCGCGCATCGACGAGCCCATGGCGTACGCGGCGGCCCAGGGGTCCCTCGCCATGATGGCCCGCGGCGGCGTCACCACCGCCATGGACCACCACTACGTCTACCCGCGGGGCTCCGGCGACCTGTCCGGCGCGATCATCCGCGCCGCCCGCGAGACGGGTGTCCGCTTCACCCTCGCCCGCGGCTCCATGGACCGCGGCGAGTCGGACGGCGGGCTGCCGCCGGACTTCGCGGTGGAGAGCCTGGACGGCGCGCTCGCCGCCACCGAGGCCACCGTCGAGGAGCACCACGACTCCTCCTTCGACGCGATGACCCAGGTCGCCGTCGCCCCCTGCTCCCCCTTCTCCGTCTCCACCGAACTGATGCGCCAGGGCGCCGAGCTGGCCCGCCGCCTCGGCGTGCGGCTGCACACCCACGGCTCGGAGACCGTGGAGGAGGAGAAGTTCTGCCACGAGCTGTTCGGCATGGGACCGACCGACTACTTCGAGTCCACCGGCTGGCTCGGCGAGGACGTGTGGATGGCCCACTGCGTCCACATGAACGACTCCGACATCGCCGCCTTCGCCCGCACGAAGACCGGTGTCGCACACTGTCCGTCCTCCAACGCCCGCCTGGCCGCGGGCATCGCGCGGGTCCCCGACATGCTCGCCGCCGGCGTCCCGGTCGGCCTCGGTGTCGACGGCACCGCCTCCAACGAGTCCGGCGAACTCCACACCGAACTGCGCAACGCCCTCCTCATCAACCGCCTCGGCGCCCACCGCGAGGCCGCGCTGAACGCCCGCAAGGCGCTGCGCCTGGGGACCCACGGCGGTGCGCAGGTCCTCGGCCGGGCCGCCGAGACCGGCTCCCTGGAGGCCGGCAAGCTCGCCGACCTGGTGCTGTGGCGGATGGACACCCTCGCCCACTCCGCGATCGCCGACCCGGTGACCGCGCTGGTCTTCGGCGCCGCGGCCCCGGTCACGGCCTCGTTCGTGAACGGCCGGCAGATCGTCGAGGACGGCCGCCTGCTGACCGTCGACGAGGACGCCATCGCCCGCTCCACCCGAGACGAGGCGCAGCGCCTGGCGCGGATCGCCGCCCAGGCCTGAACACCGCACAACAGCACACCACTTGATCTCCGGCCGGGAGGGACGGCTCCCGGCCGGTAGCCGTGGACCCGAGCGGGGCCCACGGCGGCCGACTCCGGGGCGTGCGCGCCCATGCGCGCGCCCCCGGAGCGGTCACCGTTTCCCCAGACGGTCCGTCACGGTCCCGCACGACCATCACCACCAGCACCACCTCCATGACACCCGCGTCAGAGCCGACGCGTAACCGACCGGAGGGACGCCGCCGTGGCCGACCACCCTGTTGACGAGAAACTCCCGCCCCTGAAGATGGCGACGACCGGCCTGCAGCACGTGGCCGCGATGTACGCCGGAGTAGTCGCACCACCCCTGATCGTCGGCGCGGCCATCGGGCTGTCCGCCACCGAACTCACCTTCCTCACCGGTGCCTGCCTGTTCACCGCGGGCCTCGCCACCTTCCTGCAGACTCTGGGCGTCTGGAACATCGGCGCCCGGCTGCCGTTCGTCAACGGCGTCACCTTCGCGGGTGTCGCCCCGATGACCGCCGTCGTCGCCTCGACCGACGACAAGTCCGACGCGCTGCCGATCATCTTCGGCGCGGTCATCGTCGCCGGACTCCTCGGCTTCTTCGCAGCGCCCTTCTTCAGCAAGGCGATCCGCTTCTTCCCGCCGGTCGTCACCGGCACCGTGATCACCCTGATAGGCATATCCCTGCTGCCCGTGGCCTTCGGCTGGGCGCAGGGACCGAGCCCCGAGGCGGACGACTTCGGTTCGGCCACCAACCTCGGGCTGGCCGCGATCACCCTCGTGATCGTGCTCCTGCTGCGCCGCTTCACCACCGGCTTCGTCAAGCAGATCGCGGTGCTCCTCGGCCTGGTCGCGGGCACGCTCATCGCGATCCCGTTCGGCGTCACGGACTTCGGCCCGGTCGCCGACGCGGACGTCGTCGGCTTCCCGACGCCCTTCCACTTCGGCGCCCCGCAGTTCCAGATCGCCGCGATCGTCTCCATGTGCGTGGTGATGGTGGTCTCGATGACCGAGTCCACCGCCGACATGCTCGCCCTCGGCGAGATCGTGGACCGCCCGGCCGACGAGAAGACCATCGCGGCCGGCCTGCGCGCCGACACCCTCGGCTCGGCGATCAGCCCGGTCTTCAACGGCTTCATGTGCAGCGCCTTCGCGCAGAACATCGGCCTGGTCGCGATGACGAAGATCCGCAGCCGCTACGTCGTCGCCGTGGGCGGCGGCTTCCTGGTGCTGATGGGCCTGTGCCCGATGGCCGCCTCGCTGATCGCCGTCGTCCCCCGGCCCGTGCTCGGCGGGGCCGGCGTGGTGCTCTTCGGCTCGGTCGCGGCCAGCGGCATCCAGACCCTGGTCCGGGCGAGCCTCGACAAGGACAACAACGTCCTGATCGTGGCGGTCTCGCTGGCCGTCGGCATCATCCCGATCGCCGCCCCGGAGTTCTACCACTCGTTCCCGGAGAACGCGAAGATCATCCTGGACTCGGGCATCTCGACGGGCTGTGTGGCCGCGGTCGTACTCAACCTGCTCTTCAACCACATCGGCGGCCGGGGACGCGAGGCGGAGGACGTGACCCACCCGATGGAGGCGGGAGAGGAGATCACCGAGGCGTCCAGGGAACGCGGCCACGCCGTGACCCCGGGCACCTGACATGAACGGGGCCGGCGCCTCTCCCCGAGGGACGCCGGCCCCGCCGTCATCGGGCACGCCGGCCCGCGCCCTCCCGCAGCACCGCGGCCGCCAGCGCGAGCGCTCCCACCGAGACCGCCACCGCCACCCGGAACGCCAGCTGGTAGCCCTCGGCCGTGGCCGCCACCTGCCCCGTACCCTGGCCGAGCAGCGCATCGGTCCGCGCGGCCGCCGGCGTCGACAGCACCGCGAGCCCCAGCGAACCGCCCACCACCTGCGTGGTGTTGAAGACCCCGGACGCCAGCCCCGCGTCCTCCTCCCGCGCCCCGGTCATCGCCAGCCCCGTCAGCGCGGGCATCGCCGCGGCGAATCCGACGGCGAGCAGCAGCATCGGTGGCAGTACATCGGCGAGGTACGCGCCGTCGACCGGGGCCCGGCTCAGCAGCGCCGGTCCGGCCACGATCAGCGCCAGCCCGCCGGCAGCACGCGGTACGCCCCGAACCGCCCGACCGCACGGGCCGGCCACCCCAGCATCCGCCCGTCCTACGACAGGACCACCGCCCGGACCTGCTGGACGCCTGACGCCGCGCCGGGCTGCTGGGCCGTGTTCGAGCTCTCGGACCGGCTCCGGCCGAGACTGTCCGGGCCAAGCCGTTCACCGAGGTCGGCGGCACGTTTCTACACGATGTCCCGGGCTCTCTCGTAGGCCGCCAGTTCCTCGGCATTGCCGAGGAAGGCCGGGCCGCAGTGGGGTGGCAGACGATCGACGACCATCGCTACCGCAGCTTGCGCGTCGTCTGTCTCAGCGATCCGCGGGCTGGTTCGGCTCGGCCCTTCGACGTAGTACCGGCCGTCTGCCAGGGTGCCGATGTAGGGGATGTCCCAGGTGTGGCGGATCTCCGTGCACCTGCTGAAGTGCAGCTCCCACATTCCGGTCCAGGGGTGAAGCTGACGGAGCAGCGGCTCGGCATGCGCCACCAGCACCAGCTCGGCAAACGGAGCGGCAAGCGGCCACTCTTCCGTCCGGCGAGGTTCGCCGGCCGTGGCAAGGATGTCGTGCCAGGCTGCTTCGACAGTATGGGTCATGCGGTGATTGTGCGGGCAATGGTGCCCGTCACGCACCGGACGACCACTCGTTGGGCCCTTCGCGTGGCGGCCAGACCGCGAAGCTACCTCGCCGTCGCCGCCTCCGCTTTCACCGTGAGCGGTACGAACGCCGTCACAAGACCGAATCGGGACCGTGTGAGTCGGCACTGGTCTGTCTGCGGGGCTGATCGCTCCACTGCGGCGGAAGAACGGCTGGACACTGGCGGAGGAAGCCGGCCACGCGGGCCCTGATGCGCGACGAAGTGCGTCCGGCACCTGTAGCCGCACGCTGCCTACAGCCCTCGGCGGCGACGCTTCCAGACCAAAGTGGCTGCCACGAGCTTCCGCCCGTACAGGGCGTAGAGCAGAAGCGGATAGAGCGCCCAGCAGACAAGCACGACCGGAGTGTCAGAAGGATCGTCGTCATGGGGGTCGTCCGAGACGGCCAATGACAGGAATCCCACGCCGACGTAGAGAAACGGCAGCATGAGGATGGCGAAGGCAGACCAGTGACGCCGCAAGGACCATCGATGACGGGCCGTATGAAGGGGGTCGGGTTCCCGACCGCTCCAGCCGGTCTCGGCATCCTCCTCATCCGATGCCGGACCGGTGCGGAGCGGGGCGCTCTGCGTCAGGCGCGCGGTGTCGGAGTCGCCTGCTCCTGCACGCGACGTGGGAGCGGAAGCCCGGAGTCGCTCGAGGCGTTCGTATACGACCGACGCGCCATGGGGCCGTCGGTCCGGGTCGCGCTGCAGCAAGTCCGTGACCAGCCGGACGACAGCATGCGGCGTATCGGGTCGCACGCTGTTCAACAGCGGGGTCTCGTTGTCGAGTTTCCGTCGGATGACGGAGAGGGGGGAGCCGTCACCGAACGGAGGCTTCCCGGCGAGCAGAGCGAAGAGGACGCTGCCGAGGGCGTAGAGGTCGGAGCGTGCGTCGCCGCGCTGGTCGAGGAATTGTTCCGGTGCGCCGTAGAGGGCGGTACCGGCGGGGGCAAGCAGGGACGTGGGGACGACGGTGAACGTGTGGGTGTGGGCGAAGCCGGCGATACCGAAGTCGACGACCTTGATGCGACCGTCAGAGGTGAGCATGATGTTTGAGGGTTTGATGTCGTAGTGGACGACCTCCGCCTGGTGAGCGGCGACCAGAGCGGCGCAGATCGCTTGGGTGATCTCCAGTGCTCGCGCGAGGGGCAACGGGGCCTGTTCGTGCATGTGGTGGGCGAGCGTGGTGCCGTCGATGCGCTCCATGACCAGGAACCGCAGGCCATCATCGATGCCACGGTCGAAGAGGGAGACGACGTTGGGGTGGTTGATCTGCGCGACTGCCAAGGCTTCGCGCTCGAATCGATGGAGCAGGTCGGGCGAGGCGTCAGCGTCCTGTACAAGAAGCTTGATGGCCACGTCGCGGTGAAGATCGCGGTCGCGTCCAACCCATACCTCACCCATTCCGCCCCGGCCGAGCCGCTCGCGCAGCTCGTACCTGCCCGCGATCATCGTGCCGCGTTCCACCTACGCTCCAATCGCCCGCCCTACGACGCACGACGGGCGAGTACCAGTGTTACTGACCACGCCTGGAAGCGCAGGGTGGTTCCCCATGTCTCCCGGTCCAAGGCACCGACCGAGCACGGCGGATGGGCACCCGCGATGACGGACTGGAGCCAGTCCAAGCCCACGTTGCTGCGCCGGACTCGCCCGGCCTGGCGGGTTTCGCCGTGATCAAACCCGCCGACGCCGACCATGCCGGTGATCCATGCGCCTAGAGCCCGAACAGCCCCGGATCCGCGGCCAGTTCCTTGAAGCGTTCGCGCGGATCGGTCACCAGCTTGCGTGCCTTGAGGTCCATGAGGCCGCCGACGCCCTCCACTTCGGCGGCCACGGTGCCGTCCGGCTTGCGGATGATCTGGTGGATGCGGAAGGTCTTGCCCTCGCCCCACTCGAACGCGCAGGTCACCTCGACCTCGTCCCCGGCGAGCAGTTCGCGCTGGAAGCGGATGGTCGTCTCCAGGGCGACCGGGCCCACACCGCGGGCGACCAGATCGGCCTGCCGGATGCCGGCCGCGCTGAGCAGTGACCAGCGGGCGTGCTCGGCGTAGTTCAGGTACACGGCCTGGTTGAGATGGCCCTGCGTGTCGGTCTCGTACCCGCGGACCGTCACGGGTACGGAAAACGGCTCACTCACCGCTGCCGCCTCTCCTCTTGTACGTACGGACTTGTCGACATCCTGGCTTGTGGACGTACTGACCGGTCGATCCTGGCACGGTGGGGGAGCCTCACACCTTCCGTGGGGAGGCCAGCAGGTAACGGGCCCGGGTGCGTGGCTCGGTGTGCTCGCCGACCTGCCACCCCGCCCGCTCCAGGGTCTGCGCGCAAGCCCGCCGCGCGGTCTCGTCCGGCTCGTGCACGGCGACGGCCTCCGGCTGCGGGGTCGCGCGCACCCGGTACCCGTCGTCGCCCTCCGGGCCCGCCGGACGGTGCCCCGCCGCCTCCAGCGCGAGGGCGGCGGCCCGCACCAGGTGGGTCCGCTCCCACGCGCAGGGCAGTTCCGTACCGCCGTCGGGACGCGTCATCCGGCGCAGCTCGAGCAGTCCCTGCCAGGCGCCGCGTACCTCGCGCAGCCGGGCGGGCCCCGTACGCTCCGGCGCGTCTTCCTCCCCACCCACCCGCGCGGCGAAGACGCCCCCGTCGGAGTCGTCGGCCGCAGCGGGCGCCGGGCTTGCCGGCGGGTCCGGCTCGGCGCCCGCGTCCCGTATCCGGTGCCCGGCCGGGGTCAGGAAGTGGTCGTGCGGCGGGCGCGGGTGCCGGAAGGCGAGCCCCCGCTTCACCAGCGCCGCCAGCTGCGTCTCCGACCCCCTGAGACGCCCGGTGGCGGGGTCGGCGGCGTCGATGACCCGCCGCTGCGCGGGGGTGGGTGACAGTGCCACGGCGTCCTCCCTTCCCCTCCCCGGTCACGCCTTCGGTGACGCTCTCGAAGACTACGACGGGGGTCTGACATTCCACGCGGCGATCACCGGCCGCGCGTGCTCCGTACCCAGCCGGCACAGGGTGCCGGTGCCCAGCTGGAACAGCGCCCCGTGCGAGGGCGGCAGCCCCAGGTGCCGTGCGGTCAGCACCCGCAGGAAGTGCCCGTGCGCGACCAGCACCACGCACCCCTCGGTGTTGGCGAACGCCGCCTCCACCCGGGCCAGCACCCGGTCCGCCCGCTCCCCGACCTGCTCCGGCGTCTCCCCGGGGTGCTCCGGTGGCCCGGGCTCGACCCCGTCGCTGAACAGGAACCAGTCGGGCCGGGAGCGGTGGATCTCGACCGTCGTGATCCCTTCGTAGCCGCCGTAGTCCCACTCGTGCAGGTCCGGGTCGACCCGCACGTCGTGCAGTCCGATCAGCTCCGCCGTCTCCCGGGCGCGCTGGAAGGGGCTGACGAAGGCGGCCCCGATCCGGTGCGAGCGGATCAGCGGCACCAGACTCCGCGCCTGGTCCCGCCCGTGCTCGGTCAGCGGCACGTCCGTCAGCCCGGTGTGCCGGCCCGACCGCGACCACTCGGTCTCGCCGTGCCGGACCAGAAAAAGATCACCCATGTCTCCAGGCTACGGGCCCGGGCACGCCGTGGCCTCGCGGACCTCCGCCGCGGCCGGCAGCTCGATCCGCACCGTGAGCCCGCCCCGGAGGTTCGCCGCCGCCGTGACCCTGCCGTGGTGGGCCGAGGCGATCGACTGGACGATGGCCAGGCCGAGCCCGTGGCCCGAGCGGTCGCTGCCGACCCGGGGCCGGGCCCGGTGGAACGGTTCGAAGAGCCGGTCCAGCACGGTCTCGTCCACCGGCGGGCCGGTGTTCTCGACCTCCAGCACCAGCCCCCGCGCCGCTCCCTCCCGGAAGAGGCAGACCCGGACGCTGCCGTTCTCGGGCACGTTGTGGGCGAGCGCGTTGTCGAGGAGGTTGAGGACGAGCTGCCGCAGCAGGGTGGCGTTGCCGGTGAGATGACACTCGTCCAGAACGTCACCTCCGCGATGGAGATCACCGGGGTGAAGGGCGTCCGGAAGAAGCAGCGCGCCGTCGAACTCCTGGGTCTGCTCGGGGTGGAGGCGGACGACCGGAACCGCAGGACGCCGGCGCTCTCCGGCGGCCAGCAGCAGCGGGTGGCCATCGCCCGGGCGCTCGCCTGCGAGGTCGACATCCTGTTCGCCGACGAGCCCACCGGCAGCCTCGGCCCGGACACCGCCGACGGGATCATCGAGGTCTTCCGGCGGCTGGCGCACGACGTGGGCAAGTGCGTGATCCTCGTGACCCACTCACGGGCGGTCGCGGACGCGTCGGACGAGGTGATCCGCCTCAAGCGCGGCAGGCTGACGAGGACCTGAGCGGCCGCTACTGCCGGTATCCGCCCAGGAACCGGCCGATCCGCCCGATGGCCGCCTCCAGGTCGTCCGCGTGGGGCAGCGTGAGGATGCGGAAGTGGTCGGGGCTCGGCCAGTTGAAGCCGGTGCCCTGGACCACCTGGATCTTCTCGCGCAGCAGCAGGTCCAGGACGAATTTCTCGTCGTCGTGGATGCCGTGCACCTTCGGATCGATGCGCGGGAACGCGTAGAGCGCGCCCTTGGGCTTCACACAGGAGACGCCCGGGATCTCGTTCAGCTTCTCCCAGGCCACGTCACGCTGTTGGCGCAGCCTGCCGCCCGGGGCCGTCAGCTCGCGGATCGACTGGCGGCCGCCGAGCGCGGCCTGGATGGCGTACTGCGCGGGCGCGTTGGCGCACAGGCGCATGGAGGCCAGCATGGTCAGGCCCTCAAGGTAGTCCTTCGCGTGCTGCCTGGGGCCCGTGACGACCAGCCAGCCGGAGCGGAAGCCCGCCACCCGGTACGTCTTGGAGAGCCCGCAGAAGGTGAGCACCACCAGGTCGGGAGCGAGGGCGGCGGCCGAGTGGTGCACGGCGTCGTCGTAGAGGATCTGGTCGTAGATCTCGTCGGCGAAGACCATCAGGCCGTGTCGCCGGGCGAGGTCGAGGATGCCCTCGACGATCTCCTTGGGATAGACCGCGCCGGTGGGGTTGTTGGGGTTGATGACGACGACGGCCTTGGTGCGGTCGGTGATCTTCGACTCCATGTCGGCCAGGTCGGGGTACCACTCGGCCTGCTCGTCGCAGAGGTAGTGCACCGCCTTGCCGCCCGCGAGGGTGGTCACCGCCGTCCAGAGGGGGAAGTCGGGGGCGGGGATCAGCACCTCGTCGCCGTCCTCAAGGAGCGCCTGTACGGCCATGGAGACCAGCTCCGAAACACCGTTGCCGAGGAAGACGTCGTCCACGTCCACCTCCAGACCCAGGGTCTGGTAGCGCTGGGCCACGGCGCGGCGGGCGGAGAGGACGCCGCGCGAGTCCGTGTATCCGTGCGCCCGCGGCAGCATGCGGATCATGTCCTGGAGGATCTCCTCCGGCGCCTCGAAGCCGAAGAGGGCCGGGTTACCGGTGTTGAGGCGCAGCACGCTGTGCCCCGCCTCCTCCAGCGCGTTGGCGTGCTCGATGACCGGGCCGCGGATCTCGTAGCAGACCTCGCTGAGCTTGTTCGACTGCCGGAACTCCATGCGCCGCTTCCCCTCCGGTATCTGGTGTTGCTTGGTTTTACCAAGTAGGAGCTTGGAAAGTCCAACAACTTGTCTACACTGCGTCGCATGTCACCTCGCCGAAGCTACGGCCAGTACTGTTCCGCCGCCCGCGCGCTCGACGCCGTCGGTGACCGCTGGACCCTGCTGATCGTCCGGGAGCTGCTCGCCGGGCCGCGGCGCTACACCGACCTGCACGCCGACCTGCCCGGCGTCAGCACCGACGTGCTCGCCTCACGGCTGAAGGACATGGAGCGCGAGGGACTGACGACCCGCCGCAGGCTGCCGCCGCCCGGAGCGGCGTACGTCTACGAACTCACCGCGCGGGGACACGAGCTGCTGCCGGTGCTGGAGGCCCTCGGTGCGTGGGGCGCGGGCGAGCTGAGGGAGCGGCGGCCCACGGACGCCCTGCGGGCGCACTGGTTCGCCCTGCCCCTGCTGCGCGCCCTCAGGGAGGCCGGGGCGGCTCAGGGGCTGGTCGAGGTCCGGCTGGAGGAGGGCGACTTCCACCTGCGCGCCGGTGGGCGGGGCGACGACGGCCCCGTGTACGGCGACGGCCCGGCGCCAGGTGAGCCCGACGCCCGGCTGGTGCTGGACGCCAGGACGTGCGCGGCGCTGAGCCGCGGTGAGACCGGGCTGCGGGAGGCGGTGCGGGAGGGCCTGGTCGAGGTCACCGGTGACGGCGCGGCGGCCAAGGCGCTGCGCGAGGGGTGAGACGCCAGGAGGCCCGCCCCGTGTGCGGGGCGGGCCTCCTGCACGCACGTCAGGCCGTCGGCGGCACCCGGGACGGCCGGCCCGACCCGCGGGTCAGCGCGTAGCCGCCGATGCCCGCGAGCGCGGCCAGCACCGCGCCGATGCCGGTCCACACCCAGCGGTCCGACCACCAGCCCGACGACCAGCCGTCCTCCGGCTCGATCGCGGAGAGCACGGCGCCGCGCTCCTCGCCGTCCTCCCCGTCGTCCGTGCCGGAGGACACCGCGACGCCCGGCACCAGCGGCTCGGCGAGCGAGCCGTCGACCGCCGCGGCCCCGCCGATGTCCTTCGAGTCCACCCGTACCTCGGTGCCGACCGGGACGCCGAGGTCGGACGTCGGCAGGTTCACGGCCGTCAGCCGGACGTAGTACGTGCCCGGCAGCGGGTCGTTGGCCCACGGCTCCGACCAGGCGCGCACCGTGCGCAGCACGCAGGCCAGTCGCAGAGCGGAGGCGTCCGCGGCGGCGGTGCGGTTCTCGGCGCCCCACTGGCAGGCCTGGCGGCGGCGCAGACCGTCGTACACGTCGATCCGCCAGGTCTGCGCCTCGTGCGTCTCGGGCAGCTTCACCGTGGCCCGCACGGTGGGCCGTTGGCCGGCGTCGGCGGGGAACGACCAGTACAGGTAGTCGCCCGCGGAGCCGTTCGCCGTGGCCGGCTGCCCCTGCTCGATCTCGGCCGCCGTACGGAACGACGTACCCGCCTCGGTCGGCGCGCCGCCGTCGTCCGACGGGCTCGCGGAGGGCGAGGGGCCGGCCGCCGCGGGGGCCGCGGCCAGTCCCAGCAGCAGCACGGCCGCGCTCAACGCTCGGGTCACTCGCATCAGTTGGTCCTCCAGACCGCGAACCGCCAGCGCGACAGCCAGCCCCACAGCAGACCGGCCAGGAAGCCGACGAGCACCAGCACGCCGAGCAGCCACCAGCCCCGGCCGAGACCGAAGGAGGCCACGTCGTCGGCGTCGCTCGGGGCGTCCACGACGTCGACGGTCAGCTCCAGCGGCAGACCGGGCGTGCTCTTCACGCCGGAGGCGGCGGAGAAGGAGTGGGTGACCTGGAGGCACACGGCCTCGGCCGCCGCGTCCGCCGAGTCCTCGTCCGAGTCGCTCTCCGCCTTCGGGTACCGCAGGCCCGTCGAGAGCACGTCGGTGCGGCCGGTACCGGCCGCCTCGCCGCGCACGATCTCACGCCCGTGCGCCGTCACCGCCCGCAGCAGCACACCGTGGGACGGGTTCACGGCCCGGTCGGCGCCCACGCTCACCGAGGCGCGCAACTCCTCGCCCGGCGCCACGTCGACCCGGTACCAGCGCTGCCCGCCGAACTCCGCTCGGTCGGTGTACAGACCCGACTTCAGCGTCGGCGCCTTCGCGCAGGAGTCCGCGCCCTCGGTGGCGACCGGCGTCACCACCGGGTCGGCCGCTCGGTCCACCAACTGGTTGACCTTCTCGGTCAGTTCGTCGGTGTGCTCGACCGACGTGTAGGTACCGCCGGTCGCCTCGGCGATGCAGCTGAGCTGCTGCCGCATCTTCGCGTTGGGGACCAGGCCCAGCGTGTCGATCGTCAGCCCGATCCCCTTGGCGGCGATCTCGCGGGCCACCTCGCACGGGTCGAGCGGGGCGCAGGTGTCCTCGCCGTCGCTGATCAGCACGATCCGCTTGGAGCCGGCGCCGCCGTCGAGGTCGTCGGCCGCCTCGAGCAGCGCGGGGCCGATCGGCGTCCAGCCGGTGGGCGCCAGCGTGGCCACCGCCGTCTTCGCCTCGGTGCGGTCCAGCGGACCCACCGGGTAGAGCTGCGCGGTGTCCTTGCAGCCCGTCCTGCGGTCGTCGCCCGGGTAGTCGGCGCCGAGCGTGCGGATGCCGAGCTGCACCTCTTCGGGCGTCGCGTCCAGCACCTCGTTGAAGGCCTGCTTCGCCGCGGCCATCCGGGTACCGCCGTCGATGTCCCGCGTCCGCATCGACCCGCTGACGTCGAGCACGAGGTCGACCTTGGGAGCGTCCTCACCCGTGGGTTCACCGGCCACCGCTCCGGCCGGGAACGCCAACCCGGCCGTCAGCGCGGCGAGCAGGGCACAGGTGCCCGCCGCCAGCCGTGTTCTTGTGATCATCGGCGGATCCTATTGATCGCTGGCCCCGGGCTCCAAAACGAGACCGCCGCGACGCCCCGACTTCACCCCGCGTGCAGCGGATTGGGCAGCTCCGTCCACAGATCCCCCGCGATCCCCGGCGAAGTACGCATCAGCGTCAGCGACTTCACCGGCAGCGGCTCCTCCGACAGGGCCAGCACGTCGGGAGTGCGCGGCAGTTCGCGTACCGCCTCCTCCAGCGCCTTGGCCAGCGCCGCACCGGAACCGGCCGTCGCCGCCAGCGCGCCGCCCACCAGCGAACCGAACAACTTGCGCCGCAGCGCCACCGGATCGTCGGTGAGCATCCGCGGGGGAAGCGGCGGGACGGCGACTGCGTGCCGGGCCAGGCGGGCCGGGCTGACACGGATGTCGGCCAGGTCGCGGTAGACCAGGCGCAGCGGCTCGCCCGTCGGGGAGAGCACCACGAGCAGGTTCTGCCCGTGCGCCTCCAGGGCCACGCCCAGCTCCAGCAACCGCAGCCCCACGCCGAGCGCGAGCCGGGCGAACGCGGCCTGCCACCCGGGCGCCCCGGACAGCCCGGTGCCCGCCAGCGCGGCCACCGGGACCACGTGCTCGCCGGGGGCCGCGTAGGCCCGCGGCGACTCGCGCAGTACGGCGGCCAGGTCGGGGGAGCCGGCGGCCACCGCGCCCAGGGTGCCGGTGACGTGCAGCAGCCCGTCCAGGCGCGCCGCCAGCTCCTGCCCGAAGCGGGACACGTCCGCCGACGCGCCGACCGAGGCGACCGAGATGTCCCGCACCGAGGAGGTCAGACGGGCGCTGAGCGCGGTCTTGACGTGCGGTCCGCCGGGCACGGCCAGCGTCCGCAGGGACATCAGCGGGTGCGCGGCGAGCCCCTCCTCGCAGGGCCGCTTGAGCACGTGCGCCGCCTGCCACGGATGCACCGGCACCAGCACCGCCGGCCCGTCCCGCAGCTCCCGCGGCCACGCCCCCGTCACCAGGCATTCGGCCACCGGGACGGGCACCAGGCCCAGCTCGACCACGGGCCCGTGCTCGGGCCCGTACGCGAGCTGCTCCGCCACCGAGAAGCCCGGCCGCGAACGGCAGCCGGGGTGATACGGGTGCCCGTCGACCACGCGCCGTTCCCAGCCCCAGTCGGTCGCCGGCCACTCGTCCGGGTGAACCTCCGGCGCCGCACCGCCCGCCGCCCGCGGCTGCCCGGCGCGGGACAGCGCCAACGAGGCGACGCTGTGCCCGAGTTCGGCGGCGAACCCGGTGGAGTGCGCTACGGCGAGGTCGGTCATCAGCCGCTCCGGGTCGTCGTACGCGACCTCGTCGAGCTGGACGACCGGGGCGTACGCGTCCGTGCGGTACGGGTCGGCCGCCGGACCGGCCAGCCGCCGGCCGTCCCCGAGGCGCAGCACCAGCCCGTCCCCGGCGGGCTCCCGGCCCGCGATCCAGGGCAGCGGCTCATGGGCGAACGCACGCCACAGCCGGGACAGCACGGCCGCGCGGGCGCCCGGCCGCTCGGCGGCGAACCGGTCGGCCAGAGCGGGGCGGACGGCCGCCACCTCGTCGGCGACCTCGGCCTCTGTGCTGCTGGGACGGTGCACGGGCGGGCTCCTCGGGTACGGGTACGACGGCAGGCGGAGGGACGACTACGGACCTGGCGTCTACAGACATACTGATCGTCTCCGTCCTCTCCGCCATGGACAGACCGTAGGGAACGAGTGGAACGCGTGGATCTCCTGCCCCCGCCCACCGGCACCGACGCCGCCCGGGACGCCGCCTCCCCGGGCGGCATCGCCGAGCGCGCCGACGCCTGCGCGGCCGTACCGCTGCTGAACTGCCTGCTGCGCGAGGTGGCCCGGCCGCTGCCCGACGCCGGGGCGCGCCCGGTGTACCGGCTGCCCGGCGGCAGACTGCTGCGGGTGCGCGCGGGCCGGCGCCCCGCCGAACCGGAACTCCGCGCGGCGGGCGGCTGGCACCGCGTCGGCCACGCCGAGCTGGTGAAACTCGTCGCGGAGGAGCTGCGCCGGCACACCGGCCTGGCCAACCACGAACTGCCCACCGAGATGACCGACAGCCGGGACGCGGTGGCCGCGCTGCTGACGGCACGCGCGCGTGCCACCCCGCCGGAGGATCCCTACCTCCGCTCCGAGCAGTCCCTCCTCACCGGCCACACCCACCACCCCGCCCCCAAGGCGCGCGGCGGCGGCCCGCACTCCGGCTGGCTGCCGTACGCGCCCGAGGCGCACGCCCGCTTTCCGCTGGTGCTGCTCGGCGTGCGCGAGGACACGGTCGTCGAAGAGGGCGACACCGTCGCCCTGGACGCCCTCGGCCAGGCCCCGCCCGGCTACCGGCTGCTGCCGGCCCACCCGTGGCAGCTGGACCTGGCGGCGACCGCGCTCGCCCCCGCCTTCCGCGACGGCCGGGTCGTCCGGCTGGGCACCACCGGCTTCTTCACCTGGCCGACGGCGGCGATCCGCACGGTGTACGCGCCCGAGTACCTGCCGGGCCGCGACCTCTTCCTGAAGTTCAGCCTCGACGTGCGCATCACCAACGACATCAGGCGCCTGTGGCGGCACGACCTGCTCCGGCTGCGCCGCACGGACACGGCGGTCACCGAGGCGTTCGCCGCCGCCGGGCCCCCGGCGGCCTGGCTCGGCGACCGCGGCCACCGCACCGTGGACTTCGCCTTCGAGGAACTCGCCGTCGTCGTCCGCGACGGCCTGCGCGACCGCGTCCTGCCCGGCGCGACCCCGCTGCTCGCCGCCGCGCTCGTGGAGGGCTTCCCCGGCAGCCCACTGGCCCGCGCCACCGACCCCGCCGCCTGGTGGCGGGCGTACCTCGACGCCGTCGTGCCGCCCGTCCTGACCGCCTTCGCCGACGACGGCGTCGTCCTGGAGGCCCACCTCCAGAACACCCTGGTCGCCGTGGACGCCGACGGCATCCCGGTCCAGGCCCTCTTCCGGGACGCTGAGGGCGTCAAGCTGCTGCCGGACACCTCCCGCGCGGACGGCTGGGAACGGCTGGTGTACTGCCTGGTCGTCAACCACCTCTGGGAGATCGCCGCCGCCCTGGCCGAACACCACCCCGGCCTCGACCCCTGGCCGGCGGTCCGTCGCGCCCTCTCCCGCCATCCGCTCCCCGAGATCCCCGCCCTGCTCACCGCCCC
>NZ_QHJH01000097.1 GCF_003947455.1 Streptomyces sp. WAC 04229 | reverse complement strand
GAATCAGCCCGCCGCAAAGCCCTGCCGGCCTGGCTCCATCACTACAATCACCACCGCCCCCACACCGCAACCGACGGCAAACCGCCCGTCACCAGGTTGACCAACGTCCCTGGGCAGTACACCTAGTCCCGCCGGTAGCGGCTGAAGAGGAAACCTTCCTCCTCCAGGAGGGACGCCAGAGCGAACCGCCGCGGCACCTCGACGGGGGGCCCGCCCGCGATCCGCTGGGCGCCCCCGGCGGTGAGCATCGGGGACACGGTCAGGCACAGCTCGTCCAGCACACCGGCCGCGACGAACTGGCCCAGCAGCCGCGGGCCGCCCTCGGTCAGCAGCCGGGTGTGTCCGAGCGCGGCCAGCGCGCCGACGGCCCGGACCGGATCCACACCGGCACCGTCCCCGGCGATCACGACCCGGGCGCCCGCCTTCTCGGCGGCCGTGATCCGGTCCGGGGGCGCGGCGGCCCCGGTCAGGATCAGGGTGGGCACCAGCGGGGCGGTGAACAGCGGCAGGGTGAGGTCCAGCTCCAGACTCGCGCTGACCACCGCGACCGCGGGCACGGGCGTCTGCCCGGCCGCCCGCCGCGCCTCGGCGAACTCGGCACGCGCGCGTGCGGGCCGGTACCCCTCCTGCCGTACGGTCTCGGCGCCGGCGACCACCACGTCGGCGAGCGCGCGCAGGGTGCCGAAGACGCGCATGTCGGCCGCGCTGGAGATGGGCTGGGACCGGCCCTCGTGCTGGGCGGCGCCGTCGAGGGTGGACACCATGTTGGCCCGCAGCCACGCCGCACGCCGCCCGTCCGGCACGGGATAGGCGTAGGCCTCCGCCAGCTCGGCCAGGCTCCATTCCCGATCACCCCCGTCGGGGTCCGGGCCCGCCCCGGGGCCGGCTGTCTGATCGATCACAGGGAACAGACGTCGCATGCGGTGCAGTCTTCCACGCCCCGGGAACCCGGACCGGCCCCGGATCCGCCGGTGGGGCCCCGTGGCGCCGAGGTCCGCCGCATCGCCGCGAGGGCCCACGCGCCGCCGGCCTCCACACGCCGCGGGCCGGCCCCGCGTCCAGGGCCCCGGCCGGGTACCCGCATCGGCCCCGCAGCCGTCGGCGGCTGGGGCGGGGCCGACGGAGCCCGACCGAGCCGACGGAGCCGACGGAGCCGGGATCACCCGCGTTCGGCCGCGCTGGGCCCACACCGCGGACAGGCCCGCGCCCGAGGATCCGGCCCCAAGCCGGCACCAGCCCCCGCGCCACCACCGGCACCGGGGGCGCCGGCCGCTCGGCCGGGGTCCGGGGCCCGCAGGGCCTACCATGGACCACCGTGTCGCCCTCCTCCTCCGCCGCCGGCCCCGGGTCCACCCCGATAGCCGGGGCCGATCCGTTGTCCCTGTGTGCTCGTGAGCCGCATGTGCCCGCCGACCACCTGGTCGCCGAGATGGTGCCGCCGCCGCGGTTCGACTCGGTCCGGTTCGGGACCTATGTGCCGGACCCGAACCAGCCCAGCCAGCACGAGGCCGTACGGGTCCTGGAGGAGTTCGCGGGCGGGCTGGGCGAGGCGTCCGGCGCGGGTGCCGGGCGGCGCGGGTTCTTCGGGTTCGCGCGGAGCAGGGCGCCGAAGGCCCCGGCCGGTCCCCGCGGCGTCTACCTCGACGGCGGCTACGGGGTCGGCAAGACCCACCTGCTGGCCTCCCTGTGGCACGCCACCCCCGCCGACCCCTCCCGCAAGGCCTTCGGCACCTTCGTCGAGCTGACCAACCTCGTCGGCGCCCTCGGCTTCCAGCAGACCGTGCGGACCCTCTCCGGGCACCGCCTCCTGTGCATCGACGAATTCGAGCTGGACGACCCCGGCGACACCGTCCTCGTCTCCAGCCTGCTCGCCCGGCTCGTCGAGGCCGGCGTGGCGCTCGCCGCCACCTCCAACACGCTGCCCGGCAAGCTCGGCGAGGGCCGCTTCGCGGCGGTGGACTTCCTGCGCGAGATCCAGGGCCTGTCCGCCCACTTCCGCACCCTGCGCATCGACGGCGAGGACTACCGCCACCGCGGCCTGCCCGAGGCCCCGGCACCGCACTCCGACGAACAGGTCACCCGAGCGGCGCGGAACACCGCGGGCGCCTCGCTCGACGACTTCGGCGCGCTCCTCGACCACCTCGCCCGCGTCCACCCCAGCCGCTACGGCGCCCTGACCGACGGCCTCGCGGCGGTCTGCCTCACCGGCGTGCGCCCGGTCCCGGACCAGTCGACGGCGCTGCGCCTCGTGGTGCTCGCCGACCGCCTCTACGACCGCGAGGTGCCCGTCCTCGCGTCCGGGCTGCCCTTCGACCAGCTCTTCGGCGAGGACATGCTGAAGGGCGGCTACCGCAAGAAGTACTTCCGGGCGATCTCCCGGCTCACCGCGCTGGCCCGGGACGCCGCGCGCCTGGTCGACGGCCCCGACACGCCCTGAGAACGGCCGCTTCGCGCCAACCGACCCGCGATTTTCAGGCTCTCTTCAGCTCGTAACGCTACGTTAACCCTGCAAAGCTCATTGCAGGGTTAACGTGTTTCTTGACCACGCATTGACCATGCGTTGACCAAGCGATGACCGTGCACCGACCATGCACCGGCACACATCGAAGGCGTGAAATGCCTGGAGGGGGGCGCATGTTCCGAGGCACGACGGCGCGGACGCGCGTTCCGTTCCCCGCCGCCGTCCTGGTCGTGCTCCTGCTGTTCGCTCCGGCGGCTTCCTTCGCATTCGCGCATACGAGCCGTGATGCCATGGCCAACGCCCATCCCGGAACAACCCTCTCCGGCACGGCGCCCCACGACGAGCGGGCCGGCTGTCACGACAGCGGCCGCTCCGCGAACGCCCACGACACCACTCGCGTCCGCGACCGGCACCGCACCACCACCGCGCCACCGCCCGGTCCACCCGAGCGCCCGCTCGCGTGGACCGGGGGGACCGCGTCGGTGCGGCACGCCGACCACCGGTCCAGACCCTCGACGGACCACTCCCCGGCGGCACTTCAGGTCCACCGCTGCTGAGGGACGGCCGGACCGTCCCCCACCTCTGTCCTGCCCATCCGACGCGCCCCCACTGCGCGCCAGGAGGAAACCCGCATCATGCAGCCCCTCATCGACAACGCCCGTGCCTTCGGACAGCGCCCTGAGGAGTTCGCCGGGCACGCCGAAGGCCAGTCGCCCGAAGTACTGTTCATCACCTGCTCCGACTCCCGGGTCGTCCCGGCCCTGATCACGGGCGCCCGGCCCGGCCGGCTCTTCGAGCTGCGCACCGCGGGCAACATCGTCCCCTCGCACGGCACCGGCCACCCCTCCGGCGAGGCCGCCACCATCGAGTACGCCGTGACGGTGCTCGGCGTCGGCGACATCGTGGTCTGCGGCCACTCGCACTGCGGCGCCGTCGGCGCGCTGGTGCGCGGCGACGACCTGAGCGCCGTACCCGCCGTGCGCGACTGGCTGGCGTACGCCGCCGACGAGCCGAAGCCCTGCGACCCCGCCGACCCGACCGTCGCCGAGGCCGTGCAGAACCACGTCCTGGCGCAACTGGAGCGGCTGCGCTCCTACCCCTGCGTGGAGCAGCGCCTGACGGAGGGCCGGCTGCGGCTGCACGGCTGGTACTACGAGGTCCACACCGGGGCCGTACGCCGGCACAGCGCGGACACCGACACGTTCGAGACCCTGTGAGCGCCGGCATGAACCGGATAGCCAAGTTCCCTCATTGGCGGCAGGACTTCACCTCCTCCCTCGTCGTGTTCCTGGTCGCGCTCCCGCTGTGCGTGGGCGTGGCCGTCGCCTCCGGTGTCCCGGCCGAACTCGGCCTCGTCACCGGCATCGTGGGCGGCCTGGTCACCGGACTCCTGCCGGGCAGCAGCCTCCAGGTGTCCGGCCCGGCCGCCGGCCTCACCGTGCTGGTCTTCGGCGCGGTCGACCAGTACGGCCTGCCCGCGCTCGGTGTGATCGTGCTGGCCTCCGGTCTCCTCCAGCTCGCGATGGGCGCCCTGAAGCTGGGGCGCTGGTTCCGGGCGATCTCCCTGTCGGTGGTCGAGGGGATGCTGGCCGGCATCGGCCTGGTGCTCATCGCCGGCCAGCTCTACGCGGCCGCCGGACTGGAGGCGCCCGCCTCCGGCCTGGACAAGCTCACCGGGCTGCCCGGCGCCGCCGCCGACGCGCTGGGCAGCACCGAGGCGCTCACCTCGCTCGCCCTGGGCGCCGGCACCGTCGCGGTCATGGTGCTGTGGAAGCGGCTGCCGAAGCGGGCGCAGACCCTGCCGGGCGCGCTGGCCGCGGTCGTCCTGGCCACGTCGATCACGGCGGTGTTCGGCCTGTCGGTCGCGACGGTCGAGGTCAACGGCCTGCTGGACTCCATCCAGCCGCCCGGCGCCGACGCCTTCGGCGAGCTGGCGAACATCGGGCTGCTCGGCACCATCGTCGCCTTCACCCTGATCGCGTCGGCGGAGAGCCTGTTCAGCGCCGCCGCGGTGGACCGGCTGCACAAGGGGCCGCGCACCGAGTACAACAAGGAGCTGATGGCACAGGGCGCCGGCAACACGGTGTGCGGTGTGCTCGGCGCGCTGCCGATGACCGCGGTCATCGTGCGCAGCTCCGCCAACGTGAGCGCCGGTGCGAAGACCAAGGCGTCCCGGGTGCTGCACGGCGTGTGGCTGCTGCTGTTCGCCGCGCTGCTGCCCTCCGCGCTGGCCCTGATCCCGCTGCCCGCGCTGGCCGGCATCCTGGTCCACGCGGGCTGGAAGCTGATCCCGTTCCGCGGCATCGTGCCGCTGTGGCGGGAGCACCGGGGCGAGGCCCTGATCCTGGTGGTCACGGCCGTGTCGATCGTCGCGGTGAACATGTTCGAGGGCGTGCTGATCGGTCTGGCCCTGTCCGTGGTCAAGACCGCCTGGGAGGCGTCGCACCTCAAGCTGGAGATCGTCGACAAGGGCGCGGGCCCCGTCCAGGCCCACCTGTCCGGCAACGCGACCTTCCTGCGGCTGCCGAAGATCCTGGAGAGCCTGGAGTCGCTGCCGCAGGACCGCCCGGTCGAGCTGGACCTGTCCGGCCTGCACCACCTGGACCACGCCTGCCGCACGGCTCTGGAGAACTGGGCCGAACGGCACAGCACCGCCGGCACGGACCCGGTGACGGTCACGGAACCGCCGAAGGCGGTCTCGGTGTAGCGGCCCACCCCGGTCCGGGGCCATGGCCCCGGACCGGGCGTCGGGAATATCGTGGCAGGAGTAGATGAACCGGACCTCTGGGCGAGGAGGCCGTCATGCTCGAGGAGCTCCTGACCGCGGCCGCGGCCGTGGGAAGCGCCGGGGTGGTGTACGTCGTCTCGGCCGCGCGGGTCGTCAAGCAGTACGAGCGGGGCGTGGTCTTCCGCCTCGGGCGGCTCGCGGGCGAGGTGCGCGGGCCCGGGTTCACGATGGTGGTGCCGGTCGTGGACCGGCTGCACAAGGTGAACATGCAGATCGTGACCCTGCCGGTGCCCGCCCAGGAGGGCATCACCCGCGACAATGTCACGGTGCGGGTGGACGCGGTCGTGTACTTCAAGGTGATCGACGCGGCCAACGCGCTGGTCCGTGTCGAGGACTACCGCTTCGCCGTCTCCCAGATGGCCCAGACCTCGCTGCGCTCGATCATCGGCAAGAGCGAGCTGGACGACCTGCTGTCCAACCGGGAGAAGCTGAACCAGGGCCTGGAGCTGATGATCGACAGCCCGGCCGTGGGATGGGGCGTGCAGGTCGACCGGGTGGAGATCAAGGACGTGTCCCTGCCCGACACCATGAAGCGCTCGATGGCCCGGCAGGCCGAGGCCGACCGGGAGCGCCGGGCCCGGGTCATCAACGCCGACGCCGAGCTGCAGGCCTCGAAGGTGCTCGCGGAGGCGGCGCGGGAGATGTCCGAGACACCCGCGGCACTGCAACTGCGCCTGCTGCAGACGGTGGTGGCGGTGGCCGCCGAGAAGAACTCGACCCTCGTACTGCCCTTCCCTGTGGAGCTGCTGCGGTTCCTGGAGAAGGCCCAGGAGCACCCCGTAGAGCAGTGACACGTGCTACGCGCGTGGTTCCCGGGACTCCTGGCAGGTGATAGACACGGCGGGGTCACAATCCTGTCCGCCAGCAGGAAGGTTTCCCCCATGACCATGTCCAGCCACGAGGCGACCCGACGACAGGTACTCGCCCGCACGGGAGCCCTGGGCGCAGGCATCGCCTTCACCGGAGCCCTCTCCGAACTCTTCGCCGGCACCGCCGCGGCCCAGTCCATGGGCCACACCGGCTACGGCCCCCTGGTGCCCGACCCCGACGGCCTGCTCGACCTGCCCAGGGGCTTCCGCTACCGGGTGCTGTCCCGCGAGGGCGACCGGTTGCGCTCCGGTGAGGGCCCGGTGCCCTCCAACCACGACGGCATGTCGGCCTTCCCGGCCCGGCACGGCGGGGTCCACCTGGTCCGCAACCACGAGAACCGCGAGGACGGCCGCGTCCCGGTTCCGACGGTCAAGGGCCTGACCTACGACCCCGAGGGCAAGGGCGGCTGTACGGCGCTGACGCTGGACTCCCGCAACCGCGTGCTGTCCGAGCGGGTCGCGATCGCCGGTACGGCCGTCAACTGCGCGGGCGGGCCCACCCCCTGGCACACCTGGCTGACCTGCGAGGAGACCGAGGACAAGGCCGGCACCAACGGGTACACCAAGGACCACGGCTTCATCTTCGAGGTCGACCCGGTCGACCCGCACCGCACCGGCGCGGTCCCGCTGACCGCGATGGGCCGCTTCCAGCACGAGGCGATCGCCGTGGACCCGCGGCGCGGCGTCGTGTACGAGACGGAGGACGCGTTCGAGCGGCCGTTCGGACTGTTCTACCGGTTCCTGCCCGAGAAGCCGCTCGGCGGCCGGGGTTCACTGCGGGCGGGCGGCAGGCTCCAGGCGATGCGGGTGCCCGGCGTGCCCGACCTGTCCTCGATCCAGGAGACGGGCGCCGCCTTCGACGGCATCGAGTGGGTGGACGTACCCGACCCGCTGGCCGCCGAGACGCCCATCCGCTTCCAGGACTTCGGCCGGGGCGGCATCACCCACGCGCAGAAGCTGGAGGGCTGCTACTGGGGCGGGCGGTGCGTGTACTTCGTGTCGTCCTTCGCCCACAGCGACGAGGGCTCGGCCGCCGACCACTACGGGCAGATCTGGCGCTACGACCCCGAACGGCGCCGCCTGACCCTGGTGATCGTCTTCGGTCCGGACACCGACCTGCAGCTGCCGGGCGAGTCCCCGGACAACATCTGCCTCGCTCCCAGCGGCGGCCTGATGGTCTGCGAGGACGGCGGGGGCGCCCAGCACGTGTTCGGGGTGACCCGGCGCGGCGAGGTGTACGCGATGGCCCGGGGCGCCCAGAACATCGGGACGCCCGAGACGCCGGAGTGGGGCGAGTTCGCGGGGGTCACCTTCTCCCCCGACGGCGACACGATGTACGTCAACTGCTACACACCCGGCACCACCTTCGCGGTCACGGGTCCCTGGCGCGGGTAGGCCCGGGAGAGTGACCCTCGGGGCACGCCGCGCCCCATAGTCGTACGAACCGAAGAACACACTCATACGTTCGTACGGTGATCACCTTCGTACGTCGTGCCACCGCCCTCTGCGTGCTGGGCGCCGCCCTCGCCGCCTGCGGGACCTCCGAGTCCCCGCGGGCGCCCCGACCGGCGCCCAGCGCGCCCTCCGCCGCCCCGTCGAAACCCTCCCGGCCGCCGACGCTCGCGCCCGGCCCGGCCGGTCTGACCCCCGTCTTCGAACACGGCCCGCGCACCGCCGGCAAGACGGTCGCGCTCACCTTCGACGCCGACATGACCGCCGACCAGGGGCCCCGGGCGGCGTCGGGTGAGCGCTTCGACAATCCCGGGCTGATCGCGACGCTGCGGCGGCTGAAGGTGCCGGCCACGGTGTTCATGACCGGCCGGTGGGCCGAGGAGTACCCGGCGGCGGCCCGGTCCATCGGCCGGGACCCGCGGTTCGAGGTCGCGAACCACTCCTACAGCCACTACGCCTACACGGACGACTGCTACGGGCTGCCGACCGTGTCCCGGGACCGGATGCGCTCGGACCTGGAGCGGGCCTACACGTCGTTCCGGAAGGCCGGGGTCCGGGACGCGATGCCCTACTTCCGCTTTCCCGGAGGCTGCTACGACGAGGCGGCCCGCAGGGAGCTGACCGCCGCCGGTGTCACCGCCGTGCAGTGGGACGTGGTGAGCGGGGACGCCTTCGCGACCGACGCCGACCCGGTGGCCCGGCAGGTGCTGGACGGGGTGCGGCCTGGCTCGGTGGTCGTCATGCACTGCACGCGCAGCGCCGCCCCGGTGACCGAGCGGGCGGTCCGGACGATCGTGCCCGAACTGCGCGAGAGGGGCTACCGCTTCGTGAAGGTCTCGGAGCTGATCGGCGCCGCGAACGGCCGCGCCTGACGGGCCTACGCTGGAGAGATGAACAGCGACGACGACCAGGGTCCGGACGAACAGGGTCCGAACGACTACTGCCTCATCGACGCCACCCGGCCGCCCAAGGCCGACGGCCCGCCCTACGCGGAGTGCGTGCTGTGCCGGGAACCGACGGAGTACCCGGAGTCGTACAAGGGCATCACGTACTGCCCGGTCTGCGAGTGGCAGGAGGCGCAGCGCACGGCCTGCTCAGGCTGACCGGCGCGAGCTGAGCGCGCAGGCGACGGTGATCGCCGCGGCGGCCGCCAGCGACGCCGCGGCCAGTGGGAGCAGGGGCAGCGGTACGTCCCCCGACCGCGAGCCGGTGACCAGGCCGCCGACCGCGGCCCGCGCCGGGGAGCCCGTGGCCACCAGCGCCAGCAGGGCCCCCAGCAGCAGCGCCGGGACCGCGCGGCCGGGTGAGCGCAGCACCGGCCAGGTGGTGAGCGCGCCGACGGCGGTACCGAGCAGGGCGCACACCAGCGCGGCGAGCAGTCCGGCACCGCCCGCCGCGAGCGGGGGTACGCGCGTGCCGTGGCCGGTGCTGTAGGGGTCGCTGACCAGCGTCACCACGAGCGCCGCCGCCGCGCCCAGGACGACCGCGGCGGCCAGCGCCACCAGCACGCACGCGAGATGGGCCCGTCCGGGACCGCGCGCCGCCGCCAGACAGGCCCGGGCGGCGGGCGGTTCGCCGGTGACGCAGATCCGCACCAGCCAGGCCGCCACCGGCAGCAGCACGGCCGCCGACCAGCCCAGCGAGTCGAGCACCGGCTGCCCGCCCTGCACGCCGACGGCCAGGGCGGCGGCGTACAGGATGAGGGGCGGGAGCCAGCGCCGGGAGCGCAGCAGGAGTGCGGCCTGGTAGCGCAGGATCGCGGTCATCGGTGGTCCTCCGGGGCGTGCACGCCCACCACGTGCCAGGAGGGATCGGCGGTCAGCAGCGTGCGCAGCAGGACGTCGGAGTGGGACGCGGGCACGGTGAGCAGATGGGCACCGGGGGCGGTCTCCTCGGCGGAGGCGACGATCCGGAGCACGTCGGCGGGCAGCGCGCGGCCGGCGGCTCCCCGCACCCGGACGGCCACCGGCGGACCCGCCGGCACCGGGGCGTTCGCGGTACGGCGGCGCAGGGTGCCGTCGCGCACGGTGTAGGTGGCGTCGGCCGCGCCGGCCAGGCGGCGCGGGTCGTGGTCGACGAGGACGACGGCGCCGCCGGAGGCGGTCAGTTCGGCGACCGCCCGTTCCAGCTCCGCCCGGGCGTCGGCGTCGAGCCCGGTCCATGCCTCGTCGAGGACGAGCAGCTCGGGCTCGGCGAGCAGGGCCTGCGCCACCGCCACCTTCTGGCTGCTCCCCTTGGACAACCGGGCCAGCGGGGTGCCGGCGTGTCCGGCGGCCCCCAGCCGCTCCAGCCACCGGCCCGCGGCGCGGGCGGCCGCCCGGCGGGACAGCCCGTGCACGGCGCCGAGGTGGGTGAGGTACTGCCCGGCGGTGAAGGGCAGGGTGGGCGGGAAGCGCTCGGGGACGTAGGCGGTGCGCGGCCTGCCGCCGACCCGGCCCTCGTCGGGGGCGTCGATCCCGGCGAGTACGCGCAGCAGGGTCGACTTGCCGCTGCCGTTGCCGCCCTCGACGCGCACGAGGGTGCCGGGCTCCACGCCCAGATCGACGCCGCGCAGCACCCAGGGGCCGCGGATGCCGTAGCGGCGCCCCACGCCGTCCAGCCTCAGCTCGTGTCGCATGGGGCCATACTGCCGCGAGCGCGCGGGTTGGCAGACTGGGGGCGTGAGCAACGAAGCGACGACGCCCGTCCCCGACAGCCCCTTCCGTCCCGAGCCCGGCGACCGCGACCTCGCGCCGCAGTTCGTCCTGCCGCTGGTGGTGCGCATCGAGCGGGCGGCACCGCCGGCCCGTACCGACGCGCTGGAGACCGCGGCCCGGGCGGTGCTGGTGATGCTCGGCGACGAGCGGTCGGCCGGCGACGGCGAGTGGGCGCAGGCGGTGCGGGACTGGCAGGACGCCCGCATCCGCAAGGTGGTGCGCCGGGCGCGCGGCGCCGAGTGGCGGCGGGCCGAGGCGCTGCCCGGCATCACGGTTGCCGGCGGGTCGGCGGAGGTGCGGGTCTTTCCCCCGGTCCCGCTGGACGGCTGGCCCAAGGACCTGGCCCGTCTCCAGGTCTCCGGCACCGACCTCGACGATCCGGAGCCGCCGGTCGAGGCCGGCCTCTCGGCACCGGTGCTCTGGATGAACCCGGACCTGGACATGTCGGCGGGCAAGGCCATGGCCCAGGCGGGCCACGGCGCCCAGCTCGCCTGGTGGGAGCTGGACGCCGGGGCGCGGGCGGCGTGGCGTGCGGCGGGCTACCCGCTGGCCGTGCGCACACCGGATCCCGCCCGCTGGAGCGACCTGACCAGGAGTGGCCTGCCGGTGGTCCGCGACGCCGGGTTCACGGAGATCGCGCCGGGCTCGTGCACGGTGGTCGCGGACCACCCGGCGCTGCCTCGTGCTACGACTCGATCTTGATCGAGTTGACGGGCGTGAGGTTCACGTAGCGGAGGTGGTCGGGCCGGAGGACCGTTCCGCAGCCCGTGCCGTTGCCGCCCGTGCAGGTCCGCACGGTCCAGCCGTCGGTCTGGTTGTTGTAGACCCAGTGGTTCCCGTACTGGTTGTAGAGCTTGTGGACCCCTCGTGAGTAGTAGAAGTCGGTCGGCTCGGCGTCCGTGTAGTGAACGCCCTGCGGGTAGATGCACACGGCCCCGACCGGGCATCCGTACTGGGAGTCCGCGGCAGGTGCCGCGGACGCCGCCGTGCCGGCGCCCAGCAGTCCGGCCGTGAGGGCGACGGACGCGGCGCCGCCGGCGAGTGCGCGGTGGAAGAGCTTCATGGGATTCCCTCCGTTGCGGTTTCCTGCACCGGCAGCTTCCTGGCGCGGGTGCCGTTCGCGCACCACTGTTCGGGCCCAGCCAAATCGTCGCCGAGCAGCCGCAGGCCCAGCGCGGTCACCGAGTGCAGGACGTACTTGCCGGCCCGGCGCGTCGTGAGCAGGCCCGCCTCCCGCAGCACCGCCAGCTGCTGGCTGCCGCTGGGCAGCGAGATGCCGACCGCCGCCGCCAGCTCGGACGTCGTCCCGCACGCGCGTCCGGCCGCCTCGTGGAGCAGTGCGGCCCGGGTGGGGCCCACCAGGGCGGTGAGTGCGGCGAACCCGGTGACCGGCGCCGGGACGACCGTCTTGTCCGCCGGGTAGACCAGCACGGGGCTCTGGTCCGCGTCGACCAGGGTGATCGGCCGCCGCCAGCAGAAGTACGAGGGCACGAGCAGCAGCCCACGCCCCTCCAGGTGCAGGTCGCGCCGGACCGGATAGTCCACTTCGAGCACCGGTGGCCGCCACACCGCCATCGGCCGGAAGGTGGCCAGCAGGGCGGCCGTCCCGCCGGTCACCAGGGCGCGGGTGCGCCAGGCGAGGTCGGCGCCGACGGCCGCCCCGATCCGGTCGCGCACGGGTTCGAGCAACGCCTCGTCGTAGGCGCGCAGGCCGCCGCCCAGCCTCCCGAGCGCCGTTGCGTCGCCCCGGGCCAGCGCCGCCGCGCCCGGGAACGGCCGCGCGCCCGACGCGGCCAGCAGGGCCAGCTCGTGCCGGAGGCGGCCGCGCGGGGTGGCGAGCACCCGTTCGACGCCGTCCCGCAGGGTCACGTGCTGACCCTCCACGGACGGGGTGAGGAAGTCCGGGAAGTACGCTCCGAACGGCACCAGGCCACGCAGCACCAGCGCGGCCCGGCGGGCTGTGCCGTCGCGCTGCAGCCGGGCCCTGACGTGCCGCCGCCAGGGGTCGAAGGCGAGCGCGCCCTCCCGTGTCTGGAGGCGGCAGACGCTGCACACGATCTCCCACAGCGGATCGGGGCCGCGGGCCAGTCTGATGTTCTCCAGGTCCCGCCCGGTGAAGTGGATCCGCAGCAAAATGTTCCCCCGTCCCCCGACCGGCGCCGGACCCGTCCACGGCCAGCGTGGGCCACCCGCATACGCAAACGGTTGACGCCCGCTGAACGGCGGCCGCGGCGGTGCACGTGCGATGAGTTCCGCCGGGCGGGACGGTCTACCCAGCAGGCGTACCACCCAGAAACGGACGTGATCACCGTGCCGAACAGTTCCGCCCACGCCGACCTCGGCGGCCTGGAGATGTACTACGAGATCCACGGCTCCGGCCGGGACGGCAGCGGGCGTCCGCTGGTCCTGCTGCACGGCGGTGTCCTCACCGTCGGACTGAGCTTCGGCGCCCTGCTGCCCCTCCTCGCCCCCGGCCGCCACATCGTGGCCCCCGAGCTGCAGGGGCACGGGCACACCGCCGACATCGACCGCGCCATCACCGTGCCCGGCCTGGCGGGTGACGTGGTCGGCCTGCTCGACGCGCTCGGCATCGAGCAGGCCGACCTGCTCGGGTTCAGCCTGGGCGGGCTGACCGCGCTGGAGGTCGCCGTCAGGCATCCCGACCGAGTGGGACGGCTCGTGCTCGCCGCCACGCAGTACACCCAGGACGGCTACCGCGACGAGGTCCGCACCCCCGACTACGACTCACCGCTGCTGCCCAGCGAGGCCGACTTCAAGGAGATGGCCGACGCCTACGCGGCCGCCGCTCCGCACCCCGAGCACTTCCAGGACTTCATCGACAAGTGCTCCCAGGCCGCCCACGGCCCGCTGCCCTGGAGCGCCGACGACCTGCGCGGGCTGACGGCGCCCACGCTGGTGGTCGTCGGGGACCGCGACTTCGTGCGCGTGGAGCACGCCGCCGAGATGCGGGAGCTGATCCCCGACGCCCGCCTCGCCGTCCTCCCCGACACCACCCACATGACGCTGATGCGGCGCACGGCCCTGCTCGTGCCGCTCCTGGAGGAGTTCCTGGGCACCGGGCGGGCGCCGGAGGCGTCGTCCCGTGCCGCGTGACATCGTGGTGGCATGAGCATCGAGGTGCGCCCGGCCGCGGTCTTCGAGGACGTGCGCGCGGTGCTCGGCCCCAAGTCGCCCGGAGCCGACGTCTGCTGGTGCCTGAGCTACCGCGTCCCCTCCAAGGTCAACAAGGAGCTGCGCGGCCCGGCCCGCGGCGCGTACGTCGCCGAGCTGTGCCGTTCGGCCCCGCCTCCCGGGGTGCTCGCCCACGACGGGGACGAGCCGGTCGGCTGGGCCGCCGTGGCGCCGCGCGCGGACACCTCCTTCGCCCGCAACCGCAAGATCCCGCACGTGGACGACCTGCCGGTCTGGTCGTTGTGGTGCGTCCGCGTGCGGCCCGGTCACCGGAAGCGGGGCATCTCGCACGCCCTGATCGCCGGGGCCGTCGAATTCGCCCGCTCCCAGGGTGCTCCGGCGATCGAGGCGTACCCGCTGGACAACGGGGACGCCCGGGTCGACCTGACGATGGCGTACGCCGGGCTCCGGCGGAACTTCGAGCGTGCCGGGTTCGTCCACGCCGCCGACACCACCTCCGTGCTGGCCGGGCACCCGCGCGTCCTGATGCGGCTCGACCTGCGCTGAGCGTCCGGGGCCGCCGCGAACCTCAGATCTTGCTCTGAAGACGCCCCCCGCGCGGTTGGCGGCGGGCCGGGCGGGCCATACCCCGGTCATCACGACCGGGAGGAGGTACGACCATGCGACGACTGGGAACCGGCATCGGGTGGCGTCCGGAGATCGCGGAAGCCGTGGAGCGGATGCCCGGCATCGACTGGGTCGAGGCCGTGTCCGAGAACCTCTGTCCCGGGCATCTGCCGGAATCGCTGCTGCGGCTGCGCGAGCGCGGGGTGACGGTCGTGCCGCACGGCGTCTCGCTCGGTCTCGGCGGCGCCGAACGGCCGGACGCGGGCCGGCTGGCGGCGCTGGCCGACCGCGCGGAGGCGCTCGGATCGCCGCTGGTCACCGAGCACATCGCGTTCGTCCGCGCGGGCGGCGCGCTGACCGCCTCCCCGCACCTGGAGGCCGGGCACCTGCTGCCCGTGCCGCGCACCCGGGACGCGCTCGACGTGCTGTGCGAGAACGTGCGCGTCGCGCAGGACGCGCTGCCCGTGCCGCTCGCCGTGGAGAACATCGCCGCGCTCGTCGCCTGGCCGGACGAGGAGCTGACGGAGGGGCAGTTCCTGTACGAGCTGGCCGACCGGACCGGGGTGCGGCTGCTGATCGACGTGGCGAACCTGCACACCAACCACGTGAACATCGGGGCGGACCCGGCCGAGGCGCTCGGCGAACTGCCCCTGGAGGCCATCGCCTACGTCCACGTCGCGGGCGGCTTCGAACGGGACGGCGTCTGGCACGACAGCCACGCCCACCCCGTCCCGCGGCCGGTGCTCGACATCCTCACCGACCTCGCCTCCCGGGTGGCACCGCCGGGCGTCCTGCTGGAACGGGACGAGAACTTCCCCGGCGCGGGCGAGCTGGAGGCGGAGGTGGAGGCGATCCGCGACGCCGTCGCGCGGGGCCGGGCGGAGAGCGGGGGGCCCGCCGACCGGGAGGCGCCCGCGGCACGAGCGGCCTCGCCCGGGGCGAACGCGGCGGACCACGCCGTACGGCAGCGGCTCGGTCTGGCGCAGGCCGCGCTGCTGTCCGCGCTGGTCGCGGGGGCGCCGGCGCCCGAGGGATTCGACCGGGTGCGGCTGGGCGTACAGGCGCGGGCGCTCGCCGCGAAGCGGGCGGACGTGGTCGCGAAGGTGGCGCCCGAACTGCCGGTGATCCTCGGCCCGGCGTACCGGCCGGCGTTCCTCGCCTACGCACGGGGGCGCCCGATGGGCGCGGGCTACCGGCGGGACGCCCTCGACTTCGCCGAGCGGCTGCTGAGCGCGGACGCGGGGCCCGCCGCGGAGGACGCCGGAGTGCGGCGGGAGTTGCACGAGTGGTGGCTGGAGCGCTCGGGGCCGGTGCCGCGGTCGAGGCGTCCTGGGGTGCGGTGGGCGCGTGCGACCAGGCGGGTCCTGCTGCGCCGCTGACCCGGTCGCGCCGGTCCGGGACATCACCAAACGGAACGTCACATACCCACAACACTGCGTCCCGAAATGTGAACAGGCCATGGCGCCGGCGAAAGCCTTTGGCATAGAAGTACGGCATGTTCTGGGTCCTTTTCCTCCTGTCGGCCTGGGCCGTCGCCGGCCTCGCGTGCCTGCGGCTGTGTCTGGCCGCCGTGCGCGCGGCGGCCGTCGCCCCGCGCACCCCCGCGCGGGAGCACGCGCTGACGCTGTACGAGGCGGCGTTCCTGTCCGGCGGACCACGGCGGGTGGCCGACCTGACGCTGGTCTCGATGGCCCGCCAGCGCCGGCTGCTGCTCGCGCACACCGGCTGGGCGACGGTCGTGGACCCGTGCGGACGCGACGACATGGAGCGGTCGGTCATCGGGGCGATAGGGCCCGAGGGGCAGTCCCGGATAGCCCCGGTCCGGGCCACCGCCGCCACGGCCGACCCGGTACGGGGCCTGGCCGACCGGCTGGTCGGCGCCGGTCTCGCCGTACCCGACGGCGGCTCCGACGGAATCGCGGCCGGAGTGCGGCGGGTACGGGTCGCGGCGGTGGCCGTGTGCGCGCTGGCCGTCGCCGCACTGGCGCTGCCCCTGCCCGCGCACGAGCCGCGCACGCTGATCGCCCTGTGGTTCGCCCTGCCGCTCGCCCTGACCCTGGGATGCCTCGCCATCACGCGGATGGAGATCCACCCGTACTCCCGCTGGGCCTCCCCGGCCGGGCAGCGGCTGATCGGCACCCTCGTCCAGCACGCCGACGGAACCGCCGACGAGCGCACCTACCTCACCTCCGTCGCCGTGCGCGGCGTGCACGCGATCGGCGAGCCGGACCTGCGCGCGGCCTTCGCCCACCGCGAGGCGCACACCGAGGGGTTCCGCGGGAGCCGGTTCTGACCGGCCGCCGCCGGCACGCCGACGCGCCGGGGGCGTACGGAGGCACTCGGCGCCGACACCCGCGGGCGGTGCTTGCCCTGCCCGGCGGGCGGACCAAACATCCCTTGTGACACCCCCGTGCCACCGAAGGGATACGCGATGCGAGCTGCCGCCCTCTACTCGGCCGCCGGGTCCTTGCTGCTGACCACCCTCGCCACCACCCCTCCGGCCCACGCGGCACCGCCGTGGCCGCCGAGCGGGCCGCGGCGGCCGGCATCGCGTTCGGCGACTGCCCGAAGGCGGAGGACCTGCCGGGCAGCATGCGCTGCGGCACGGTCGAGGTGCCCCTGGACTACGCGCACCCCGACGGGAAGCAGCTCCGGCTCACCGTCAGCCGGGTGCGGGCCACCCACAAGGACCCCCGGAACCCCAAGCGCAAGGTGCCCGGGCGGGGCGCCCTCCTCTACAACCCGGGGGGTCCCGGCGGCTCGGGCCTGCACTTCCCGCTGGTCGGTCTGGTGCCCGAGTGGAAGCGGATCGCGGGCGCCTACGACCTCGTGGGATACGCGCCGCGCGGGGTCGCGCCCTCCGCGCCGCTGTCCTGCCAGGACCCCGGCGACTTCTTCAAGGGCCCGCGCCCGGCCCCGACACAGCCCTCGGACGCGTACAAGCAGGGGCGCGCCGCCGAGGCCGAGGCGTACGCGCGGGGCTGCGCCGAACGCGCCGGCAAGTCACTGCGGCACTACCACTCGCTCAACAACGCCCGTGACCTGGAGGTGGTGCGGGCCGCGCTGGGCGAGGAGCGGCTGTCCTTCATGGGCGCGTCGTACGGCACCTACCTCGGGGCGCTGTACGCCGAGCTGTTCCCGGCCCGGGTGCGGCGGATGGTGTTCGACTCGGTGGTGAATCCGGACCCCGCGCTGGTCTGGTACCGCAACAACCTCGAGCAGTCGGAGGCGTTCGAGGACCGCTGGGACGACTTCAAGGAGTGGATCGCCGCGCACGACGCCGTGTACGGCCTCGGGGACACCCCGAGGCAGGTGCAGAACAGCTACGAGGAGGCGAGCGAGCGGCTCGCGGCGGAGCCGGCCGGCGGGACGGTGGGTCCCGCCCAGTTGCAGGGGGCGTTCCTGCGGGCCGGGTACTACGACGACTTCTGGCCGCACCGCGCCGAGGCGCTGTCGGCGTACCTGAAGGGCGATCCGCAGCCGCTGGTCGACCAGGCGGGGACGCGGACCGCGAAGGGCGCGAAGGGGGCGGAGAACGCCAACGCCGTGTACACGGCCGTCGAGTGCAACGACGCGGCCTGGCCGGCCGACTTCGAGGTCTGGGACCGGGACAACACGCGGCTGGCGCGCCGGGCGCCCTTCGAGACCTGGGACAACGTGTGGACCAACCTGCCGTGCGCCTACTGGCGGGTGCCCCGGCAGCGGCCCCTCGACGTGCGCACCGTGCCCGGTGAGCTGCCGCCGACGCTGATCCTGGCCGCCGAGCGGGACGCGGCCACCCCCTACGAGGGCGCGCTGGAACTGCGGCGGCGGCTGTCGGGCTCGGTCCTGGTGACCGAGCGGGACGCGGGCACGCACGGCATCGCCGGGGGACCGAACGCCTGCGTCAACGGCCACCTGGAGGCGTACCTGCTTCAGGACCGGCTCCCGGCGCGGAACACGTCGTGTGCCCCGCGCCCGGAACCGGAGCCGAGCCCGGCGCCCTGATCAGGCCAGCCCGGCCACCAGCTCCGCGATGTCCTTGCGGCGCCCCGTGTAGAACGGGACCTCCTCGCGGACGTGCATGCGGGCCTCGGAGGCGCGCAGGTGGCGCATGAGGTCGACGATGCGGTGCAGTTCGTCGGCCTCGAAGGCGAGGATCCACTCGTAGTCGCCGAGCGAGAAGGAGGCGACCGTGTTGGCGCGCACGTCCGGGTAGCCGCGGGCCATCTTGCCGTGGTCGGCGAGCATGCGGCGGCGGTCCTCGTCGGGCAGCAGGTACCAGTCGTAGGAGCGTACGAACGGGTAGACGCTGATGTAGTCGCGGGGCGTCTCGTCGGCCAGGAAGGCCGGGATGTGCGCGCGGTTGAACTCGGCGGGGCGGTGCAGCGCCATGTTCGACCAGACCGGCTCCAGCGCGCGGCCCAGCTTCGTGCGGCGGAAGAGGTTGTACGCCTCCTGGAGCTGGTCGGCGGTCTCCGCGTGCCACCAGATCATGAGGTCGGCGTCGGCGCGCAGGCCGGACAGGTCGTACGTGCCGCGGACCGTCACGTCCTTGGCGGCGAGCTGGTCGAACAGCTCCTGGACCTCGTCGGCGTACCCGGCGCGGTCCTCGGGGAGCGTGTCCTTGAGCCTGAAGACGGACCAGAGGGTGTAGCGGATGACCTCGTTGAGGTCCTTGGCCAGCTTGCCCTTGTTGGGGATCCGGCCGGCGGCAGCGGTGGAGGCGTCGTCACTCATGCCCCTATTCTCCCGCTCCGCCGTGCGGACTCCGCACCGGGTGGGCGGTCGGCCCGTCCACGCCGCGCGGGTCCCCGTGGATCCGGTCCACCGCCGCGTACGCGCTCGCGATGCTCGCCGGGATGCCGACGCCGTCGTAGGCCGCCCCGCACACCGCGAGGCCCGGGAGCTTCGCGACGTGCCCGCGGACACGGGCCACGCGCGCGTGGTGGCCCACGGGGTACTGGGGCAGGCCGTCCTGCCAGCGGGTGACCCGGGTGGCGACGGGCTCGGCGGTCAGCCCGGTGGCCTCGCCGAGGTCGTGCCGGGAGGCGGCGACCAGGCCCGCGTCGTCGCGGCCGAGGATCTCCGTCTCGCCGTACCGCCCGACGGAGGTGCGCAGGACGACCAGGTCCGGGTCGTCGTCGGCGATCCAGCCCCACTTGCGGGAGGCGAAGGTGGACGCCTTGATGGTGTGCCCGTCGACCGGCGGGACCAGGAAGCCGCTGCCCTCGGGCAGGGCGGCGGCGTCGGAGCGGCGGTAGGCGAGGGTGATCAGGGCCATCGAGGCGTACTCCACCGCGGACAGCTCGGCGGCGGCCGCGGGCGCCTCGGCGCGCAGCAGTTCGGCGGCGGGGCGGGCGGGGAGGGCGACGACGACCGCGCCGGCGTGCAGCACCCGCTCGCCGGCGGTGATCCGCCAGCCGTCCGGGGCCGTGCGGCGCAGCTCCGTCACGGGTGCCCCGGTGACGATCTCGCCGCCGCGCGCGCGGACCGACTCGGCGACGGCGAGGGGCAGGGTGCCGATGCCGCCCTCGAGGCCCATGAACACCGGGCCGCCGGCCGGGGAGGTGGCCGTCCGTCCCTGGAGGGCGCGCACCGCCTCGGTGAGGGAGGTGTGGTCGCGGGCCGCCTCGAAGAGCTGGGGCACGGCGGAGCGCAGCGAGATGCGGTAGGCGTCGCCCGCGTAGACGCCGCCGAGCAGCGGTTCGACGAGGCGGTCGACGACCTCGCGGCCGAGGCGCGCGGCGACGTACTCGCCCACCGCGACGTCGTCGCCCACCTCGGTGCGCGGCAGGTCGGCGTCGCGCTCGATGCGGGCCAGACCCTCGTCGGAGAGGACGCCGGCCAGGGCGGCGGCGGTGCCGGGGACGCCCATGACGTGGCCCTTGGGCATGGGGCGCAGCGCACCGCGGGTCCACAGGGAGGCCGACGCGGTGGCCGGCGGCTGGAGGCGGTCGGCGAGACCGGCCGCGCGGGCCAGGCCGACGGCCTCGGGACGGCGGGCCAGCATCGACTCGGCGCCGAGGTCGACGCGGACGCCGGCGATCTCACCGGGCAGCAGCTTGCCGCCGACCCGGCCGGCGGCCTCCAGCACGGTCACCCGGGCGCCCCGCTCCAGCAGGCGGTGGGCGGCGGCCAGTCCGGCGATGCCGGCTCCGACGACGACGACATGTCCCGGGTCCCCCAGAACCCGCCCCGCGGGGGTCTCGCTTGCGCACATGTCCCCAGCGTCTCAGACCCCGCCGGCGGGGCCGCCATCAGGCCGGTCACGTGTCCGGGCCCCGCGAGTCCGGACCGTGACCTGTTCGGGACCGTTCCGCGTCGGCCTGCGGGCCGCTTGCCGCGTCGTAGGAACGACAGTCGTACCGACGATCCCGGGGGCCCCTGTGCGCACATCATCCTTCCCACGACCGCTTCCGGCGCTGGCCGCCGTCCTGCTGGCCGGGGCTCTCGCGCTGACCGGATGCAGCTCCGGGGGCGGTGACTCCGGTGCGGACAGCGCGGCCGGCGCGGCCAAGGAGGCCGCTCCCCCGGCGGCCGACGACCGGCCGGGCGCGGCGGGCGGCGACGCCTCCGGTGCCAGGGCGACCGCGCCGCCGAAGGCCGCCGCGACCCACGTCATCCGCACCGCCTCGCTGACCGTCCAGGTCGAGGACGTGCCGAAGGCCCTGGACGGGGCCCGCACCACCGTCGAGAACGCGGGCGGCTACGTGGGGGACGAGGACACCAGCCGGGACGAGGACGGCCGGGAACGCACCCGGCTGGAACTGCGCGTGCCCGTCGACGCGTACCAGGACGTCCTCGACGGCCTGGAGGGCGCCGGGAAGCTGCTGCACCGGGGCGCGAAGGCGGAGGACGTCACCGACCAGGTCGTCGACGTGGAGAGCCGGATCAAGTCGCAGCGGGCCAGCGTGGCCCGGGTGCGGGAGCTGATGGACCGGGCGACGAAGCTGAGCGACGTGGTGACGCTGGAGGGCGAGCTGAGTTCCCGGCAGACCGAACTGGAGGCGCTGCTCGCCCAGCAGGCGTCCCTGAAGGACCGCACCGGCCTGGCCACCATCACCCTCTCCCTGTCCGAGACGCCGGCCGACGAGGCCGCCGAGGACGACGACCCCGGGTTCACGGACGCGCTGGCCGCCGGCTGGGACGCCTTCGTGACGATGCTGCGCTGGCTGGCGGTGGCCCTCGGCGCGGTGCTGCCGTTCGCCGTCGTGGCGCTGCTGCTCGTGCTGGTGTGGCTGCGGGTGGTGCGGCCCAGGCTGCCGCGCCGCACGGCGACCGCGGCTTCGGCGGCACCGGCGGCGCGCGGGGCGGAGCCAGGCGCGCGGGACTGAAAAGCCGGGTCCGCGTAGCGTGTTCGCATGAGCATGAGCGCCGCGGGCGGTACGAGAGAGCGACTGGTCGTGATCGGCGGTGACGCCGCGGGGATGTCCGCGGCGTCGCAGGCCCGTCGGCTGAGGGGCCCGGACGAACTGGAGATCGTGGCGTTCGAGCGCGGCCACTTCAGCTCGTACTCGGCGTGCGGCATCCCGTACTGGGTCGGCGGCGACGTGGCCGACCGGGACCAGCTGATCGCCCGCACGCCCGAGGAGCACCGGGCCCGGGACATCGACCTGCGGATGCGCACGGAGGTCACGGAGATCGACGTGGCCGGCGGGCGGGTACGCGCGCGTGACGTCGATTCGGGGGCGGAGTCCTGGACGCCGTACGACAAGCTCGTGATCGGCACCGGGGCGCGGCCGATCCGGCCGGAGCTGCCGGGCGTCGACGCGCCCGGCGTGCACGGGGTGCAGACCCTGGACGACGGTCAGGCGCTGCTCGGCGCGCTCACCCGCACGCGCGGCCGTCGCGCGGTGGTCGTCGGCGCCGGGTACATCGGCGTGGAGATGGCCGAGGCGCTCATCAACCGCGGTTACGAGGTGACGGTCGTCAACCGCGGCCGGGAGCCGATGTCGACGCTGGACCCGGACATGGGCCGCATGGTGCACGAGGCCATGGAGGGCCTCGGCATCACCATGGTGAACGGCGCCGAGGTCACCGAGGTGCTCACCGGGGACGACGGCCGGGTCCGGGCGGTTGCCACCGAGGACGCCGAGTACCCGGCGGACGTGGTCGTGCTCGGCATCGGCGTACGCCCCGAGACCGCGCTGGCCGAGGCCGCCGGGCTGCCGCTCGGCGCGCACGGCGGGCTGCTGACCGACCTCGGCATGCGGGTGCGGGGGCACGAGAACATCTGGGCGGGCGGCGACTGCGTGGAGGTGCTCGACCTGGTCTCCGGGCAGTCGCGGCACATCCCGCTGGGCACGCACGCCAACAAGCACGGTCAGGTCATCGGCACCAACGTGGGCGGTGGTTACGCCACCTTCCCCGGCGTGGTCGGTACGGCGGTCAGCAAGGTGTGCGACCTGGAGATCGCGCGCACCGGGCTGCGCGAGAAGGACGCCCTGCGGGCGGGGCTGCGGTTCGTGACGGCCACGATCGAGTCGACCAGCCGCGCGGGCTACTACCCGGACTCCTCCCCCATGACGGTGAAGATGCTCGCCGAGCGGCGCACCGGCCGGCTGCTCGGCGTCCAGATCGTCGGCCGCGAGGGCGCCGGCAAGCGGGTCGACATCGCCGCGGTGGCCCTCACGGCCGGGATGACGGTGGACCGGATGACGGCCCTCGACCTGGGGTACGCGCCGCCCTTCTCCCCCGTGTGGGACCCCGTGCTGGTGGCCGCCCGCAGGGCCTCGCGGGCGGTGGAGGAGGAGCGCCGCTGAGTGCGGCGCCTGCTACGCGGTCCCGTTGATCCGGTCGATGGCCTGCCGTGCCTGCTCGGCCGGGGGCCGCGCGGGCAGCGACGACACCGAGGCGGGTGCCGTTCCGGCCGCCGACGCGGCCACCGCGGGCGGCTGTTCGCCGGCCGGCCTGGCGTGCGTGGCCGCGGCCCGCGCGGAGCGCAGCCGGTGGCTCACCGCCTCGTCCAGCGTCACCGGGCGCTGCATCTGCGCGGCCAGCCGCCCGGCCTCCTGGCCGAGCCGGGCCACGTCCTCCCAGGGCAGGCGCAGCACGAGGGCGACCTCGGCCTCCCCGTCGGGCAGGGCGTGCATCGCCGGCGCCGGTGTGACCCGTTCGTTCATCGCCTGATCCTCACGTCGTCCCCGCGTCCGCCTTCCCCGGGCCGCGGGCGGTTGTGAGGACATACGCACGCGCGGCCCGGGGTGTTCACGGGCGGGGTCAGGCGGGGGTGGCGGCCTCGTCCGGCACGGCCGGTGCCGGTGTCCAGCGGATGCGGGTGCTGCACAGGGCGACGGCGCCCGCGGACGCGGCGACGGCGCCCATGCCCCAGGCCAGGCTGCTCGCACCGGCGATGAAGCCGATGAGCGGCGGCCCGGCCAGCAGTCCGGTGGTGCCCATGGCGGCGACCAGGGTGAGCGCGTCCGAGCCCTGTCGGGCCGCGGCGGCGTAGACGCAGGGGGTCACGGCGGCGATGCCCAGGCCCATGCAGGCGAAGCCCGCGAGGGCCGGTGCGACGCCGCCGCTGACCAGGGCGAGGGCGAGGCCGGCGGCGGCGACCGCGCTGCCCAGGAGGACGACCCGGCCGTCGCCCCAGCGGGCCCGCCAGCCGTCGGCGAAGAGGCGGGCGACGACCATCATCCCGGACACCACGGCGATGCCCAGGGGCGCGAGTTCCGCCGACGCCTCGGCGACGTCCTCGAGGTAGAGGGCGGACCAGTCGTTCATGGCGCCCTCGGCGACCGTGCCGAAGACCATGGCGCAGCACATCCACAGGGTCAGACTGGAGGGGACGGTCCAGCGGCGGCCGGCCGGTTTCCCGTCGGCGGTGGCGGCCGCGTCCGCACGGGCCGCCCCGCCCGCCTCGTCGGCCGGTGCCTCGTCGTCGAGGAGGCCCGTCCGCGCGGACGCGCCCAGGGCGACGAGGAGGACGACGGCCACGCCGAAGTGCGCGGCGACCGCGTCGGTGGCGGCGGTCATGCCCGAGGCCAGCAGCGCGGCGAGCAGCGAGCCGGCGGAGAAGGTCGCGTGCAGCTTCGCCATGGTGTTGCGTTCGTGCCGTGTCTCCAGGGCGGCACCCTGCGCGTTCATGGCCACGTTGAGGCAGCCGACGAGGACGCCGTCGGCGCACATCACCAGCAGGGCCACCGGGTAGTTGGGGGCCGCCGCCAGGCCGAGCAGCAGCAGGGCGAGGCCGAGCTGGGAGAGCAGGCCGAGCCGCCGCGAGCCCATGCGCCGCATCAGCCACGCCACCACGGGGAACGACACCGCCGCGCCGACCCCCGCGGCCATCAGGAGCACCCCCACCTCGGCGGCGCTCAGGTCCAGGTCGGACTTGATCGCCGGGATCCGCGCGGCCCAGGTGGCGTACTGGAAGCCGAGGGACAGGAACAGCGCGGCGATCGCCAACTGGCCGCGCAGGAAGGGGTCGTGGACACGGGACACGCGCATCAGCTCACTTCGCGCAGGAACGGGGGCGGGGGCG
>NZ_QHJH01000096.1 GCF_003947455.1 Streptomyces sp. WAC 04229 | reverse complement strand
CCCCCGGCGCGGTGTACCGCTGCTGGGCGGAGGCGGAGGACGCCCTGTTGCCGCGCTTCCCGGCGCCGGAGATCAAGGTGGCCGACCTGACCGCGTTCGCCTTGCAGGCGGCCTGCTGGGGGGATCCGGACGCGTCCGGACTGGCGCTCCTGGACCCGCCGCCGGGTGGGGCCATGGCGGCGGCGCGGTCGGTCCTGACGGCGGTCGGCGCGGTCGGCTCCACCGGTCGTGCCACGCCGCGGGGCATCCGGCTCTCCCGCCTCGGCCTCCATCCCCGCCTGGGTCGGGCGCTGCTCGACGCGGCCGGATCGGCGGCGGAGGACGCGGGGACAGGGCGCTCCGGTGGTGGCGGTGTTGGGCCCGAGGTCGTCGCCGAGGTGGTCGGGCTGCTCAGTGAGGAGGCGCCTCGGGAGTACGGGGACGAGCTGGTGTCCGTGCTGCGGGCCGCCCGGCGTGGGGGTGACGGCTACGCGGCGCGGTGGCGGGCGGAGGTGCGGCGGCTGCGGGGCGCCGTGGAGCCGGGGGACGGCCGGCGGGGGCTGCCGCTCGCCGAGGACGCCCTCGCCGGGTTGGTGGCCGCCCTGGCCTTTCCCGAGCGCGTGGCGAAGAAGGACGGCGGTACCTATCTGATGGTCTCCGGCACCCGGGCCGAGCTGCCCGAGGGGTCGGCGCTACGGGGTGCGCCGTGGATCGCCGTCGCCGTGGCCGACCGGCCGGTGGGCCGGGGCCACGCGCGCGTGCAGCTCGGTGCGGCCGTCGACGAGGAGACGGCGCGGCTCGCGGCGGGGGCGCTGCTGGCGGAGCGGGACGAGGTCCACTGGCGCGACGGCGACGTCGTGGCCCGGCGGGTGGAGCGGCTCGGCGCCGTGGAACTCGCGGTCCGGCCGCTCACCGGCGCCGACCCCGGTCTCGTACGGGGCGCGCTGCTCGAAGGGCTGCGGCAGGAAGGTCTGGGGCTGTTGCGCCGTACGGCCGACGCGGACGCGCTGCGCGCGCGGCTCGCGTTTCTGCGGCGGCGTCTCGGTGAGCCGTGGCCGGACGTCTCCGACGACGCCCTCCACGCGCGCGTGGACGAGTGGCTGGAGCCCGAGCTGGGCCGGGCCCGACGGCGGGCCGACCTGGGCCGGATCGACGCCGTGGAGGCGCTGGCGCGGCTGCTGCCCTGGGCGTCCGGGGAGGCGGCGCGGCTCGACGAACTCGCGCCCGAGCGCATCACGGTCCCCAGTGGGTCCAGGATCCGGATCGACTACGGCGACCCGGAACAGCCGGTCCTCGCGGTGAAGTTGCAGGAGATGTTCGGGTTGCAGCGGTCGCCCCGGATCGCCGGGGTGCCCCTGCTCGTCCATCTCCTCTCCCCCGCCGGACGCCCCGCCGCGGTGACGGCCGACCTGGCCTCCTTCTGGCGGGACGGCTACAAGGGCGTACGCGCGGAGCTGCGCGGCCGGTACCCGAAGCATCCGTGGCCCGAGGATCCCGCCACGGCGGAGCCGACCCGGTACACGAAGGCCCGGCTCGCGAAGTGACGCGCGATCCCGACCGGACGACGTGGGGCGCCCTCCGCCGTGGCGGAGGGCGCCCCACGTCGTCCGGTCGGGATCGCGCTTATGCCTTGGGCTCCGTGGAGGGGCTCGTGGACGGCTCGGTCGACGGCTCCGTGGACGGGTCGGGCGTCGGCTCGGCCGCCTCGGCGACCTTCAGCTGGACGTTGAGCGCGGCGCCGCCCGCCGTGGTGACGCGGAGCATGTACGTGCCGCTGGTGTCGTCGGCGTACAGCTTCGGCAGCTTCAGCATGCCCTTGGCGTCGGTCTTGAGGCCGGTCAGGGTGCGGACGGTCTTGCCGTCGGCGTCCTTGAAGTAGGGGCCCTTGTCGGCCTCCGTCGGGTCGAGCACCGACTTGACGAGCGTGGCGGTGACGGCGACCTTGTCCGCGGCGGCGCCCTTGTGCGTGGCCTTCACCTCGACCTGGTCCGCGAACTCGCCGCCCGGCGCGCAGGTCAGCTCGGTGTCGCCGACGCGGGCGAGGGCGTCGGCGACGCGTTCGGTGACCGTGGCCTTGTAGTCGAGGCCCACGGTGCGGCCGATGACGGTGGCGCGGACGGTGAAGGCACCGGTCTTCTCGCCCGCCACCAGCGCGGGCGCGACGGCCACGCCGGAGGCGTTGGTGGTGACCGCGGCGACCTTGTCACCGCCGGTGAAGGCGGTGTCCGTGTCGCCCAGCACGGTGAAGCGGACGCGTACCTTGCCGACGGCCTTTCCGGCCTTGGTCTCGGCGCGGGCGCTGAGCTTCTCGGCGAAGGTGTCGCCCGCGATCGCGGTGAGCCCGGTGGCGCCCGCGTTCTCCAGGTGGTGCACCGTGTCGGTGGGCGTGGGGGGCTGGGTGCCGGTGGGCGGCTCCGGTTCGGTCGGCGGCTTGGGGGTGGGTGAGCCGCTGCCGGGGTCCGACGGCTTGCCGGGCTCGGTCGGGCGGTTCGGCTTGTCGCTGCCGGGCGACGTGGAGCCGGAGGCGCCGGGTCGCGTCGTCGGGCTCGTCGCGCCGGGCGAGGGACCGGTGCCGGCACCGATCGGGTCGTCGCTGCGGCCCACCGGGAGGCTGCCGGTGCCGTCGGGGATCTCGTGGGTGCCCTTGCGGTAGTGCTCCAGCCAGGACAGGACCGTGTGCAGGTAGTCCTGCGAGTTGTTGTAGCTGAGGATCGCGCTCTTGAGGTCGGCCTCGTCGGAGAGGTCCCAGGTGAAGCGGCAGAGGTAGTGACCGGCGGCGAGCGCGGCGTCGTAGACGTTGTTGGGGTCGTCCTTGCCGTCGCCGTTGCCGTCCCGGCCCGCCCACGACCAGGTGGAGGGGATGAACTGCATGGGGCCCACGGCGTTGTCGTAGCTGCTGTTGCCGTCGTAGACGCCGTTGTCGGTGTCCTTGATGAGCGCGAAGCCGTTGCCGTCGAGCTGGGGCCCGATGATCTTGCCGATGGTGGTGCCCCGGGCGTCGACGCGGCCGCCGCGGGCCTGGCCGGACTCCACCTTGCCGATGGCCGCGAGGAGTTGCCAGGGCAGGTTGCAGCCGGGCTTGGCCTGGCGCACCGCCGCCTCGGCCTTCTTGTAGGCGTCCAGGACGGTGGCGGGTATGCCGGCCTCGGCGGCGGCCCGGGAATCGGGGGTGCCGATGGTGGGTGCGGGACTGGGGCTGTTGAGCGGCGGCAGGTCCGTGTAGTACGGCGAGTTGCCGGTCGCGCTCTCCTGGGAGGGTGTGTCGGACGTCGGCGCGTTGTCCGCGGTGGTCTGTCTGCCGTTGGCGTCGGCCGTCACGTCCGGGGCCTGGGACGCGGACAGGGCCGCGACCACGACCGCCGCCACGGTGGTGGTGACCGCCGCCTTGCGGAGCCTCCGGTCGAAATGCGCCGCCATAGAGTGAACCCCTCCCGTGGACGCCCGCGCGTCCCTCTCCGTCCGTGTCCGGCTGCGGTGTCCGGCCGCCGTGTCCGGCCACCGTGCCCGCCCGTTGTTTCCGCCCTGTTGTGACGATCGGTCCGCGCCGACGGTTGCACCGCAACCTTCCGGGCGCGGTGTCCGTCTGTTCGACCGGCACGGTGCCGCAGGCGACCCTACGGCAACTTGCTTTGCACGGGCACCCGTTCGCGCCCGATATTCACCGGTTGGCCATAAGAAGGAGTTCTGTTGCCGTTCACTCTCAGTCATGCCGCCGCCGTGCTGCCAGGAGTGCGGGGTGACGGGACGGGCCGTGGACGGCTGGTGCCTGCCGCGCTGGTGGCGGGGTCGTTCGCGCCCGACATGACCTATTACGCGGCGAGTTTCCTGCCCGAGGCGATGGAGTTCGGGGACGTCACGCACTCGTTTCCCGGTGTCTTCACGGTGGATGTGGCGGTGGCCTGGGCGCTGGTGGGGTTGTGGCTGCTGGTCCGCGAGCCGTTGGTGGCCCTGCTGCCGAAGGCCCACCAGGGACGCGTCGCGCCTCTGTTGCGCTGCGGGGCGCCACGCGCGCGTGTGCTGCCCCCACTGGTGGCGTGGTGGTACGTGTCGGCGGTGCTGGGGGCGCTGACGCACGTGGTGTGGGACGCGTTCACCCACCTCGACCGCTGGGGGATGCGGGTGTTCCCGGTGCTGGGCCGGGAGATCGCGGGCTCGCCGCTCTACTGGTACCTGCAGTACGGCGGTTCCGCGGTGGCCGCGGTCGTCATCGTCGTGTTCCTGACGCGGGCGCTGCGCCGGACGCCCCGGAGCGGGACGCCGGCGGTTCCGGTCCTCGCGGCCCGGGACCGGTGGTGGGCCGCGGCGCTCCTCGGCGGCTGCGCGGTGGCCGGGGCGGTGCGGCGGGCGACGCGGTGGTGGGACTACTGGGGTCACATGGCGAAGCCCTGGGAGCTGATCCCGACGGTGTGCTTCGGGGCGGGCGCGGGGCTGGTCCCGGCGCTGCTGCTGTACGCCGTGGCGGTCAGGGTGTGGCGTCCGGTCCCGGCTCCCACCAGCCGTGCCGGTACGGAGCCGGACCGCCGGGTCGCCCGCTGAGGGTGTCGGCGGTCGCGACGAACACGGTGAAGGTGCGTGCGGGGCGGGGCCGCGGCACCAGGGAGAGGGCCAGCGACAGGTAACTGCGCGCCAGGCCGGCCCACAGCCGCCAGGCCGGTGTCTCGGGAGGGACGACGGTCGCCGGGTCCCGGCGGGCGAGTCTGCGGCGGAGGCCGGTCGCGGTGCGGCGCAGGGCCGTGGTGAGGGTGGCGGGGATGCGGCCGGTACTCGCGCCTGGCGCGAGGGCCGGGACCGGTAGCAGTGGCACGCGGGCGGGTCCGTCTGTGCTTGCCCGTGCCGGTGTCGTCCGGTGGTGGAGCATGCGTATACCCATGCCCGCATCCTCACGGGAGACGAGCGCGGGCGGCGCATCCGCGGGGGCCACCAGAGTGACGGGCCCTCCGGGGGCCGGGGGCGTCGCGGGGTGCTGCGTCGGCACCGGTGTCGCCGCCGGGCGGCGGCGCCGAAATGGCGCCTTCCGGACGGCGAGCGAAGCAGGCCGGGGCCCCGGAGGAGCACACGCATCGCGCCGGTCGGAGATCCGCTGCCCGGCGGGGTGCCCGCCGTCCGCGCCGGCACGGGCCCCGGGCTGTGCCAGGCGGCGGCCGCCTCGCCCGGTGAGCCACCCGGGCCGGCATCCGGCGGGAGCCCTGGGAGGCGGGCGGACGGCCGACCGGGGGCGGGGCCGGGATCTCACGGACGCTGCGGCGAAGGTCCCGGCCGACCGGCCCCTCGCTGCCACTGCCGGTGCCACGGCGTAGGCGGACGGCCCGGCCAGGCGGAGGGCATTCGACTCCCCGCCCGGCGGCTCCCTGGACGGCGAAGCACCGGCCGGCTCCGGCGTCCTCGGGCCCACAGGGTGCCGAGGGGCCGCCACGCCGGGCGCGTGCGCACGAGCGTGGGTGCCCTCTCCGGCGCTCCTCACCACGCCCACCGCCGGAGGCCGGGGCACCGGGGAGCCGCCTCAGCGGGCGCGTGCAGTGGAAGGTCCTGGCCCGCGCTCCCCGACCCGCTTACCCCCGGAGGCCCATGCGCCGCCGGGCCCCAACGCATCCCGGCAGCCGCCACCGCCCGGCGCGTGCGGGCGGGTGGGCGCCCTGCCCCGCGCTCCCCCGACCCGCCGAACCGCCGGAGGCTAGTGCGCCGCCGACTCCCAGTCCGCTCCCGAGCCCACCGAGACGCCCAGGGGGACGCTGAGCCGGACCGCGTTCGCCATTTCACGGCGGACCAGTTCCTCCGCTGCCGCGCGCTCGCCGGGGGCGATCTCCAGGACGATTTCGTCGTGGACCTGGAGCAGCATGCGGGAGGAGAGACCGGCCTCGCGCAGCGCCTTGTCCACGTTGAGCATGGCGATCTTGACGATGTCGGCCGCGGTGCCCTGGATGGGGGCGTTGAGGGCCATGCGCTCGGCGGCCTCGCGACGCTGGCGGTTGTCGCTGTTGAGATCGGGCAGGTAGCGGCGGCGGCCGAAGAGGGTCGCCGTGTAGCCCGTCGCCCGTGCCTCGTCGACCACCCGGCGCAGGTAGTCCCGTACGCCGCCGAAGCGCTCGAAGTAGGCGTCCATCAGGCCGCGCGCCTCGGCCGCCTCGATGTTCAGCTGCTGGGAGAGGCCGAAGGCCGAGAGGCCGTACGCCAGGCCGTAGGACATGGCCTTGATCTTGCGGCGCATCTCCGCGTCCACGGCCGACTGCTCGACGGAGAAGACCTGCGCGGCGGCGGTGGTGTGCAGGTCCTCGCCCGAGGTGAACGCCTCGGTCAGGCCCGCGTCCTCGGACAGGTGGGCCATCACCCGCAGCTCGATCTGGCTGTAGTCGGCCGTCATCAGGGACTCGAAGCCCTCGCCGACCACGAAGCCGCGGCGGATGGCGCGGCCCTCGTCGGTGCGGACCGGGATGTTCTGCAGGTTCGGGTCCGTGGAGGAGAGGCGGCCGGTCGCTGCAACCGTCTGGTTGAACGTGGTGTGGATGCGGCCGTCCGCGGCGATCGTCTTGATCAGGCCCTCCACCGTGACGCGCAGCTTGGCCTGCTCGCGGTGGCGGAGCATGATCACCGGCAGTTCGTTGTCGGTCTGGGCCGCGAGCCAGGCCAGGGCGTCGGCGTCGGTGGTGTAGCCGGTCTTGGTCTTCTTGGTCTTGGGCAGGTTCAGCTCGCCGAAGAGGACCTCCTGGAGCTGCTTGGGCGAGCCCAGGTTGAACTCGCGTCCGGCCGCCGCGTGCGCCTCCTTCACCGCCTGCTGCACGGCGCCCGCGAACATCTGCTCCATGGCCTCCAGATGGGCCCGGTCGGCCGCGATGCCGTGCCGCTCCATGCGGGCCAGCAGCGCGGAGGTCGGCAGCTCCATGTCGCGCAGCAGGTCCGCGGCGCCGACGTCCGCCAGGCGGCCCTCGAACGCCTCGCCGAGGTCGAGGATCGCGCGGGCCTGCACCATCAGCGCCTCGGCCTCGGCGCCGTCGTCCGCGCCGAAGGCCAGCTGGCCGTCGGCCGCGGCGGCCGGGGCCAGCTCGCGGTGCAGGTACTCCAGGGACAGCGCGTCCAGGTCGAAGGAGCGGCGGCCCGGCTTGACCAGGTAGGCGGCGAGCGCGGTGTCCATGCCCACACCGGCGACGCTCCAGCCGTGTTCGGCGAAGACACGCATCGCGCCCTTGGCGTTGTGGAAGACCTTCGGCCGGTCCGCGTCGGACAGCCAGGCGGCGAACGCCGTCTCGTCGGCCTCGTCCAGCGCCGTCGGGTCGAACCAGGCGGCCTTTCCGTCGGCCGCGGCCAGCGCGACTTCGGCGACCGAGCCGGTGCCCAGGGCCCAGGTGTCGACGGTGGCGACGCCCAGGGGCTGTGCGCCGTGCCCGGTGAGCCAGCCGGCCACCTCGCCGGTGCCGAGCACCACGCCGTCCAGCTCGACACCGTCCGCCACGACAGGAGTGGCCTCGGCCTCCTCCGCGCCCGGGTCGACCGCGTAGAGCCGCTCGCGCAGGGACGGATTGCGGATCTCCAGGGTGTCCAGGATCATCGCGACGCCCTTGCGGTCGTACGCGGGCCGCTCCAGGTCGGTGACCGCCTTGGGCAGCTCGACCCGGCGCTCCAGCTCGGTGAGCCGGCGGTTGAGCTTGACGGACTCCAGGTGGTCGCGCAGGTTCTGTCCGGCCTTGCCCTTGACCTCGTCGACGCGCTCGACGAGGTCCGCGAAGGATCCGAACTGGTTGATCCACTTCGCGGCCGTCTTCTCGCCGACGCCCGGGATGCCCGGCAGGTTGTCGGACGGGTCGCCGCGCAGGGCGGCGAAGTCGGGGTACTGGGCGGGGGTCAGCCCGTACTTCTCGAAGACCTTCTCCGGCGTGAAGCGGGTCAGCTCGGAGACGCCCTTGGTCGGGTAGAGGACCGTGGTGTGCTCGCTGACCAGCTGGAAGGAGTCCCGGTCGCCGGTGACGATCAGCACGTCGAAGCCCTCGGCCTCGGCCTGCGTGGCGAGCGTGGCGATGACGTCGTCCGCCTCGAAGCCGTCGACGGCGAAGCGCGTCACGTGCATGGCGTCGAGCAGCTCGCCGATCAGCTCGACCTGGCCCTTGAACTCGTCGGGGGTCTTGGAGCGGTTCGCCTTGTACTCGGTGAACTCCTGCGACCGCCAGGTCTTGCGGGAGACGTCGAACGCCACCGCGAAGTGCGTGGGCGCCTCGTCACGCAGCGTGTTGGCCAGCATCGACGCGAATCCGTAGATCGCGTTGGTCGGCTGGCCCGTCGCGGTAGTGAAGTTCTCCGCGGGCAGCGCGAAGAACGCGCGGTAGGCCAGCGAGTGCCCGTCCATGAGCATCAGCCGCGGGCGGGCGCCGGAGGTGCTGTCGGTCTTCTTCGATGCTGTCTTCGCCACGACACCGATCCTGCCACGGACCACTGACAGTCGGTCCCGGCCGCGCCCGTCCACGCCGTGGGAGGCGGTGGTGCGCGCGAAGTCCGCGAACATCGCTCACGATCTCCGCCCGCCCCGGCCGGACGAGTTGTCGGCGGCGCGTGCGAGGATCGGAGACGTACCTCACACGCGTCAGCGAAGGAGCGCGCGATGGCCAGCAAGCCGCCCAAGGGTGATCCCGTCCAGGACGCGCCGCAGGTGACAGAGCCCCAGCACGCGGCGGCCGGCATCCCGGCCATCGGCCACACCCTGCGGATGGCGCAGCGGCAGATGGGCGTGAAGCGGACCGCGCTGACGCTGCTGAGCGTCAACCAGAAGGACGGCTTCGACTGCCCGGGCTGCGCCTGGCCCGAGCCGGACCACCGGCACAAGGCGGAGTTCTGCGAGAACGGCGCGAAGGCGGTGGCCGAGGAGGCCACCCTGCGCCGGGTCACCCCGGAGTTCTTCGCCGCGCACCCCGTGACCGACCTCGCCACCCGCAGCGGGTACTGGCTGGGCCAGCAGGGGCGGCTCACGCACCCGGTGTACCTCCCCGAGGGCGGCGACCACTACGAACCGGTCACCTGGGAGCGCGCCTTCGGCATCGTCGCGGAGGAGATCGCCGCCCTGGACTCCGCCGACGAGGCGGTCTTCTACACGTCGGGGCGTACGAGCAACGAGGCGGCGTTCCTCTACCAGCTCTTCGCGCGCGAGCTGGGCACGAACAACCTGCCCGACTGTTCCAACATGTGCCACGAGTCGTCCGGCTCCGCCCTGTCCGAGACCATCGGCATCGGCAAGGGCAGCGTCCTCCTGGAGGACCTGTACAAGTCCGACCTGATCATCGTGGCGGGGCAGAACCCGGGCACCAACCACCCGCGCATGCTCTCCGCCCTGGAGCGGGCCAAGGCGAACGGCGCGCGGATCATCAGCGTCAACCCGCTGCCCGAGGCCGGGCTGGAGCGCTTCAAGAACCCGCAGACCGCCAAGGGGCTCACCGCGGGCGCCGCGCTCACCGACCTGTTCCTGCAGATCCGCCTCGGCGGCGACCAGGCCCTGTTCCGGCTGCTGAACAAGCTGATCCTGGAGACCGAGGGCGCGGTCGACGAGGACTTCGTCGCGGAACACACGCACGGCTACGAGGAGTTCGCCGAGACCGCGCGGGCCGCCGACTGGGAGGAGACGCTGGCGGCCACCGGCCTCACCCGCGCGGAGATCGACGAGACGCTGCGCATGGTGCTCGCCTCCGAGCGCACCATCGTGTGCTGGGCGATGGGCCTGACCCAGCACAAGCACTCCGTGCCCACGATCCGCGAGGTCGTGAACTTCCTGCTGCTGCGCGGCAACATCGGCCGCCCGGGCGCGGGCGTCTGCCCGGTGCGCGGCCACTCCAACGTGCAGGGTGACCGCACGATGGGCATCTTCGAGCGGCCCGCGCCCGCGTTCCTGGACGCCCTGGAGAAGGAGTTCGGCTTCGCCCCGCCGCGCGAGCACGGCTACGACGTCGTACGGGCCATCCGCGCGCTCCGCGACGGGGAGGCGAAGGTCTTCTTCGCCATGGGCGGCAACTTCGTGTCGGCCTCGCCCGACACGGAGGTCACCGAGGCGGCCATGCGCCGGGCGCGCCTGACGGTGCACGTGTCGACGAAGCTGAACCGCTCGCACGCGGTCACCGGCGCGCGGGCGCTGATCCTGCCGACGCTGGGCCGCACCGAACGCGATCTCCAAGGGAGCGGCGAGCAGTTCGTCACCGTCGAGGACTCCATGGGCATGGTGCACGCCTCCCGGGGCCGGCTGGAGCCCGCGAGCGGGCAGTTGCTGTCCGAGCCGGCGATCGTGTGCCGCCTGGCGCGCCGGGTGCTGGGCGAGGACAGCCGGACACCGTGGGAGGAGTTCGAGAAGGACTACGCGACGATCCGCGACCGCATCGGGCGGGTCGTCCCGGGCTTCGAGGACTTCAACGCGCGCGTGGCGCACCCCGGGGGCTTCGCCCTCCCGCACGCCCCCCGCGACGAGCGCCGCTTCCCGACGGCCACCGGCAAGGCCAACTTCACCGCCGCGCCGGTCGAGTACCCGGAGCTGCCCGAGGGGCGGCTGCTGCTCCAGACACTGCGCTCGCACGACCAGTACAACACCACGATCTACGGCCTGGACGACCGCTACCGGGGCATCAGGAACGGCCGCAGGGTCGTCCTGGTCAACCCGGAGGACGCCCGGAGGCTGGACGTCGAGGACGGCTCGTACGTCGACCTGGTGAGCGAGTGGCGGGACGGGGTGGAGCGGCGGGCGCCCGGTTTCCGCGTGGTGCACTACCCGACGGCCCGGGGCTGCGCGGCGGCCTACTACCCGGAGACCAACGTGCTGGTGCCGCTGGACGCCACCGCGGACACCAGCAACACCCCGGCCAGCAAGTCCGTGGTCGTCCGTCTGGAACAATCGGCGACCGACTGAGCGTTTGCTCAGTCGAGCCGACGCCCCACCGGGCGGCCGGCGCGCCAGCCAGACGGAGCGACGAGACGGAGCCGGCCCATGGGCGAGCAGCATCAGACGCAGTTCCCGCAGGAAGTCATCGACGAGTACGCCGCGCTCGGCGTCGACCTGCCGGCGCTGTTCTCCGCCGGGCACCTGGGGACGCGCATGGGCGTCCAGATCGTCGAGGCGTCGCCCGAGAGGGTCGTCGGCACGATGCCGGTGGAGGGCAACACCCAGCCGTACGGGCTGCTGCACGGCGGCGCCTCGGCGGTGCTGGCCGAGACGCTCGGGTCGGTCGGTTCGATGCTGCACGGCGGCAGTTCCAAGATCGCCGTCGGTGTCGACCTGAACTGCACGCACCACCGCGGGGCCCGCTCCGGCCTGGTCACCGGGGTGGCCACGCCGGTGCACCGGGGCCGGTCGACGGCGACGTACGAGATCGTGATCAGCGACGAGCAGGACCGGCGGGTGTGCACCGCCCGTCTGACCTGCCTGCTGCGGGACGTGAACCCGGGCGACGCTCCGGCGAGCTGAGGCACCGGGGGCAGGGCCTCTCCGGCCGAGGCACTCGCGGCCCGGGCATTGCCCCCGGCCACGCGCCGTCCTAGCGTCGGGGCATGGGACGGGGAGAGGCCCCCTGGCCGGGGGTGGCGGCTCGGCGGTTCCTTCTCGGCGCCCTGCTGGCCGCCGCGGCGGTCTCGACCGTCTCCTGCGGCAACTCCGGTGACCAGGAGGCCGGTTCGGGAAGCAGCAGCGCGACGACGGAGCCGCCCTCCCCCACGGAAGCCTGCGCCGGCGCCGTCGGCCACTGGGCCCGCGAGCTGCTGGCCGGCGTCGAACCCTACGGCGACTACCAGTCGATGGGGCTGTCCAACCGTCAGTACCGCATCCTGCGCGAGGTCGTGGCGGCCGCGCGGGTCGCCGAGCGGGACCAGGGCGACCGCGCCGCCCGGGAGCTGATCGACCGCCACGTACGCGAGGCGTGCGAGGAGCAGTACGCCGGCGGCGGTCCGGCCGAGGGCCCGTGGCAGTGACGGGCGGCATCGGGCCCGTCGAGCCGGGCGAGGACACCCACGCCCGGGACGTGGCCCACACCCGCCCGCGCGGCCGTGTCGCCCGGTTCCGCGAGCGTCACCGCCGGACCGTTCTCACGACCGCCGCCACCCTCCTCCTGCTGCTCGGCGGCGGCGGCTACCTGTACGCCGACCGGACCCGGGAGCCGGCGGCCGATCCGCCGCCCTACCCCTCCCAGGCGGTCACGCTCGAATACCTGGACGCCGTGGACGGCCCGAGCGGGGCGAAGGGCGGCGGCTTCAGCTTCGCGGTGCGGCTGAGCGTCCGGTCGGGACCGCCCGTCACCGTGACCCGGATCGCCCAGCCCTCGGCCGGCCTCTCGGTCACCTCGTCGCCCGCGGCACCTTTCCAGACAAAGCCGCATTCCACCAGCAAGATCATTGTCACTCTGCGGGTGACGGAATGCGATAAAGCGCCCCGGAACCTCGGATTCCCTTTCTTGGATGTAACGCTGCGTAATGCGCGCGCAATACAAGCCCACAGTTTCATCCTGGGGGCACGCTATGCACGGCAGCTCTCCCAGGCACTTCAGGTCGCCTGCAGCAACGATTCACGGTAATCACCAAAACGGCCCAGACGCCTGAACACAGGCGGCGCGTCCTGCGGGTTCTCACCATGCGGACAGGGCGAATCGGCCTGAATTCCGCCCTTCTTCCCAGCCAGTACCGCTCTGCATTACCCGGTGTCATAACAAGAGCGTCACAGCATGAGTCAGACCCTCCTCCACGTTCCCCACACACGCTTAGAGTCACGGCCAGTCACCGCGCCGTCGGATTGTCACTTCGGCCCAGCGCTCGACTCGGCCGTCTCCACGGGGAAGCGGCTGTGCCAGGGAAAGGACTGATCGTGCGTCAACGTTCGCTCATCGCCATCACCGCCGCTCTGGCGGCGGGAGCGCTCACCCTCACCGCCTGCGGTTCGCGCGACGACGACGGCGGCTCGGACTCCGGAAGCGGCGGCGGCGGGACCACCGTCGTCATCGGCGTCGACGCCCCGCTGACCGGCGACCTGTCCGCGCTGGGCCTCGGCATCAAGAACTCGGTCGACCTCGCCGCGAAGACCGCCAACAAGGACAACTACGTCGACGGCGTCAAGTTCGAGATACAGGCGCTCGACGACCAGGGCCAGCCCTCGGTCGGCCAGCAGAACGCCACCAAGCTCGTCGCCAACGACGACGTCCTCGGTGTCGTGGGCCCGCTGAACTCCTCGGTCGGCGAGTCCATGCAGAAGGTCTTCGACACGGCCAAGCTGGTCGAGGTCTCCCCCGCCAACACCAACCCCGCGCTGACCCAGGGCGTGGACTGGCAGACCAAGCAGGTCCGGCCGTACAAGTCGTACTTCCGTACCGCGACCACGGACGCCATCCAGGGCCCGTTCGCCGCGCAGTACGTCTTCAACGACTCCAAGAAGAAGAAGGTCTTCGTCATCGACGACAAGAAGACCTACGGCGCCGGTCTGGCCGCCACCTTCACCGAGGAGTTCAAGAAGCTCGGCGGCCAGGTCGTCGGCACCGAGCACATCAACCCGGACACCAAGGACTTCAACGCCGTCGCCACCAAGGTGAAGAACTCCGGCGCCGACGTCGTCTACTACGGCGGCGAGTACCCGCAGGCCGGCCCGCTCAGCAAGCAGATCAAGGCGGCCGGCGCGAAGATCCCCGTGGTCGGCGGTGACGGCATCTACAGCGCCGACTTCATCAAGCTCGCCGGCGCCACCGGCAACGGCGACCTCGCGACCTCGGTCGGCGCGCCGGTCGAGGAGCTGCCCTCCGCCAAGGAGTTCGTGGCCAACTACAAGGCAGCGGGCTACAAGGAGGCCTACGAGGCGTACGGCGGCTACTCCTACGACTCCGGCTGGGCGATCATCGAGGCCGTCAAGAAGGTCGTCGAGGACAACGACGGGAAGCTTCCCGACGACGCCCGCGCCAAGGTCGTGGAGGCCATGCAGAACGTCTCCTTCGACGGTGTGACCGGCAAGGTCTCCTTCGACAAGTTCGGTGACGCGACGAACAAGCAGCTCACCGTGTACGCCGTCGAGAACGGTGCCTGGAAGTCGGTGAAGTCCGGCACCTACACCGGCTGATCAACCGCACCCACCACTGATCACGTGATCACGAGCCGCGCGGGGCGCCGTTCCAGGCGCCCCGCGCGGACTCGCATCCGGCCACATCCGTCGAAAGTTCCGAAAGTCTCGGAGGACATGCGGTGAACGAACTGCCGCAGCAGCTGGTCAACGGCCTGCTACTGGGATCCATGTACGGGTTGATCGCCATCGGCTACACAATGGTCTACGGCATCGTCCAGCTCATCAACTTCGCCCACGGCGAGATCTTCATGACCGGCGCCTTCGGCGCGCTCACGGTCTACATATACATTTTGCCCGACGGCACCTCCATGCTGATCGCGCTGCCCCTGATGCTCATGGGCGCCATGGTGGTCTCCGTCGCCGTCGCGGTCGGGGCGGAACGGTTCGCCTACCGGCCGTTGCGCGGCGCCCCCCGCCTCGCGCCCCTGATCACCGCGATCGGCCTCTCGCTCGCCCTCCAGCAGGCGGTGTGGGCCTGGTACCCGCACGCCAAGTCGGCGCGCACCTTCCCGCAGATCGACGGCGGCCCCTTCCACATCGGCAGCGTCACCCTCCAGACCGGCGACGTCTTCCTGCTCATCGCCGCCCCCGTCAGCATGGCGATCCTGGCCTACTTCGTGATGCGCACCCGCACCGGGCGCGGCATGCAGGCCACCGCCCAGGACCCGGACACGGCCAAGCTGATGGGCGTCAACACGGACCGCATCATCGTGGTCGCGTTCGCGCTCGGCGCCGTCTTCGCCGCCGTCGGCGCCGTGGCCAACGGCCTCAAGTACGGCCAGATCGACTTCAAGATGGGCTTCATCCTCGGCCTCAAGGCGTTCACCGCGGCCGTCCTCGGCGGTATCGGCAACATCTACGGCGCCATGATCGGCGGCGTCGTCCTCGGCATCGCCGAGACCCTGGCCACCGCCTACATCGCCGACATCCCCGGCCTGGACAAGTTCGGCAGCCAGTCCTGGGCCGACGTATGGGCCTTCATCCTCCTCATCCTCGTGCTGCTGTTCAGGCCGCAGGGCCTGCTCGGCGAACGCGTTGCGGACAGGGCGTGACACCGATGACCACACAGACCACAGCTCCGAAGACCTCCGGCGGCGTCGCCGGGGACGGCCCCTCCGGCCTCATCGGGATCCCCGCCCACCTCGGCCGCGCCCTCGCCACCGGCGGCGGCCTGCTCACCGTCGTCTCCACGTTCCTCGCCTGGACCTGGACCGCCGAGTTCCCCGGCGACCTCACGGTCTACGGCTACCCGGGCGGCCTCCAGGTGCTGGTGCTGATCGCCGGCGCCCTCACCACCCTGCTCGGCCTCGCCTCCTACGGCGTCCGGGGCCTGGGCTGGCTGGTGCCGGCCGGCGCGGACGCGGCCCTGAAGTTCGCCGCGCTCTCCGCCTTCGCCACCACCTGGTACACGGTCATCGCGATCAGCGCCCAGCTCGGCGGACTCGTCAACCTGGAGCCCGGCGCCTACGTCGCGGCCGCGGCCACCCTCGTCGCCCTCCTCGGCGCGCTGGCCCTGCCCTTCGAACGGCCGGAGCCCGACCCGTTCGACCCGGACGACACCGGCTGGGAGCAGTTCAAGCACCGCAGCTCGAACGGCTGGCAGAACGTCAAGGCGGCCTTCGCCTCCGGCACCCCGCGCACGCTGCGCGCCCTGCCCTCGTACGTCGAGATCCTGATCATCGTCGCCGTCCTCGCGGTCGCCCTGCTGGTCTTCACCTACGGCATCGGCACCGAGTACGACGAGCTGTTCGTGGGCTTCCTGATCACCGCGGGCCTCGGATTCGCCGCCCTCAACAAGGCCGGTCTGATCGCCCAGGCCACGCAGATCACCGCCCGGCACACGAACATCACGGTCTGCGGCGCGTTCATCGCGGCGGCCTGCTTCCCCTTCACCCAGACCGACGACCAGTACGCCACCCTCGGCGTCTACATCCTCATCTTCGCGACGGTCGCCCTCGGCCTGAACATCGTCGTCGGCCTCGCCGGCCTGCTCGACCTCGGGTACGTCGCCTTCCTCGGTGTCGGCGCGTACGCCGCCTCGATGGTCTCCGGCTCGCCCAGCTCCCCGTTCGACCTGCACCTGCCCTTCTGGGCCGCGGTCCTCGTGGGCGCCGCGGCCTCGCTGGTCTTCGGTGTCCTCATCGGCGCCCCGACCCTGCGGCTGCGCGGCGACTACCTCGCCATCGTGACGCTGGGCTTCGGCGAGATCTTCCGGATCACCGCCAACAACCTGGACGGCACCTCGGGACCGGACGTCACCAACGGCTCCAACGGCATCTCGTCCATCCCCGATCTCAACGTCCTCGGCTTCGACCTCGGCGTCCAGCACGACATCGGCGGATTCACCATCGGCCGGTTCGCCAACTACTTCTTCCTGATGCTCGTCATCACGGCCGTGGTCGTGCTCGTCTTCCGGCGCAGCGGCGACTCCCGGATCGGCCGCGCCTGGGTCGCCATCCGCGAGGACGAGACCGCGGCGCTCGCCATGGGCATCAACGGCTTCCGGGTGAAGCTGATCGCCTTCGCGGTCGGCGCCACCCTCGCGGGCCTCGCCGGCACCGTGCAGGCGCACGTCACCTACACCGTGACGCCCGAGCAGTACCTCTTCGCCGGCACCACCCCGCCCAACTCGGCGTTCCTGCTCGCCGCGGTCGTCCTCGGCGGCATGGGCACCATCGCGGGTCCGCTGATCGGCGCCTCGCTGCTCTTCCTGATCCCCAACAAGCTCCAGTTCCTCGGCGACTACCAGCTCTTCGCCTTCGGACTCGCGCTCGTCCTGCTCATGCGCTTCCGTCCGGAAGGTCTCATCGCCAACAGGCGGAACAAGCTGGAATTCCACGAAGAGGCCGAAGCGCCCACCACCCTGAGCAAGACAGGGGCCTGACCACCATGACCACCGACACCACCACCAGGGACACCGCCCCGGGCGCCCCCGCCCCCGGCACCACCGTCCTCGACGCGCGCGGCGTCACCATGCGCTTCGGCGGACTGACCGCGGTCAACAACGTCGACCTCACCGTCAACAGCGGGGAGATCGTCGGTCTGATCGGCCCCAACGGCGCCGGCAAGACCACCTTCTTCAACTGCCTGACCGGCCTCTACATCCCGACCGAGGGCGAGGTCCGGTACAAGGACAAGGTCCTGCCGGCCAAGTCCTTCAAGGTCACCGCCGCCGGCATCGCCCGCACCTTCCAGAACATCCGTCTGTTCGCCAACATGACGGTCCTGGAGAACGTCCTCGTCGGCCGCCACACGCGGACCAAGGAGGGCTTCTGGTCGGCCGTCCTGCGCGGGCCGGGCTTCCACAAGGCGGAGAAGGCCTCCCGCGAACGCGCCGAGGAGCTGCTGGAGTTCGTGGGCCTGGCGAGCAAGGCCGACCACCTCGCGCGGAACCTGCCCTACGGCGAGCAGCGCAAGCTGGAGATCGCCCGGGCCCTCGCCAGCGAGCCGGGGCTGCTGCTCCTGGACGAGCCCACGGCCGGCATGAACCCCCAGGAGACGCGGGCCACCGAGGAACTGGTCTTCGCCATCCGCGACAAGGGCATCGCGGTCCTCGTCATCGAGCACGACATGCGGTTCATCTTCAACCTCTGCGACCGCGTCGCCGTCCTCGTGCAGGGCCAGAAGCTCGTCGAGGGCGACAGCGCGACCGTCCAGGGCGACGAGCGCGTCATCGCCGCCTACCTCGGCGAACCCCTGGAGAACGACCCCGGTGCCGCGGAGGCCGCCGAGGTGGAGGCCGCCGAGGCGGCCCAGGCCGACGCCTCCTCGGACACCTCGGCCGGCAAGGAGAACGACCGATGACCGCACTGCTCGAGGTCGAGGACCTCCGCGTCGCCTACGGCAAGATCGAGGCCGTGAAGGGCATCTCCTTCAAGGTCGACGCCGGTGAGGTGGTCACCCTCATCGGCACCAACGGCGCCGGCAAGACCACCACCCTGCGCACGCTGTCGGGCCTGCTGAAGCCCGTCGGCGGTCAGATCAAGTTCGGGGGCAAGTCGCTCAAGAAGGTACCGGCGCACCAGATCGTCTCCATGGGGCTCGCCCACTCGCCCGAGGGGCGGCACATCTTCCCCCGCATGACGATCGAGGACAATCTCCGCCTCGGCGCCTTCCTGCGCAGCGACCGCGCGGGCATCGAGAAGGACATCCAGCGCGCCTACGACCTGTTCCCGATACTCGGCGAACGCCGGAAGCAGGCGGCGGGCACCCTGTCCGGCGGTGAGCAGCAGATGCTCGCCATGGGCCGCGCCCTGATGTCCCAGCCCAAGCTGCTCATGCTCGACGAGCCCTCCATGGGCCTCTCCCCGATCATGATGCAGAAGATCATGCAGACGATCGCCGAGCTGAAGTCCCAGGGCACCACCATCCTGCTCGTCGAGCAGAACGCCCAGGCGGCGCTGTCCCTGGCCGACCACGGCCATGTGATGGAGGTCGGCAGCATCGTCCTGTCCGGCAGCGGGCGGGACCTGCTGCACGACGAGTCGGTCCGCAAGGCCTACCTCGGCGAGGACTGATCCCCCGCGCGAAAGCGAGAGGCCCGCGCCCCCTCGGGGGTGCGGGCCTCTCGCGGGTCCGGGGTGTCAGCCCTTGGCCGCCTTCTTCTCGTCGGCGTCCTGGATGACCGCCTCGGCCACCTGCTGCATCGACATCCGCCGGTCCATGGAGGTCTTCTGGATCCAGCGGAAGGCGGCCGGCTCGGTCAGGCCGTACTCCGTCTGGAGCACCGACTTGGCCCGGTCCACCAGCTTCCGCGTCTCCAGGCGCTGGCTGAGGTCGGCGACCTCCTTCTCCAGCTCCTTCAGCTCCGTGAACCGCGAGACGGCCATCTCGATCGCCGGAACGACGTCGCTCTTGCTGAACGGCTTCACGAGGTACGCCATGGCGCCGGCGTCCCGGGCCCGCTCCACCAGGTCGCGCTGGGAGAACGCGGTGAGCATCAGCACCGGCGCGATGCTCTCCTCGGCGATCTTCTCGGCCGCGGAGATGCCGTCCAGCTTGGGCATCTTGACGTCGAGGATCACCAGGTCCGGCCGGTGCTCGCGGGCCAGCTCCACGGCCTGCTCCCCGTCCCCGGCCTCGCCGACGACGGAGTAACCCTCCTCCTCCAGCATCTCTTTGAGGTCCAGCCGGATCAGCGCCTCGTCCTCGGCGATGACGACACGGGTCGTCAGCGGAGGCACGTGCGACTTGTCGTCGTCGGGCACGTCTACGGGCTGGGGCGACTCGGGGGAGGTCACGTGAGCTCCTAGTTCGGGGCAGGGGTACCGCTGACAAGAGCCTACCTAGCTCCTGTATCTTTGAGTCACCGAGGGGCTACACTGACCTTCGGTTCGAAGAGGCTCCGGTAGTCCAATCGGCAGAGACGATGCCCTCAAAAGGCATTCAGTGTGGGTTCGAGTCCCACCCGGGGCACTTTACCTTCATTTCGAAGGCATCCCTCAGATCCGCCGAGGCACCCGTTCAGCGGTCGTCCTCCCCGATGTGATGCACCCGCACCAGGTTCGTCGTACCCGAGACCCCGGGCGGTGAGCCCGCCGTGATGACCACGACGTCACCCTTCTGGCAGCGGCCGTACCTGGTGAGCAGCTCGTCCACCTGGTCGACCATCGCGTCAGTGGAGTCCACGTGCGGACCCAGGAAGGTCTCCACCCCCCAGGTCAGGCTCAGCTGCGAGCGGGTGGCCGGCTCCGGGGTGAAGGCGAGCAGCGGGATGGGCGAGCGGTAGCGGGACAGGCGGCGGACGGTGTCGCCGGACTGGGTGAAGGCCACCAGGAACTTCGCGCCGAGGAAGTCGCCCATCTCCGCCGCGGCCCGGGCCACGGCGCCGCCCTGGGTGCGGGGCTTGTTGCGCTCGGTCAGCGGGGGCAGGCCCTTGGCCAGGATGTCCTCCTCCGCCGCCTCGACGATCCGGGCCATGGTGCGCACCGTGTCGGTCGCGTGCTTGCCGACGCTCGTCTCGCCGGAGAGCATCACCGCGTCGGTGCCGTCGATGACCGCGTTGGCGACGTCGGAGGCCTCCGCGCGGGTGGGACGGGCGTTGTCGATCATCGAGTCGAGCATCTGGGTGGCGACGATCACCGGCTTGGCGTTGCGCTTCGCCAGCTTGATCGCGCGCTTCTGGACGATCGGCACCTGCTCCAGGGGCATCTCGACGCCGAGGTCGCCGCGGGCCACCATGATGCCGTCGAAGGCCGCGACGATGCCCTCGATGTCCTCCACGGCCTGCGGCTTCTCGACCTTGGCGATGACGGGCAGGCGGCGGCCCTCCTCGTCCATGATGCGGTGCACGTCGAGGATGTCCCGCCCGCTGCGCACGAAGGACAGCGCGATCACGTCGAAGCCGTTGCGCAGGGCCCAGCGCAGGTCGTCCTCGTCCTTCTTCGACAGCGCGGGGACGGACACCGCGACGCCCGGGAGGTTGAGGCCCTTGTGGTCGGAGACCATGCCGCCCTCGATCACCGTCGTGCGGACGCGGGGCCCGTCGACGCCGGTGACCTCCAGGCAGACCTTTCCGTCGTCGACGAGGACACGCTCACCGGGGGTGACGTCGGCGGCGAGGCCGGCGTAGGTGGTGCCGCAGGTGTGGCGGTCGCCCTCGACGCCCTCCTCGACGGTGATGGTGAAGGTGTCGCCGCGTTCAAGGAGTACGGGGCCCTCACCGAAGTGGCCGAGGCGGATCTTCGGGCCCTGAAGGTCGGCGAGGGTGCCGACGCTGCGGCCGGTCTCGTCGGACGCCTTCCGGACACGGCGGTAGCGCTCTTCGTGTTCGGCGTGGGTGCCGTGACTGAAATTGAAGCGGGCGATGTCCATTCCGGCGTCGACCAGGTCCTTGATCTGGTCGTACGAGTCGGTGGCGGGCCCAAGAGTGCAGACGATCTTTGCTCGGCGCATGGGTCGAGCCTATGACTTACCGGCCAGTAGCGAATTGGCCACGTATGACCACTCAACAACCTTTGAGTAAAGGGTTATTGACAAGTGTTGAATTGTGCGCCGAGGCGCTCCGATGAGCATTCCGGGCGGTTCTTATTACGCCTTTCGGGCAATTGAACGACCCACTGTTGACAGGCGAGGTGATCACGCAGGAATCTACGCGCGTTGTTGGTGCCGTGCCGTCGAGGAGATCCCGTCATGCCGTTCAACCGCCGGAAGTTCCTGAGCAGGTCCGCAGTGACGGGAGCGGGGGTGGCGCTGGCCGGTGCGGCGGCGGCTCCGGCGGCCGAGGCGGCGCCCGCCGCACCCCGGGGCCGCAGGCGCCCCAAGCGGTACGCGCTGACCGTGCTGGGCACCACCGACCTGCACGGACACGTCTTCAACTGGGACTACTTCAAGGACGCCGAGTACACGGACGCGGCGGGCAACGCGCAGGGGCTGGCGCGCATCTCGGCCCTGGTGGACCAGGTACGCGAGGAGAAGGGCCGCCGCAACACGCTGCTCCTCGACGCGGGCGACACCATCCAGGGCACCCCGCTGACGTACTACTACGCGAAGGTGGACCCGATCACCGCCAAGGGCGGCCCGGTGCACCCGATGGCCCAGGCGATGAACGCCATCGGCTACGACGCGGTGGCGCTCGGCAACCACGAGTTCAACTACGGCATCGAGACGCTGCGGAAGTTCGAGGAGCAGTGCGACTTCCCGCTGCTCGGCGCGAACGCGGTCGACGCGATGACGTTGAGGCCCGCCTTCCCGCCGTACTTCATGAAGACCTTCCGGGTGAAGGGCGCGCCGCCGGTGAAGGTGGCGGTGCTGGGCCTGACCAACCCCGGCATCGCGATCTGGGACAGAGCGTACGTGCAGGGCAAGCTCGCCTTCCCGGGGCTGGAGGAGCAGGCGGCGAAGTGGGTGCCGAAGCTCCGCTCGATGGGCGCCGACGTGGTGGTGGTCTCGGCGCACTCCGGCTCCTCGGGCACGTCCTCCTACGGAGACCAGCTCCCGTACGTCGAGAACGCGGCGGCCAACGTGGCCAAGCAGGTGCCCGGCATCGACGCGATCCTCGTCGGGCACGCGCACCAGGAGATCGCGGAGCTGAAGGTCGTCAACGACAGCACCGGGAAGACCGTCGTCCTCTCGGAGCCGCTGTGCTACGCCGAGCGGCTCACCCTCTTCGACTTCGAGCTGGTATTCGAACGCGGACGGTGGCACGTGGAGTCGGTGAAGGCGTCGCTGCGGAACACCAACACGGTCGCCGACGACCCGGGGGTCACCCGGCTGCTGACCGACGAGCACGCGAAGGTCGTGGCGTACGTCAACCAGGTCGTCGGCACCGCCACCGAGGCGCTGACGACGGTGGAGGCACGGTACAAGGACGCCCCGATCATCGACCTGATCACCAAGGTGCAGGAGGACGTGGTCAAGGAGGCGCTGGCGGGCACCGAGTACGCGTCGCTGCCGGTACTGGCGCAGGCGTCGCCGTTCTCCCGGACCTCCGAGATCCCGGCCGGCGACGTGACCATCCGGGACCTGTCGAGCCTGTACGTGTACGACAACACGCTGGTCGCGAAGGTGCTGACGGGCGCGCAGGTGCGGGCCTACCTGGAGTACTCGGCGGAGTACTACGTCCAGACGGCCGCCGGTGCCCCCGTGGACGTGGACAAGCTGACCAACGCGGGCGGCCGCCCGGACTACAACTACGACTACGTGTCGGGGCTGACGTACGAGATCGACATCGCGCAGGCGGCCGGGTCGCGGATCAGGAACCTCGCCCACGGCGGTGCGCCGCTCGCCGACGACCAGCAGTTCGTGCTGGCCGTGAACAACTACCGGGCCAACGGCGGCGGTGCCTTCCCGCACGTGGCGTCGGCCAAGGAGGTGTGGGCGGAGTCGACGGAGATCCGCACGCGCATCGCCGAGTGGGTGACGGCGAAGGGCGTGCTGGACCCGGACGACTTCGCGTCCGTGGACTGGTCGCTGACGCGGGACGGCACGCCGGTGTTCTGATCCGGGTCCGCCGGGCGGTCCTCAGACGCCGTCCGCCAGGGGGATGAGCGTCCGGGGGCGGCGCGCGGACGGGATCTGCGGGTGTCCGCTCTCCAGGCCGAAGGTGGTGAAGGCGGTGCGGCCGGGCAGGGGGTACGGCTCCTGCCCGGTCAGGTCGTTGAGGATGGTCGCGCTGCGCCAGGCGGCGAGGCCGAGGTCGGGGGCGCCCACGCCGTGGGTGTGGGTCTCGGCGTTCTGGACGTAGACGAAGCCGCCGACGGAGGGGTCGAGGAGGAGGCGGAACCGGTCGTCGACGCGGGGGCGTTCGCTGCCGTCGCGGCGCATGTAGGGGTCGAGGCCGGCGAGGACGCGGCCGAGGGGGCGCTCGCGGTATCCGGTGGCGAGGACGACGGCGTCGGTGGTGAGGCGGGTGCGGGTCTTCTGCTGGGCGTGCTCCAGGTGGAGTTCGATCCTGGTGGTGGCGACGCGTCCGGCGGTGCGGACGTGCACACCGGGGGTGAGGACGGTGTCGGGCCAGCCGCCGTCGAGGGTGCGGCGGTACAGCTCGTCGTGGATGTCGGCGGCCGTGTCCGCGTCGATGCCCTTGTGCAGCTGCCACTGGGAGGCGACGAGGCGGTCGCGGACCTGCTCGGCCAGGCCGTGGAAGTAGCGGGTGTAGTCGGGGGTGAAGTGCTCCAGGCCGAGCTTGGAGTACTCCATAGGGGCGAACGCCTCGCTGCGGCCCAGCCAGTGCAGCCGCTCGCGGCCGGCGGGCCGGTGGCGGAGCAGGTCCAGGAAGATCTCCGCGCCGGACTGGCCGGTGCCGATGACGGTGACGTGCCCGGCGGCGAGGAGCGCGTCACGGTGGTCGAGGTAGTCGGCGGCGTGCAGGACGGGCACGCCGGGCGCGTCGACGAGGGGGCGCAGCGGGTCCGGGACGTCGGGCTCGGTGCCGACGCCGAGGACGACGTTGCGGGTGTGGGTGCGGCCGAGGGCCTCGGCCTCGCCCTCCGCGTCGAGCTGGGTGTAGTCGACCTCGAACAGCTCGCGCTCGGGGTTCCAGCGGACGGCGTCGACCTGGTGGTGGAAGCGGAGCGAGGGCAGGCTCTCGGCGACCCAGCGGCAGTAGGCGTCGTACTCGGCGCGCCGGATGTGGAAGCGCTCGGCGAAGTAGAAGGGGAACAGGCGGTCTCTGGCCTTGAGGTGGTTGAGGAAGGTCCAGGGACTCGCCGGGTCGGCGAGGGTGACCAGGTCGGCGAGGAAGGGCACCTGGACGCGCGCGCCGTCGATGAGCAGTCCGGGGTGCCAGTGGAAGGCGGGTCGCTGGTCGTAGAACACGGCGTCGAGCCCGGCGAGGGGGTCGGCGAGCGCCGCGAGGGAGAGGTTGAAGGGGCCGATACCGATGCCCACGAGGTCGCGGGGGGCGTCGGACGCGGTGGAGTTCATCGCGGAGCGGGTCCTTTCGGGGAGTTCTGCACGGGGGTGCGGAGCGCGGACGGCTCGGCGGGCCGGGCACGGAGCGTGGGCGGGGCAGCCGTGAGCCGTGGCCGGCGG
>NZ_QHJH01000095.1 GCF_003947455.1 Streptomyces sp. WAC 04229 | reverse complement strand
TCCCCCCGCACCCCCAGATCAAGGGCCCGGGGCGCCCACCCCAGCCGCCGCACGAGGTCCGGCACCTTCACCCCCGCACCCGGAAGGACGAAGAACCGCATCCGCCGGTCCGGCGTCAGCGTCACCGGCCCCAGCGTCAGCTCCATCCGCTCCATCCGGGCCAGCGCCAGGAACCCCGCGGTCTCGGGCACGTCGACCGCGTCGAACGTGCGCCCCGTGGGCAGCAGGATCGACGCCATCGGCTGCTTCTGCCACATCCGGCGGGCCACGGTCGCGCTGCCCGTCGCCTGTGCCGCCCAGTCCTCGCGCGCCGGGTGCGCGCCCGGGGCGGCGCACGCCGGGTCCCCGCAGGAGCAGCGCTGCACCCCGTCGGCGGCTACCAGCCAGGTACCGGGAAACACGTCCCAGTGGCGCTCCTCGGCGTAGCGAACGGCGGTCTCCAGCAGCGATGTGCCGCGCTGCTGCGGGATCTGGACGGCTTCGGCGGCCTGGATGGTCTCTTCCACGTGGAACACAACTCCCGTGCCCACCCCGGGTTACGGGGATCGAGTGCGCGGGGGAGGGGCATCGATCCCGCATCCGGGGCGCACGGGCGCATACGTGGGGGCGCGCAGGAGGATTCGCCGCGGGAGCTGGGTAGCCACGTCTGGGGCCGGCACCGTCCGTTACCCCGGCAATCCTCGTAAGCATTGCAAGCTTCGCAAGTCTCGCATTGTCGGCACATCGACTGGGCATTGATCTTCACGGCCGGATCCGCTTCGTCCCACGATCCGCCGGGACGGCATCGACACCGCAAGAGACCGCATGGGGGTTACGCCATGGCCGCAAGGCCTCTCGTCGCGCGGCAGCCGAACGAACGACTGCAGGCGCTCATTCAGGAAGCGGGCTGCTCGAACGCGGGCCTCGCCCGCCGGGTCAACGTGTGCGGGGTCGAGCACGGTCTCGACCTGCGGTACGACAAGACCTCGGTGGCCCGCTGGCTGCGCGGACAGCAACCGCGGGGCCGGGCACCGGCGATCATCGCCGAGGCGCTGGGCCGCAAGCTCGGCCGCACGGTCACGATCGACGAGATCGGCATGGCCAACGGCAAGAACCTCGCGTCCGGCGTCGGCCTCCAGTTCTCGCCGACGGTACTGGGAGCCATCGAGCAGGTCTGCGAGCTGTGGCGCAGCGACGTGGGGCGCCGGGACTTCCTGTCCGGTTCCTCCGTCGCCGCCTCCGCGCTCGTCGAACCCAGCCGGGACTGGCTGATTTCCGCCCCCGACTCGCAGGTGTCGCGCTCGGCCGGGCCGCGGGTGGGGCCGTCCGACGTGGCGGCCGTGCGGGCGATGACGCAGGCGCTGACGGACCTGGACCACCAGTACGGCAGCGGACACGTCCGGCCGGTGCTCGTGCACTACCTGAACAGCGTGGTCTCGGGGCTGCTGGCGGGCTCCTACCGGGAGGCGGTCGGGCGCGAACTGTTCGCCACGGTCGCCCGGTTGACCGAGCTGGCCGGATACATGGCCGTCGACACCGGCCAACCGGGCCTCGCCCAGCGGTACTACATCCAGTCGCTGCGGCTCGCGCAGGCGGCCGGCGACCGCGGCTACGGCGGCTATGTGCTGGCCGCGTCCATGAGCCACCTGGCCGCGCAGCTCGGAAACCCGCGCGAGATCGCGCAGTTGGCCCGGGCGGCGCAGGAGGGCGCGCGAGGCCGGGTGACGCCCCGCGCGGAGTCGATGTTCCACGCCGCCGAGGCCCGCGGGCACGCGCTCCTGGGCGACGTACGGTCGGCCCACGAGGCGGCCGGGCGGGCGGTCGGCGCGATGGAGGCGGCGGATCCGGCCTCCGGCGACGACCCGGTGTGGATCAGGCACTTCGACGAGGCGTACCTCGCCGACGAGTTGGCGCACTGTCACCGGGACCTCGGCCAGGCGGACGCGGCGGCGCGGTACGCGCGGCAGTCCCTGGACGGCCACCCCGAGTCGCGGGCGCGCAGGCGGGCCATCGGACATGTGCTCTTGGCCACGGCGCAGGTGCAGCAGAGGGAGGTCGAACAGGCCTGCAACACCGCGACGAAGGCCGTGGAGATCCTGGGGACCCTGCGCTCCAACCGGGGCGCCGAGTACCTGGAGGACTTCCAGGCCCGGTTGGAGCCCTACCGGGAGGAAGCCGTGGTCAGGGAGTTCGGGGCGCGGCTGGATCTGCAGGCCGCCGCGTGAACGGACGGGCCGCGGACGCGTGAACACGCGTGAAACCACGGCGTGGTGATCGCGAAGAACATGAACAGCGTGCCGCGGCCCGGTTTTGTTACTGCCGTCACAGGGAAAGAGTGGACGCCCCATGCGGCGTGGCAGTGGGCTCGGGGGACCCGGTAGCGTGAGCCGACGATTCCGAAGGTCCCCCATTCGTAGGAGTCCCGGTGACGCAGAGTGGACAGGGCGAGGAGCCCTCGGCGCGGCAAGCGCACGAAGGCATCGTGCTGCCCTCGGACGGTGGCGAGCCCTTGCTGCCCGGCATGACCGGCGGCTCCGTCGGCCCGTCGGCCGGCGGCCCCGTGCCGGCCTCGGCGCCACCCGGCGGCCAGGCGTGGGACCGGCCCTGGGGCCCCGAGCAGCAGAGCCCGCACTCCGGCCAGGGCTGGTCCACCCCGGCCGACGCCCAGCCCTGGGGGGCCCCGGAGCAGCAGGCCCCCCAGCCGCCCGCGCAGCCCTCCGAGCCGCACACCTGGCCGCCCGCGCAGCCCGGACCGGCGCAGCAGCAGACGCACGGAGCCCTGCCGCCCCCGACCGGAGCGGGACCCGGCCCGCTCCCCCCGGAGGGCGCGCAGCCCCCGGCGTACGGCACCCCGGCCGCCGGCGGGGCCTACGGCGACCAGGCCTATGGGAACCAGTCCTACGGCGGCCAGTCCTACGGCGCGCAGCCGCCGTACGCGCAGCCGCAGCCCCACCAGCAGCCCGAACCGCAGCCGCAGCCCCACCAGGGCCAGCCGTTCCCGCCGCTGCCGCCCGCCGACGAGGGCGCGACCCAGTTCATACCGCCGGTCGCCGCGTCCGCCGACGAGGGCGCCACGCAGTACATACCGCACATACCGCCCGCGGGTCCGGGGGCGCTGCCGCCGGAGAGACCCACGCAGGCGCACGCCGAGTCGACGCAGTTCCTCGGCCGCGCACCGCAGTACCCCGAGCAGCCCTCGGCCGGACACCAGCCCGCTCCCGCCGCCCACCCCGACGCCCAGGCCACGCAGTACATCGCGCCCGTGCCCGGCGGCCCCGCCGGTGCCCCCTATGGCGCCGCGCCCGGCGGTGACGAGGGCCGGCAGCCGCCCGCCGAGTTCGACAACCTCTTCCGCAGCGCCCCCGGCGCCGACGGCCCGGCCTCCGCCACGCAGCAGATGCCCCGCTTCGACGAGGCGCAGCCGCACCACGCGGCCGGCCAGCCGATGTACGCCCCCCAGGGACCGGGCGGCGGCGGTGGCAGGCGGCGCGGGAACGACGACGGCGGCCGGGGCGGCGCCGGCCGCTCACGGCTGCCGCTCATCGCGGCCGTCGGCGTGGCCATCGCCGTAGTCGGGGTCGGCGCCGGAGCGATGATGGCCGGCGGGGGAGGCGACGACGAGAAGAGCGAGAACCAGCCGGTCTCCGCCACGGCCCCGGCCTCCGAGTCCGCGTCGGCCTCCGCCCCGGCGTCCGCCGACCCGGTCCGGCAGCAGGCCGTGGAGCTGGACAAGCTGCTCGCCGAGAGCGGCACCGGCCGGACCACCGTGATCAACGCCGTCGGCGACGTGAAGTCCTGCGACAACCTGCCCCAGGCGGCCAAGGACCTGCGCGAGGCCGCCAAGCAGCGCACCGGACTGGTCGAGAGCCTCGCCAAGCTGTCCGTGGACAAGCTGCCCCAGCACGCCGAGCTGACCACCGCCCTCAACAAGGCGTGGCAGGCCTCGGCGTCGGCCGACAACCACTACGCGGCCTGGGCCGACCAGGCGGCCGGCAAGAAGGGCTGCAAGAAGGGCGTGGCCCGCACCACCAGCCACACGCAGGCCGGAAACCGGGAGAGCGGCACGGCGAGCAAGGAGAAGGCCACGGCCGCGGGGCTGTGGAACAAGATCGCGAAGCAGTACGGCCTGACGGAGCGCGGGCCCACCCAGCTGTGACCCGGCGGGCGGACCGGCCCCCGGTCCGCTCAGGTCACGTCGGCGTTCTGCAGGACGCGGGTGGTGTCCACGGCGCCCTGGCGGGCCGAGACCAGGCGGCCCTCCCGCACCACCTGGAGGGTGACCTCGGCGTTGACCAGGCGCGGGAAGCCGACGGAGGCCAGTTTGTCGGCGAAGGTCCACTGGAGGGGCGGCGTGAGCCCGCCCGTGCCGACCTTCAGCCCGCCGTCGAGGGCGCGCCGGACGGAGCCGGCGCTCACTTCGCCGTCGCCGAGCGAGGCGACGATCTCGCTGAGCACGGTGTACGCGATCCAGGTGGTCTGCACTCCGGCGTCCGCGGCGTCGACGTCGTTGTCGCCGAACGCCTCCTCCTTGATCACCTTCTTCATCCCGCTCCAGGCGGGGTCGCTCACCGACGGGTACCAGCCGGTGACGTACGCCCCCTCGTAGGGCCCGGACGGCCCGCCGCTCGCGTTGATCGTGCTCTGGTCGACGCTGCCGAGCACGGTCGCGGTGCGTACCCCGGGGTGGTCCTCGCGGGCCCGGCGGAAGGAGTCCATGAAGGTGCCGGTGCGGTCCCCGAGGACGGGCACCACGCATCCCGGGTCCGCGGAGCCGGTGGCCGTCCGCTCCAGCGCCTGCTGGGACTGGCCGTCGTACTCCGTGGCGTCCTCCGCCGCCCGCTGGTCCTGGGCCCGCTCGTGTCCGCCCGACGTCAGGCCCGAGTCGAGCAGCGCCGGCAGCTGGTCGCCGGCGATCGTGTCGGGGCGTACCAGCGTGACCGGTCCGCAGGGGCCGGCCAGTGCGCTGCCGAGGCCGGCCAGCAGCGCGGGCTGTCCTCCGTTGACCGGGTACGACAGCGGACTGGTGAACTCCGCGTTCGTGATGCCGTAGCCGCCGATGTACGGGATGCCGGCGCCCTCGAGGACGGGGAAGAACGAGTCGGCGTGCTGGCTGTAGGAGCCGACGACGGCGACCGCGTTCTCCTTGACGGCGCGGCGCGCGCACTTCGCGGCGGTCACGCCGTCGTTGTGGTCGTTGCAGGTGAGCACGTTGAGCTCGCGGCCGTCGAGGCCGCCGCGGTCGTTGATCCAGCGGGCGTAGGCCTGGGCGAGGGCGGGCATGCCGGGTTTGTTGGTCGCGCCGGTGTCCTGCGGCGCCCAGGTCATCACGGTGATCGGGTCGTGCCCGGCGCCCCCCGTGGTGCCGGGGACGACCCCGCAGCCGGCGGCGAGCGACACGCACGCCACCAGGGCGCCCGCGGACAGGACGCCGGGGCGGGTGGCCCGGAAGCGGCGGCGGAGGCCGCCGGGGTGTGCGCTGCGGTTGGGTCGCCTGCCGGTCATGTACCCGCACGATTCCCTCACGCGGCCAACCCGGGAGTGACCTGGGGTCAACGCGTGGTGACGCGGAGGTGAAATTGCGGGGGCCGGTGGGGCGCCCGTGAAGAGGAACGTACGATCGATGACCGTGCAAGGTTCGGAGAAGTCTTCCCGTCGCGGCCGTCGCTCCTCCACCATGGGCGGCATGCCACTCAACGACATGCCGTGGTGGCGCTGGCGCAGTCAGGTGCGCTCCGCGCTGCACATGCTCTCCGCGCCCGCCTTCCAGCGTGACGTCTGGCTGGCCGGGGTCGACGGCTACGGCGACGTCACGGACGCGGTGTACCGGCTGGTGGAGGACACCTGGCTGGACCACTGGTCCGCCGAGAAGTACGTCGGCACGGTCTTCCGCGACTCGCAGGAGGCGGCGCTCGTGGACACCGCCGTGCTGCGGGTCCTGCGGATCATGCACCAGGTGGGACCGGACGCGGCGGTGAACGCCTACCTCGACCACCCGGACTGGCCGGAGGCCGTACGGGCCGCTCGCGACGCGCACGTGCGGCTGGCCGCCAGCGACGGCGAGGACCCGGAGACCGAGCCGCGCTCGCTGGAGCTGCTGCAGATCATGACGCGGGCGGTCTGAGGCGGGTCCGGGGCGGGTCCGGGGCGGTCCGCCTGGCGGGACGGCGCTCGGGCCGGTGGGCCGGATATGGGACCCTGTCCTGCATGAACGAGCAGTCCTCCGCCGCCGTGCCCTCGGCCTCCGTACCGGCCGACCAGTACGTCCTCACCCTGTCCTGCCCCGACAAGCAGGGCATCGTGCACGCCGTGTCGAGCTACCTGTTCATGACCGGCTGCAACATCGAGGACAGCCAGCAGTTCGGCGACCACGACACGGGTCTGTTCTTCATGCGGGTCCACTTCTCGGCCGACGCCCCGGTGACCGTGGACAAGCTGCGCGCCAGCTTCACGGCGATCGGCGACGCCTTCCACATGGACTGGCAGATCAACCGGGCCGACGAGAAGATGCGCATCGTGCTCATGGTCAGCAGGTTCGGGCACTGCCTGAACGACCTGCTGTTCCGGGCCCGGATCGGGGCGCTGCCGGTGGAGATCGCGGCGGTGGTGTCCAATCACACCGATTTCGCGGAGCTGGTGGGGTCCTATGACATCCCCTTCCACCACATTCCCGTGACGAAGGACACCAAGGCGGAGGCCGAGGCCCGGGTTCTGGAGATCGTGCGCGAGGAGAACGTCGAACTCGTCGTGCTGGCCCGCTACATGCAGGTCCTCTCCGACGACCTGTGCAAGCAGCTCAGCGGCCGGATCATCAACATCCACCACTCCTTCCTGCCGAGCTTCAAGGGCGCGAAGCCGTACCACCAGGCGCACGCGCGGGGCGTGAAGCTGATCGGCGCGACCGCCCACTATGTGACGGCCGACCTCGACGAGGGTCCGATCATCGAGCAGGAGGTCGAGCGGGTCGGCCACGACGTCACGCCGGACCAGCTGGTCGCGGTGGGCCGGGACGTGGAGTGCCAGGCGCTGGCGCGGGCCGTGAAGTGGCACGCGGAGCGGAGGATTCTGCTGAACGGGCGCCGGACGGTCGTTTTCGCCTAGCGGGGGCGGGGGTTCCCTCTCGCGGGCGGCTGCGGCCCGGTGGGGGCTGGTCGCGCAGTTCCCCGCGCCCCTGAAGGGGCGCACACCGCACGTACCTCAAGGGGCGCCGGGAACTGCGCGAGCAACCACCCACCACCCGCACCCGCCGACGAATTCGCGACCCACCCCTACATCCTGCTCAGGCTCGCCGCGGCGAACAGCACGTCCCTGATCGCCTCCCGATCCCCCAACTGCCCGGCCGCCGCATCCGCCGGAGGCACGTGGCCCGCCGCCAGCCGGCAGAACTCCACACCGTCCAGGGCGACATGAGCCACCTCGTGGTCGGCGGAGCCCACCGCGCCGGGGGAGTCGAGCGGGATGAGCCACTCACCGCCGCCCGAACCCTCGATCTCCAGCCGCAGGCTCCGCCCGGGCTCCCCCGCGGGGACCAGGTGCGGGCGGACGCCGGGCGTGGCCAGACCGGCCCGGCGCCGGGCGGCCAGCGCACCCGGAAGCATCCGGGCCGCGAGGTCGATCATGCGGTTGAGATGGCGCGCGGCGGGCGGCTCGTACGGATAGTCCACCGCCTCGGCGATGTCCTCCGCGTGGACCCAGCACTCGAAGGCCCGGTCCAGCATCGCGTCCCGCAGCGGCAGCTCGAAGTCGCCGTACGAGACCGGCATTCCGCCCGCGTCCCCGGTGAACGACGCGGTCCGCACGATGCCGTGGCTCTGCTCCCGCCAGGGCGCCCGAACCAGGCGGGTGGGCGGGTAGTGCGAGGCCCGCCAGTACGCCTCGGTGCGGGCTGCCGGCACGCGGCTGGGCGCGGTGACGTCGCCCATCGGGTCGGCGAGGCCCAGGGCGACGGCGACCGTGCCGTCCACCGTCAGCAGGTGGGCGAGGACCCCGGCGACCGTGGTGCGGCGGCTCGCGGGGCCGTCGTCCTCGAACCAGCGCAGCCGGACCGGCGTGTGCCAGTCGGCGTCCCCGATGTCCTGGAGCAGCGCGTCCAGCCGTGCGGTCTCGGCGTCGTACGGGGTGGCCCACTCGGGCACCGGGATGCGCGGCGGGCGCCGCTCCAGGCAGCCGTCCAGGACGCGGGTGCGCAGGGCGGGGTCCAGGTCGAGGCTCTCGGGGCGCTGGAGCAGCGTGACGGCCTCGCGCAGTCGCAGGGCCTCGTCGGCGCAGGCGGGGCAGTCCCCGATGTGCTCCTCGACGGCCGCCGCCTCCTCGGCGGAGCAGGCGGCCAGGGCCCACGCCCCGAGCAGTGACGTCAGCACGTGATGCTCCAGCACGGCCGGCACCACGTCGGGCAGCGCCCGGCCACCGTCCTCGACGGAAACCCGGGGCAACGGTATCCGCGGCCCACCGCCGTCCCCCTCACCGGAGCCACCGGAGCCACCGGGCACCCCGGTCCCGCCGATTCCGGCAGCACCACCGGGGACGGCGGGGCCGCCGAGGCCGCCGAGGCCGCCGGGCATGCCCGCGGTGGTCTCCTCGTCGTTCTCGTCGTGGGCCGTCATGCCGCACCCCCGTATCCCGGCGGAGCCCCGGGCGGCTGTGGGGCGGTGGCCGCGTCGCGGGCGGTGGACAGGAGCTGGAGGCCCAGGCGCAGGCGGCGGCGGGCCTCGTCCTCCGTGACGCCGAGGTCGGCGGCGGTCTGGCGGTAGTCGCGGCGCTGGAAGTACGCCAGCTCCAGGGCGGCGCGCAGCGGGGCCGGCATGGACTGGACGATGTAGTCGGCGCGGGCGGCGACCGAGGCGTGGCGCACCTTGAGCTCCAGCTCCTCGGCGGTGCCCGGGCCTCCGCGGGCGAGGGCGGCCGTCTCGGTGGCCCGCAGCCGCTGGACGGCGAACCGGTGGGTCAGCGTGGCGACCCAGGTGCGCAGCGGACCCTGGCGGGGGTCGTAGGCGTCGGGGTGCTCCCAGACGTGGGCGAAGACGTCGCGTGTGATGCGGTCGGCGGCCCGCTCGTCGTCGAGCACGCGGTGGGCCAGGCCGTGCACGAGCGAGGCGAACCGGTCGTACAGCTCGCCCAGGGCGGCGGCCTCGCCGCGGGCGAGTCGCTGCTGCATCTTGCGGTCCCAGCGCATCGGCACGTCCCTCTTCGCCATGCGGCCGTCCACCCCCTGTTCCCTCCGCCGTCCAGCCTGCGGCCGTTCTCTTCACGAATGTAGTCGGCACGTCCGACAGCGCACGCCCCTTTGTGGCAATGTGCGCCCCCGGCCCGCCACGGGTGATAAAGGGTTCTACTACCCTCGACAGTGCGACCAGGTTCGATCGAGAAAGACCGGATGAGATCGAACAGGATCGAAACAGGCGGAAACAAGCCTCTTCTGATCGGGCGCCGTTTCCGGGCAGGTGTTTGCGGGAACGGCCGCTGGGCAGGCGCGCGGCCAAGAAGCGAAGGCATGGCTTCCGTTTCGGGTGAAACAGACGATCCGACGGATGAAGGGCATGGTGGTGACGTTCAATGTGACCGGCGGCGAGCAGGGTCAGTGGGCCGTGCTCCAGGTGTCGGGCGAACTGGACCTGGTGACGTCACCGGTGCTGCGGCAGCGCGTGCACGACGAGGTCGCCGAGGGGCGGCACAGCCTTGTCCTGGACCTTTCCGAGGTCCTGTTCTGCGACTCCAGCGGCGTCGGGGTGCTCATCGCCTCCCGGCGGCTCATCCGCTCCTGCCAGGGCCGGCTGCGCCTGATACTGCCGGCCCAAGGCGCCGCCGACGGCTCCCACGTCAACCGCGTCCTCGGCGCGCTGGGAGTGCGCCGGCTCTTCGACTGCCACCCCGACCTCGCCTCGGCGACCGGGGACGAGCCGCGGCCCCTGTCCGCGTAGCCGGCCCCCTGTCCCCCCTGTCTGAGTAGCCCCTGTTCGCGCACCCCCCTGTCCGCGCAAGTCGTGCCCGCGGCGGCGCCCGGCGACGTACGCTCCCGGCGAGACGCACCCGACACCGACGTGAGGCGGCCCGAAGAACCATGGTCAACAGCGAGTACGAACGCAGGATCGCCGCGCGGTTCAGCATCTTCGACCAGGACGGCAACGGCTACATCGACCGTTCCGACTTCAGCGGCGCGGCCAAGGCGCTGCTCGCCGAGTTCGGCGTCGCGGCCCGGTCCGACAAGGGCCAGGCCCTCTACGGCGGCGCGGAGGCCCTCTGGCAGGGGCTCGCGGGCATCGCCGACCGGGACGGCGACCAGCGCATCACCCGTGAGGAATTCGTCACCGGGGCGGTCAAGCGCCTGCGGGACAAGCCGGAGCGGTTCGCGGAGATCGCCCGCCCCTTCCTGCACGCCGCGCTGTACGTCGCCGACACGGACGGCGACGGATCCGCCACCGTCGCGGAGACCGCGCGCCTGCTCACCGCGCTGGGCGTGCCCGAGGACACCGCGCGTGAGGTCGCCGGCGGTCTCGACGCGGACGGCGACGACAAGGTGGGCGAGGCGGAGATCGTCCCGGCCTTCGCGCAGTACTTCACCGTGCCCGAGTAGGCACCCGGGCAAGTACCCGGCAAGCGGCGGATGCCGCGGATCGTGGCAGAGCGGTGTCACTGAGCGTTGATACCGGGTTGTGTCCACCGTGTCACCCGTCACGGACCGGAGTCGGTGCCACGCTCCGGTACCTTGTGTGGGATGCGAGTGGTCGTGAGCGCCAGCCGTGCCGGAGCAGCCCCAGGGGCGGCTCCGGAACCGGCGGTGCGCGCCTTGCCCCGCAGGGCGGAGAGGCGGTCGGCCGCCGCCTGTTCGACTCCCCGGAATGCGCGTCGCACAGTATGCCGCACGGGTACTCCTTCGCGCTGGAATATGCCCGAAGCGCTTGTTGGGGTGACTGTACGTCAACCATGCTGTCCCACAACGGAATCACGGTCCGTGATCCCGTCCCCGGCCGTTGATCTGGCCATGCTGAGAATGGCTACGATCGTGGCCCACGTGAGGCGCGAGCCTTTGTGTCCGCCGGTTCGGATGGTGTGAGCGGTGCAGATGCTTCAAGTGCAGCTGGAGGTCCGGCCCGACCCCTCGGAAGTGGGACGTGCCCGGCGGTGGGCGCGCTCACGGCTCGCCGGGTCGGCGATACGGGCCGACGAGTCACTCGCCGAGACGCTGGTCCTGCTCGTCTCCGAGCTGGTCACCAACGCCGTGGTGCACACGGGCCGTTCGGCCGTGCTGCGGCTGGTGCTGCCGGAGGCCGCGCCCGGGGAACCGGGGGAGCCGGGGGAGCCGGGGGAGCCGGGCAAGCCCGGGGAGACCACCGTCCGTCTCGAGGTGGATGACGCCAGCGACCTTGCCCCGGTGCCCCGTTGCGTGGACGACGAGGCGACGGGCGGCCGGGGCCTCGCCCTCGTCGACGGGCTCGCCGACCGCTGGGGCTGGAGCCGGGAGGGAACCGGCAAGCGCATCTGGTGCGAACTGGACCGCTGCGCCGAACGCGAGGAGGCCGCCCCGGTGTGCGGGAGCGGCGGGGGCGCGGTGGCGTACGAGGGGTACGCGTACGAGGTCGTCTGAGGGCCGGCGGTGACGCGGCAGTGCGCCGGGCGTGCTTCCGTGCGCGTCCCCGACGAACATGGATGCAAGGGATGAAACAGACCAGGCTGGTTGACGGATCGTGACCGCTTCCTCACGCTTGTGGACAACGATTCGCCGCGAGGGGACGACGAGGGCCCGGTGAGGGGCCCTCGACGAGTGTGGGTCGTGATTCGGCGGCGGTTCCCCCGGGGGTGACGGGAGCCGGGCGGGAGCGCCGGAGTCGGGTGGTGGCGCGCGATGCCGCGCTCGGGGCGGCAGCGCCGCGCCGCCGGCCGGCACATCTCCGTACGCCCGCCACCCGGGCACTCATTCTCCACAGGCTGTGGACAACTCCGCCCGGAAGGTCCTCCGGTATGCGGTCGGCGTGACCCCCAGTGCCGCCTGGAGGTGCTGCCGCATCGACTGGGCCGTGCCGAACCCCGAGTCCCGGGCCACCTGGTCGACGGAGAGGGCGGTGGACTCCAGCAGGTGCCGGGCCCGTTCCACCCGCTGCCGGGTGAGCCACTGGCCCGGACTGACGCCGACCTCCTCGCGGAACCGGCGGGTGAAGGTGCGTACCGACATCGACTCCTGGGCGGCCATGTCCCGCAACTGGATCGGCTCGCCCAGGCGGCCGAGCGCCCAGGCGCGCGCACCGGTCGTGGAGGACTGCTGCGGATCGGGCACCGGCCGGTCGATGTACTGCGCCTGCCCGCCGTCCCGGTGCGGGGGCACGACGGTGCGGCGGGCCACATCGTTGGCGACCGCCGTGCCGTGGTCCCGGCGCACGATGTGCACGCACAGGTCGATGCCGGCCGCGACTCCGGCCGAGGTCAGCACGTCGCCGTCGTCGACGAACAGCACGTCGGCGTCCACGTCGATCTGCGGGAACAGTCGCTGGAAGTGCTCGGCGGAGGACCAGTGCGTGGTCGCGGGACGGCCGTCCAGGTACCCGGCGGCGGCCAGCACGAACCCGCCCGTGCAGATCGCCACGAGCCGGGTGCCGGGCCGGATCAGCGCCAGCGCGGAGGCCAGCTCCCCGGTCAGCACCCCGTCTTCGTAGACCGGGCCCAGTTCGTAGGAGGCGGGGACGACGACGGTGTCCGCGGTGGCCAGCGCCTCGGGGCCGTTCTCGACCAGGATCGCGAAGTCGGCGTCCGTCTCGACCGGGCCCGGCGGGCGGACCGAGCAGGTCACCACCTCGTACAGCGGGCGCTTCCGCTCGTCGCGGGCGAGGCCGAAGATGCGCTGCGCGATGCCCAGCTCGAAGGGGAGCAGGCCGTCCAGGGCCAGGACGACGACACGGTGCGGGCGGGGCGGGCTGTCGGGCGTCATGGCCCGATCCTAGCGAACGCTGACCTTCGGGCCACTCGTTCGGACGGTTCCGGTGCCCGAAGCTCAATGACGTGACCCAGACAACCGACGCCGCCGCAGCAGCACCCGTACACCGGCCGAAGCCCGCCGGGCCGCGCCGCCGCCCGCGCATCCACCGTGCCTGGTGGGTCGCCGCGGTCACGTTCGTGACGATCATCGGTGCCGCCGCCTTCCGTTCCCTCCCCGGCATCCTCATCGACCCGCTGCACGAGGACTTTGCGTGGTGATGCTTTGGGGAACTTGAGGCGGGTCTTGCGCTTTCTGTCAGTTTCCAACCGGCCGGGGCGGATTGGGCGGCAAGGCACCCGTACGGGGCGGTCCACAGGGGAGAGCCCCGATCCCTCACTCCGGTGTGGTCGAGTACCGCTCGATGCTCGCGCGGCCTGCCGATCGGTCGAGCAGGCGCAGCTCCCACGGGCCCGTGTTCACGTCGAAGTCCTTGCCGAACCCGACCCACTTGCCCGCCATGCGTCGGCCTGTCGGCTCGATGAGCAGCTGAATCGCACCGTGGTAGCGGGCGCCCTGGTAGTACCCGTCGGCTGCCGTCTGCTCGGTCCACGTACCGGTGACGACGTTCCGGTCCACGGTGAGGTCCAGGGACAACGGGCTGTCCGGGTTGGTCGACGCTCCGGGCAGGCTCTGGGCTGTCAGCCGGTTGCCGTGCTGGACGATCACGACGTGGTGCTTGCAGTCGAACGTCTCGTCACGGCTGGACGAGTAGAACTCGTACCGGGACAGCCAGATGCCCGCGTACTCGCTCTGCGGCTCCGGCTCCGGGCTTGTGGCAGCGTCGGCGGTGCCGACTTTCCCAGCCTCCATGTCGTGGCCTCCTGCCCCGTCCGAGTGGACGCGTGTCATCGGGATCGCGAACCCCAGTGACTCGGGGGTGCGGCCGGTGAGCTGCTTCAGTGCCCGCGCGTACAGCGGGCGGCATGTCCTGGTCTCCCCGGACTCCCAGCGTTGCACGAGTCGCTTGGAGGCGTCGTTCGGCTCCCCCAACTCCTCGCCTGCGTCACGTAAGCCCCGGGCGAACTCGTCTTGGCTGAGGTTCATCGACTTGCGTACGGAGGTCAGTACGTCGTTGGGGATTCGCCCACGCTCTGCCGTAGTCGTCATGATCCGAAAGTAGCCACGCCACACCTTCAATGACACCGGTTTGACGCCTTCGGGGTGGCGCCGACATGACGCCCGAGGGACGCCTTGAACGTCGCCGCAATGGTCATGGCCTGTCCGGAACATGGACGTCATGTCCATCCGTGGAAAAACTGACAGTGCAGGTCAGGGGACTGCACCGTTGATCGCATGTTCATGGTGGGTGGCGGCTCGCACGGCCGGGCGTGCAGGGCGAGGGCGAAGGGGTGGGGCATGACCCCCTGAAGGGCTTTGCTCGACCGCCGTGTCTTGGCGGCTCAAATCCTGCCACGGTTCTGGGGTCCGTCTGGGAGGCGCCTCACACGCGATGACCTGCGCTTTCGTCTCTGGAGACCTATAGAGTTTGAGGTCCTTGTGAGTCTTCGGAGAAGGGAAGCCCGCGATACAGGAACACGTATGGCGTCGTGCGCTGGTGCGCTCGAACTTGAAGCCCGCAGAGAAGTTGGTCGGCGTCGCCATGGCGCTGTACGCGGACTACGAGACGGGCGGGAACGTGTGCCCGTCGAACGGCACGATCGCCAGGGAACTCGGCTACGGCGGGAAGGCTCCAGAGCAGACGGTCAACAAGATCGTAGGCAGGCTCCGTAAGGCTGGCTGGCTCACGAAGACCGGCAAGGTGCCGGATGGTCCGGTGATCTACCGACTCACTTTGCCGAAGCAGGCGGGTATGGCTGTGAAGCCATACAACCTACATACCTTCAAGAACGACGGCGGTAAGAGCGAGGAGCCAGCGGCGAAGAGCAAGCCGGAAGGCGAAGAGCGGCCCCCGTAGGGGGCCGACAGGGCGAAGACGAAGAGCGCAAGCAGCCGACGAAGGTGGGCCGCGTGAGCGGCCCTCAGCAGGAAGACGAAGGGGCTGGGTCTCTTGGGGGGCCTCCGGCCCCCACCTTGTCCTTTGTCGATCTTGGCAGGGTCAAGCAAGAGGACCAGCGTCGACGCTGGTTCGGCGACGCGTACGCAGCTCCCTTGCCGGTGGACTTCGACTACGACCGCTTGACCGACCGGCTCCAAGAAGCGGGGCAAGAGCCGCCCCCTTTCTGATCCGGCATGACGAAGCCACGGCCTCTGGATGATCAATTCCAAGGGATGCCTGCGGAGGGTTTGAAGTGGGCGTCGGTCGAAGCCGCCGCGAGACGGTCGGGCGGCGGGCTGCCGGCCCTGGTTGTCGAGGTGGCAGCGGGCGGTCAGGCGTCAGGTTCGACTTCGGGGTGCGTGAACCGCAGGGGCTTGCCCAGCGACCGGGCGTAGGCGATTTCGGCTCGGGTGCTGTCTCCGATGTGGTCGCCGACTACGAGTACCTCGTCGGCGAGCCGGATCTTCGCCCGGTGCAGCTCGCCGAGCCGGACCTTCAGCGCCTCGGCCTCGGCGGGATCGGACCAAAGCCCGTGCGGCGCCTTCATGTCGAAGCCCGGTTTGACGACGATCTTTCCGGCTTTGGTCTCCCGCAGATCGGCCTCGGTCATCTCGGTCCTGAAGCGGGTGGAGCCGCAGATCACGACGATACGCGGGAGGCTCAACAGCTTCTTCGCGTCGGCGAGTTTCCCCTCGGGGGTCAGCAGTTGCGGGTATGACACTGGTTCCTCCTGGTGGTGTGGTCCAAGGGGGGCCTGCGGAGACGAGAGTGAGGCAGGCTACGCGTCTTGTTCGTCGTCGGCGGTGTGGTTCCACTCCACGGTCATGTAGTCGTCCACGGTCATCTTCGCCGCCTTCTTGAAGCCGTTCGGGTGCATCGTGATCGTGGTGACGAATTTGACCCACGCTCGACGGACGGGGAGTGGGGTGTTCGGCCAGTCCTGAATCAGGCCAGCGATGCCCGACACGGGGTCGATCGGGGGCAGGCCAGTGATACCGGACAGCCTCTCGTCGATCTCGTCGAGCCTGGACCGGATCGCCTCGGTACCGGCCGTCATCTGGGACAGGGTGATGGACCCGGAGGCGTAGGACACAGCCAACCCGTCGAGCCGTTCCCGCAGGGTCTGCGCTTCCTGATGAAGGTGGGCTGAGTCGTCTCCCTGCTCCTGCCGAGAAGCGAGGACCCAGGGAAGGAAGTCGGGGAAGACGATCCGCGCCAGGACGGCGTTACCCGCTCGCTTGTCGGCCAGTTCCCGGGGCACGCGTACGTGCTTTTGTCCGCAGCGGTAGACCGGGGTCCCTCGGTACATGCCGCCTCGCACGGTATCCCCGCAACGCTCACACGTGGCCAGTCCGGCAAGCAGGGTCTGAGGGGCCGAGCCCGTACGCGCACCGCCCGTGAAGCGCTTGGGGTTCGTCAGTGCCGACACGAGGGCGTAGTGCGTCGCATCATCAAGAATCGCGGGCCACTTGCCCGCGCCCATCACCTCGCCCCGGTAGGTGACCTGAGCGATGTACCGAGGGGAGATGAGCACCTTCTTCACACCGCCCACGCCCCACCCCTTCGCCTCGCCATCTGCCTCACCCTTCGCCTTGCCGGACGACGAGCGGGGAGCGAGCAGACCGAGGCCGGTCCAGAAGCGAGCGACAGCCGCCAGGGTCTCGCCTTGGAGAACCATCTCGGCACCCTTGCGGATCGCCTCCGCCTCGGCATCGACCACGGTCACGTAGTCGTCTTCGTATCCGAACGTTCGCAAGCCCGCCTTGTGTGGCTTGCCGTTCTTCGCCGCCTGGAGGTTCGACGCCTTCTGCCGTAGCGCCTTCTGCTCACCCTCGTACTCCGCCCAAGCCGTGACCGTCTTGGCCGTGGCCCTACCGGCCGGAGTCGACAGGTCGAGGTGTCCGGCGTGGATGGCGTGGACGTTGACCCCGAGTGCGATCACTCGCAGCAGGTCTTCCGTCCTGCGCACGAGCCGGTCAGTGTGCCAACAGAGAATCGCGTCCGGCTTGGACGCCAACAGCCGTTCGAACCCTGGCCGCACCTTGCCCGAGGTGGCGCTGATGTCGTTGTCCGAGATCACCTCTCGTACGGTCCAGCCACGGGCTGCGGCGAACGCCCGGCACTCGTCCTCCTGGCGCTGAACGCCCAACTCGTCGCCATGCTGATCGAGGCTCAGTCGTACGTAGATGGTGACGTCCATCTGTCTGCCCCCCTTGTTCATGCACGCGGACTCAAGTGCCCCAAAGATTTACCACAAGTGCGGCTGGTCGCGCGGGACGATCGGCGCCGCCGTCTCCGTCAACCTCGCGCTCTACGGGCTGACCGCGCCGTTCGCCGCCGCGCTCATGGACCGCTTCGGCATCCGGCGGGTGGTCGCCGTGGCCCTCGCCGTGATCGCGCTCGGCTCCGGACTGACGGTGTGGATGGACTCCGCCTGGCAGCTCGTCCTCTGCTGGGGCCTGCTGGTCGGTCTCGGCTCCGGCTCGATGGCCCTGGCCTTCGCCGCCACCGTCACCAACCGCTGGTTCACCGAGCGGCGCGGGCTGGTCACCGGCGTCCTCACCGCCGCCTCCGCCTCCGGGCAGCTGATCTTCCTGCCGCTGCTGTCCTGGATCGTCGAGACGTACGACTGGCGTCCGGCGGCCGTCACCGTCGCCCTCGCCGCGCTCGCGGTCATCCCCTTCGTCTGGCTCCTCCTGCACGACCATCCGGCCGACGTCGGCCAGAAGCCGTACGGAGCCGAGCAGTTCGTCGAGAAGCCCGCGCCCGTGCCCGGCGCCGCCCGCCGTGCCCTCACGGTGCTCTTCTCCGCCGTCCGCACCGGCCCCTTCTGGCTCCTCGCCGGGACCTTCGCGATCTGCGGCGCCTCCACCAACGGCCTGATCCAGACCCACTTCGTGCCCGCCTCGCACGACCACGGCATGCCGCTGACGGCCGCCGCCTCGCTGCTCGCGGTCATCGGGGTGTTCGACGTGGTCGGCACGATCGCCTCCGGCTGGTTCACCGACCGCTTCGAGCCGCGCCGTCTGCTCGCCGTGTACTACGCCCTGCGCGGCGTCTCCCTCCTCTTCCTCCCGATCCTGCTGGCGCCGACCGTGCACCCCCCGATGATCTTCTTCATCGTCTTCTACGGCCTCGACTGGGTCGCCACCGTCCCGCCCACCCTCGCCCTGTGCCGCGAGCACTACGGCGAGGACAGCGCGATCGTCTTCGGCTGGGTGCTCGCCTCCCACCAGGTGGGCGCCGCCCTCGTCGCCTTCCTCGGCGGCGTGGCCCGCGACACCTTCGGCTCCTACGACGTGGTCTGGTACGCCTCGGGCGCGCTGTGCGCGGCGGCGGCCCTGATGGCCCTGGTGATCCGCCGCCGGCCGACTGCGGTGGCCGCGGGGGTCTGAGCGGGTCGTCGGGTGCGGTCATGGGGCGGGGGAGAACGGGGGAGGCCGGCGAACGCCGGCCGTCCGCGCGGCCCTCACTCCTCAGCCGGGCAGCCGGGACACCCGGCCCGCCTCGCGCTTTGACACCGCCTTGGCGATCCGTTCCGCGTCGATCGCCAGTTCGCGGAGCATGCCGCTGATGGGGTTGGTGAAGCCGGTGAAGTAGAGGCCGGGGGCGTCGGACGGGGTGGCGGCGCCGCGTGTGCGCGGTCTGCCGCGGTCGTCGAGGACGTCGAGGTGGCCGACCAGGCCCTCCAGGCCCCGCCGGTACCCCGTGGCGGCGATCACCGCGTCCGGGGCGAGGCGGGTGCCGTCGGCCAGGAGGATCTTGCCGTCCTCGAAGCCGTCCACCGCGGCGACGACCTCCACCCGGCCGCTCCGCACCGCGTCGATCAGGCCCACGTCCTGCACCGGGATGGCACCCTCGGCCACCCGGCTGTAGAGCCCGGTGCCGGGTCTCGGCAGCCCCTGCGCCGAGAGGTCGGGCACGCTGATCCGGGCCAGCGGGCGGGCCAGCCGGTCCACCAGCGCGACCGGCAGCCGCCGGCACAGGACGCCGGTGTACTGCGCCGCCCACCCGGCGGTCGAGCGGCGGACGATGTGCGGCGCCGTGCGCACGGCGAGCCGGACCCGGGAGGCGCCGCCCTCCACCAGGTCCACGGCGATCTCGGCACCGGTGTTGCCGACCCCGACGACCAGGACGTCCCGGCCCGCGTACGGGGCCGCGTCGCGGTACTCGGCGGCGTGCCGGAGCTCGCCGGTGTACGTGTCCCGGCCGGGCCAGTCCGGCACGCGCGGGGTGTGGTTGAACCCGGTGGCGACCACGACCGCGGCCCCGGTCAGCTCGCGGCCGCCGGAGGCGTGCAGCAGCCAGCCGCCGCCGGACGCCCGCTCGACGCGGAAGACCTCGACGCCGGTGACGATCTCCAGCTGGTGGTACTCGACGTACTTCTCCAGGTAGCGCACCACGTCGTCGCGGGACACCCACCGCCCGAACCGGCGCGGCATCGCGAGGCCGGGCAGCGCGGACAGCCGGCGGGTGGTGTGCAGCCGCAGCCGGTCGTAGTGGCGCCGCCACGAGTCGCCGACGTGCTCGGCACGCTCCAGGACCACCGCCCGCAGGCCGCGGGCGCGCAGCGCCTGGGCGACGGCGAGGCCGCCGGGGCCCGCGCCTATGACGTACACGGGGCGGTCCGCGGGGTGTGCGGGCTGTGGTTCAGCGGACGCTGTGGAGTCGGCCATGCGGCGAGCGTAATCGCGCTCCGGGTTGATGGGTCTCGGTCAAGACCGGAATCGGTTGCGGATCGGTCACGACCGGCGCGGGTCCGCTTCAATGGCCGGATGGCCCACACACGTACGAACGCCCTCGACCCCTCCCCGACCGAACCCCGTGGACACGGTCTGCGCCTGCGCTCCTGGGACCCGGACTCCGACGCCGACGCGGAGGCGTGGCTCCGCGGCTTCCTGGACCCCGAGTTCCAGCGCTGGAACACCCCGCTCAAATTGTGGACCGACCTCGCGGGGGCCCGCGAGTCGCTGCGCGCCCGGGCCCGGGACGAGGCCGACGGCAGATCCGTGTCCTTCCGCGTCACGGACGCGGAGAGCGGGACGACGCTGGGGCACATGGGCGTCAACGAGATCAGCCGCCCGATGAAGGTGGCCCGGGTCGGCTACTGGGTGCTCCCCGAGGCCCGCGGCCGGGGCGTCGCAGGCCGCGCCCTGCTGCTCGCCTCGCGCTGGGCCTTCGCCGAACTCGGCCTGCACCGCCTGGAACTGGGCCACGCGGTGGGCCACGACGCCTCCTGCCGCGTCGCGGAGAAGTGCGGCTACCCGGGCGAGGGCACGCTGCGCGAGGCCATGTTCCAGACCGGCCGCCACGACCGCTTCCGCGACGTACACCTCCACGCCCGCCTCGCCACGGACGCGGAACCGCCGGCACCGGCGGCACGCTGACGGACGCCGGACGCGCCGACCCGCGCGCCGCCGCCCCCCGTGGGGCCGGTGCCCGGCGCGTCTCGTGCCCGGGGCCGCTCGGGTGTTCCCCGCCCGCAGCCGCCGGGGCGTCATGCGCCCGTGGCGGCCCGGCGTCCCGTGTCCACGGCCTACCGGATCCCCGCCGCTCACGGCGGGCCAGGCCACCCGCTCACGGCCACAGCAGCCGCTGATCCCAGCCGGCCTCGTTCTCCGTCCGCCGGTAGGCGAGGCGTACGTGGCGTCTGTGGGGCTCCCCCTGGAAGAACTCCACCTCGTGCGGGCGAAGGCGGTACAGGGTCCAGGTCGGGGCGGGTGCCGTCGGTTCGCGGGCGGCGCGCTGCCAGGCCGCCTCCGAGGCGCGGGTCAGTTCGTCCGGCGATTCCAGCTCCGCGCTCTGCCTGCCGGTGAGGGCCGCGGCCAGCGCGCCCGTCGACCGCGCGTGCAGGTCGGCCATCGCCTCCTCGGCCGGAGCCGCGGCGACCGGGCCGCGCACCCGCACCTGGCGGCCCAGCACCGGCCAGTAGAAGGCGAGCGCGGCGTACGGGCGCGCGGCCAGCTGGCGGCCCTTGCGGCTGTCGGCGTGCGTGGCGAAGGACCAGCCGGCCGCGTCCGCGCCGTGCAGCATCACGATGCGTACGTCGGGCAGCCCGTCGGCGTCGGACGTCGCCAGTGACACCGTGTGCGGCTCGGTCTGGCCGGCGGCCACCGCCTCCGCGAACCAGCGCGTGAACAGGTCCACCGGGTCGCCGGGGGCGCCGGACGGGTCGAAGGGCGGCAGCTCGGTGACCGCGGGGTCCCAGACCCGCAGCGACCGCAGCAGCTCGTGGACGCTCTTCACACCGAGCCGAGGTCGGAGGAGACCCAGCGCTCGGGCCGCATCCGCACGATGACCTGCTCGCCGTGGTTCGCCGTGGCGAAGGCGACGTACCCGTCGACCTTCTCGGCGGGGAGGTAGCGGGCGGAGATCTCCCGCAGGTTCTCCTCGGTGGCGGGGACCGTGTCCACCACCGGTCCCTCCACGGACACGTACCGGATGGTGGGCTCCAGCCGGTCGACCATCAGCGAGAAGCGGCCCGCGGCGCGGATCCGCTGGTTCTTGCGGCTGTCGAGGCCGGTCATGATCCACACGTCGCCGCCGGGTTCGTACTGGTACCAGATCGGCACGGTCAGTGGAGCGCGGCCGGCTTCCGCGTCGACCGCGAGCGCGGCGATGTGCGGTTCGGCCAGGAACTTCTCACGCTCTTCGCGGGTCAGGGCCATCCTGGTCTCCTCCAGCGGTCACGGGCGTCGGTGTTGAGCACAACACCGGCCGGGTGCGGGGCTGTTCCCCGATCCTGGCCGTCGCGGGGCCGAACTTCGAGGCGTCGTTCGTCGTGTCGGTGCGGCCGGGGGCGGAGGGTGCCTGGCGCGGGACACGGTCGCCGAGTTCGGGCGTGCGGGCCGTCGGCGGGCGGGGCTGTGAGGGGGTGCCGGAGGCGCGGCGAAGGGGTGGAGCGGCGAAACGGTGGAGCGGTGGAGCTGACGGGATTGGTGCCGGCGTACTGTCCGGAGTACTGCTTCGTCTTACTTCGTGGGCTTCTTGCCGGTGACGCCCAGGTACATCAACAGGGCCAGATTCGGCTTGAGTTCGGTCTGCTTGACGCCCCAGGAGGAGAAACCCTTCTGGTGGGAGGCGACGGCCGCGAGCATCACGACCAGGGAACCCGCGATCGCGGCCGGGTTCACGTCCTTGTCGACCTTGCCCTTGGCCTGGAGGTCGGCGACGGATTCCGCGAGGGAGGAGTTCACCGAGTTGAGGATCTTCATACGGATCTTGGAGAAACGTTTATCCCCTTCGGCCGCACCGAGATCGATCACGCGGAGAATCGCGTCGTTCTTCCGCCAGAACTCCATGAATCCGTCGACGAGTTCCTGTGCCGTGTGCCAGCCGGCCTTGCCGACCCACGAACGGCCCGCCGTAAGGCCGGCCAGCGACGCGCTCTCGGCGGCCACGGTGTCGGCGATCTCCAGTACGGCGCCCTCGACGTCCGGGAAGTACTGGTAGAAGGTCGCGGGCGAGGTGCCGGCCTTGCGGGCGACATCGATGACTTTGACATCGCGATAGGGGGAGGAGCTGAGCATTTCGCTGAGGCAGTCGAGCAGTTTCTGCCGGGTCGCCTGCCCACGTCGACCGGCCACGCGGCCGTCGACGGTACGCACTTGTCCTGTCATGCCGTCAGCTTACCGACGGGCGTTCCGAGCGCGATTCGGCCGACTGCAAATGGGGTGCGAGGGCCCGAGAGGCCCTTTGAGCCGAGAGTTGCTGGTGCGCCGGTCTGCGCGGCGCGGGCGACGCGGCTACGTTGACGGCATGGCTGAAAACGGGGCATCCGAGAAGAGGGCGACAGCCCGTCCGTCCGACCGCCCGGAGGGCACCCCCTGCTGGGTGGAGGCCCAGCTCTCCGACGTCGAGGCGGGCAGACGCTTCTACGGCGAGCTGTTCGGCTGGACCTTCGAGGAGACGACGGAGTCGCTGCGGGCGTCCCTGGACGGTGAGCCGGTCGCCGGTCTGGTCCGCAAGACGGACGGCCGGATGCCCACCGTGTGGACCGTGTACTTCCACACCCCGGACGCCCGCGCGCTCGCCGGGCGGATCCGGGAGGCCGGCGGCCAGGTCGTCACCCCGCCCCACGAGGTCGGCGACCTGGGCACCAGCGCCCTCGCCGCCGATCCCGAGGGCGCCGTATTCGCGCTCTGGGAGCCGGACGGCCACCCCGGCTTCGGGCGCCGGCACGAGCCCGGCACCTTCGCCTGGGCCGAGCTGTACGCCCGCGACACCGACGCCGCGAACGCCTTCTACGGCGACCTGTTCCGCGACGCCCTCTTCGGCCCGGACGCCGACCCCGACTTCGGCCGCGCCCCGGTCTCCGGCGTCTTCCCCGCCGAGATGCCGCCGCACTTCCTCGTCCACTTCCTGGTCCGGGACGTCGAGGCCGCCCTCGGGACGGTGGCCCGGCTCGGCGGCCGGGTGCGGGTCCCGCCCTTCGAGACGTCGTACGGGAGGGCGGCGGTGGTCTCGGACGGCCAGGGAGCGTCGTTCGCGCTGCTCCAGCGCTGAACCGGGGCCGGGCAGCGGAGCCCCGGCGCCCGGGATGTGGTGAGACACCCCGATTGTCCCCAGGTTCGCCACCAGCGCCTCGGACAGGAAGAATCAGGGTGCGTGGCGCCACGCGGGTGCGGTGGTGAGACGCTGCACTTCGGTCGCGTACATAAGTGGGTGGCGCGGCCCGTACGGGGAGGTGGGCAGGCAAGTGGTGGATCAGCTGATGCAGCACGATCCGCGGCGGATCGGGCCGTTCGAGGTGCTGGGCCGGCTCGGGGCCGGCGGCATGGGGCTGGTCTTCCTCGCGCGCTCGGCGTCCGGGCGGCGCGTGGCGATCAAGACGGTGCGCACGGAACTGGCGGAGGACCAGCTCTTCCGCGTCCGCTTCACGCGCGAGGTGGAGGCGGCCCGCGCGGTCTCCGGTTTCTACACGGCGGCCGTGGTCGACGCCGACCCGCGCGCCGCGGTGCCGTGGCTGGCCACCGCCTACGTCCCCGCGCCCTCCCTCGAGGAGATAGTGAACGAGTGCGGGCCGCTCCCGGCCCAGGCGGTGCGCTGGCTGGCGGCGGGCGTCGCGGAGGCGCTCCAGTCCATCCACGGCGCGGGCCTGGTCCACCGCGACCTGAAGCCCTCCAACGTCCTCGTCGTCGAGGACGGCCCCCGCGTGATCGACTTCGGCATCGCGTCCGGCGTTTCGAACACCCGTCTGACCATGACGAACGTCGCCGTCGGCACCCCCGCCTACATGTCCCCGGAGCAGGCGAAGGACTCCCGCAGCGTCACCGGCGCCAGCGACGTGTTCTCGCTCGGCTCGATGCTGGTCTTCGCCGCCACCGGGCACCCGCCCTTCCACGGGGCCAACCCGGTCGAGACCGTCTTCATGCTGCTGCGCGAGGGACCCGACCTCGAAGGACTCCCGGACGAGCTGCGTCCGCTCATCGAGTCCTGTATGCAGATGGAGGCCGGCGGCCGCCCCAACCCCGCCGACCTCCAGGCCCAGCTCGCACCGCACCTCTTCGGCTCGGGCTCCGACGACAGCGGTACGGCGTCGGCGTGGCTGCCCGAGCGTGCCGTCGGCCTCATCGAGAGCCGCCGGGGTGGCCGCCCCGCCGCCCGGCCCGCCCCCTCCGGCGGACGCGGCCCGGGCCCGTCCGGCGGAGCTGTCTCCTATACACCTCCTAAGCTCCCGACGACC
>NZ_QHJH01000094.1 GCF_003947455.1 Streptomyces sp. WAC 04229 | reverse complement strand
GGTCGATCCCGAGCAGCCGACGACCGTCCAGCCCCTCCCGGGGGCCTCGCGGCCGCTGCCGCCGGAGCAGCCCGCGGGCGTCCCGGCGCAGCCCGCTTACGGCTTTCCGCAGCAGCCGCCGGCCACCCCGCCCGCCTACGGTTACCCGCAGCCGGCCGGAGCCCCGGGGTACGGATATCCGCAGGCCCCGGCCCCGACCGCGGCCGCCGGCGGGCAGTCCGGCTACGGCTATCCGCAGCCGGTCACCGCGGTACCCGACCCGGACTTCCGGATGCCGCCGCAGGGCCCCCAGTTCGTCGGGCGCTAGCCGACCCGGCGGCCCCGCAGCCCGACGACTCGGCGCTGAAGGCGGGCCCTAGCGGTCCGCCTTGCTCTTGTGGCCGCGCCCCCACTGCAGGCCCCAGCCGTAGAGCCGGTCCAGTTCGCCCTGGAAGCCGTACACGAACTTCACCTCGCGGCGGACGAAGATCTCGCCCTTGATGTTCTCGATCATCACCACGGCACAGGACCGGGCCTGGGGATGGCGTTCGTCGAGGCCTATCTCGATGCGGGGGCCGTTGCTCGGGTAGAGCGTGACGATGGCGTGCGTCCGGTCGAAGGCCGGGGTCTGGTCGTAGATGTAGGCGAACAGCAGGAGGCGCTTGATGGCGTCCTTGTGGTCGAGGTTGACGTATATCGTCTCGCCGGAGGCCGAACCGAAGCGGTCGTCGCCGCTGAGCTTGACGTAGGGCGGGGCGTTGACGTCGCCCAGGAAGCCGCCGAGCGGCTGGACGACGCCGCGGGTGCCGTCCATGAGTTCGTAGAGGCAGCCGAGGTCGAGGTCGACGTTGACCATGCTCTGGCTGTGGCCGACGACCTCGGGCGGCTTGAGTGCCTTGAAGGGGTGCCGCAGCAGGCTCTCGCGCTGGGCGCCCATGATGTCCGACGTGCGCATGCGCCAGGCCAGGTTGATGCGCAGGTGGCCGGTGGCCGCGCCCTGCTTGGTCAGGGACACCTGGCTGTGCCGTTTGGTCAGCTGGATGGAGTTGGTCGCCGCGCTGCCCGAGTCGAACTCGGACTCGCGGCCGCGCCACAGTCCGTCCAAGAAGCCCATTGCCGCCCCCACCTTGTTCCGACCGCCGACGGGGCGGCCCCGAGGAGTCGTCCTCGTCGGCCGCCCCGCTCAGAGCGTTCCTCGTCCGGGCCGGGTTCACACCAGTGGTGCGGGCGCACCGGGGGCGAACCCGGCCCGTGGACGGAGTGGTTTCACACCCCGGAGGAGACCTCCGCCTTCTCCTGATCGCCGCCGCCGGCCGCCGCGAGCGCGCGGTTGCGGCGTACCGAGGACCAGAAGGAGGCGCCGATCAGGACCACGCCGATCATGCCGGTGATGATCTCGTTGATCTCGTACTGGATGGTCACCAGCAGGATGACGGCCAGGGCGCCGATGGCGTAGTGGGCGCCGTGCTCCAGGTAGACGTAGTCGTCCAGGGTGCCCTGGCGGACCAGGTAGACGGTCAGCGACCGGACGTACATGGCGCCGATGCCGAGGCCGAGGGCCATCAGGACGATGTCGTTGGTGATGGCGAAGGCGCCGATGACACCGTCGAAGGAGAACGACGCGTCCAGGACCTCCAGGTACAGGAACATGAAGAACGCGGCCTTGCCGGCGAGCTTGACGGCCGACTTGGGCTTGCCCTCGCGCTCTGCCTTCTCCTCCGCCTCGTGCTCGCGCTCCTCCTCCTCTTCGAGCTTGTCCTCGAAGAAGCTGGAGAGGCCGCCCACGACGAGGTAGGTGATCAGACCGGCGATGCCGGAGAGCAGGACCGTCTCCGCCTTGTCGGCGTGGGTGCCGCCGTGCTGGTGGGCGTGGGCGCCGAAAGTGATCGCGGAGACCAGCAGCACGACCAGGGCGATGCAGACCGACAGCATGTCGACCTTGCCGAGCTTGGCCAGCGGGCGCTCCAGCCAGCCCAGCCACTTGATGTCCCGGTCCTCGAAGATGAAGTCGAGGAAGATCATCAGGAGGAACATGCCACCGAAGGCGGCGATCGACGGATGGGCGTCCGTCACCAGCTCCTGGTAGCGGTCCTTGTCGGTCAGGGCGAGGTCGACGGCCTCGATCGGGCCGAGGGACGCGCTCACCGCGACGATGACGACCGGGAAGACCAGGCGCATGCCGAAGACGGCGATCAGGATGCCGATGGTGAGGAAGATCTTCTGCCAGAAGGCATTCATCTTCTTCAAGATCCCGGCGTTGACCACCGCGTTGTCGAAGGACAGCGAGATCTCCAGGACGGACAGGATCGCCACGACGCCGAAGGCGGTCCACCCCCCGTAGAAGACCGCGGCCACCAGGCCGAGCGCGGTGACCGCGAACGACCACCCGAAGGTTTTCAGAACCACTGGCTACCCAATCGTGTGTTGGGGGGCTCTCCCAGACGAAGTCTTGAGGAGGGGCTCCCCCGCGCCGTACGCGGCTTTACGAAACGTTGACTCCGAAGTCTAGAGCGATGCCTCGGAGCCCCGACGCATACCCCTGCCCCACCGCGCGGAACTTCCATTCACCCTGGTAGCGATAGAGCTCACCGAAGATCATCGCGGTCTCCGTGGAGGCGTCCTCGCTGAGGTCGTAGCGGGCGAGTTCCTGGCCGTCGGCCTGGTTGACGACCCGGATGAAGGCGTTGCTGACCTGGCCGAAGGCCTGGCCGCGCTCGTCGGCCTGGTGGATCGAGACCGGGAAGACGATCTTGTCGCAGTGGGCCGGCACCGCGGAGAGGTCGACCAGGATCGACTCGTCGTCGCCCTCGCCCTCGCCGGTGAGGTTGTCCCCGGTGTGCTCGACCGAGCCGTCCGGGCTCTTGAGCTGGTTGTAGAACACGAACCACTCGTCGCCGAGCACCCGGCCGCTGCCGCACACGAGGGCGCTGGCGTCGAGGTCGAAGGGTGCTCCGGTGGTGGAACGCGCGTCCCAGCCGAGTCCGACCAGAACCTGAGTGAGGTTCGGTGCGGCCTTGGACAGGGAGACGTTGCCGCCCTTGGCAAGCGTGACGCCCATGGTGATGGTCCCTCCCCGGGTGATGATTCCTGGAGTTCCTGCGCGTCCGGCGCCGCACGTAAACCGTGCGGCGCCGGACGATCGGGGCGGGTGCCCCGGTGGTTCTGATCGCTCAGACGTTCACGCCGAAGTCCTGGGCGATGCCGCGCAGGCCCGAGGCGTAGCCCTGGCCGATGGCGCGGAACTTCCACTCCGCGCCGTGCCGGTACAGCTCGCCGAAGACCATCGCGGTCTCCGTGGAGGCGTCCTCCGACAGGTCGTAGCGGGCGATCTCGGCACCGCCGGCCTGGTTGACGACGCGGATGAACGCGTTGCGCACCTGGCCGAAGGACTGCTGGCGGTTCTCGGCGTCGTAGATGGAGACCGGGAAGGTGATCTTCTCGATGTCGGCGGGGACGTTGGCCAGGTCGATCTTGATCTGCTCGTCGTCGCCCTCGCCCTCACCGGTGAGGTTGTCACCCGTGTGCTCGACGGAGCCGTCCGGGCTCTTCAGGTTGTTGAAGAAGATGAAGTGCGCGTCACTGGCGACCTTGCCGCCGCTGTTCAGCAGCAGCGCGCTGGCGTCGAGGTCGAAGTCCGTACCGGTGGTGGTGCGGATGTCCCACCCCAGACCGACGATGACCGCGGTCAGGCCGGGGGCCTCCTTGGTCAGCGATACGTTGCCGCCCTTGCTGAGGCTGACTCCCACGAGTCCTCCATTGGTGTCCAGGGGCGGGGTGCCCCGTAGTGCGTGGATATCGGATCAACGATTCGATCCTAGTGACGGGTTCCCGCCCCCCGCAGGCCCTGGGGCCGACAAATCGCGGTGTCGGGTCACGGGTGCCGGGTCACAGGGTGTCGAGCGCCTTCACGTACTCGTTCAGGTCGCGGGCGTCCGGCAGACCGTTGACGACGGTCCAGCGCACGACGCCCTCCCGGTCGATGATGAAGGTGCCGCGGACGGCGCAGCCCTTGTCCTCGTCGAAGACGCCGTAGGAGCGCGAGACGTTGCCGTGGGGCCAGAAGTCGGACAGCAGCGGGTACTCCAGGCCCTCCTGCTCGCCGAAGACGCGCAGGGTGTGGATGGAGTCGTTGGAGACGGCGAGCACCTGGGTGTCGCGGTCGGAGAACTGCGGCAGGTTGTCGCGCACCTCGCACAGCTCGCCGGTGCACACGCCGGTGAAGGCGAACGGGTAGAAGAGCAGCACCACGTTCTTCTGGCCGCGGAAGTCGGACAGCCGGACGGTCGCGCCGTGGTTGTCCTTCAGCTCGAAGTCGGGGGCCTTGTCGCCGACCTGGATCGCCATGTCCTGTTCGTCCCTTCCGGAGGTGTTCGCTGGAAACACCCTACGCAGGGATCATCGCGAACCCGCGGACGGGCCGACCGAGGCCGGCCCGTCCGGAGTCCGGGGTGGTGCCAAGGCCGTGCGGCTACCGCTTGGACTTGGCGGCCTTGGGCGTCGCCAGCCGGCTGCCGCTCCAGTCCTTGCCTACGCTGACGCTCTTGGACGCCGTCAGTCCGGCGGTCGTCGCGGCTTCCGAGATGTCGCTGGCCTCGACGTATCCATCACGGCCGGTCTTCGGCGTGAGAAGGAGGATCGACCCGCCCTCTTCGATGTACGTGGTGGCATCCACCAGCGCATCCGTCAGGTCGCCGTCGTCGTCACGGAACCACAGCACGACGGCGTCGGCCACGTCCTCGTAGTCCTCGTCCACCAGCTCGCCCTCGACGGCGCCCTCGATGGCCTCGCGGAGCTCCTGGTCGACGTCGTCGTCGTAGCCGATCTCCTGGACCACCTGCCCGGGCTGGAACCCCAGCCTGGCGGCAGGGTTCGTCCGCTCCTCCGCGTGGTCCGCGGTCGCGCTCACGGGTTGCCTCCTGATCATGTTCGGTAGATGTCTTCAGCCTCGCGCGTGCGCGAAGCTTGGCCGTAGTCCACACGGGCGGGACCGATCGCGCAAGTACCCGGCGTCTGGGACCGCCGAAACGGTGACGATCCCGGCCGTGTCGCCGCAACTCCAGCCATGCCGTCCAGACCAAAGGTGACGTACACCACACCTATCTGCCCCGTTTGCGTATTTGGGAACCATGCGTGGGTACGAGACTCGAATGAACGTGCCCCCGATCCCCGCGAAGGAACCGGTTACCCCACGGTACAGATGACGATTGCCCCCGTGAGGTACACGATGGGGAACCGGCGGGTAATCGGCGCAGACACCCGGCCAAGTAGCCCTCTGAGAGCGAAGGAACAGCGTGGCTTCCGCATCCGATCGCAATCCGATCATCATTGGCGGCCTTCCGAGTCAGGTTCCTGACTTCGACCCCGAGGAAACCCAGGAGTGGCTCGACTCCCTCGACGCCGCCGTCGACGAGCGCGGCCGGGAGCGGGCCCGCTTCCTGATGCTGCGGCTGATCGAGCGCGCCCGCGAGAAGCGCGTGGCCGTGCCCGAGATGCGCAGCACGGACTACGTCAACACCATCCCGACCAAGAGCGAGCCGTTCTTCCCCGGCAACGAGGAGATCGAGCGCAAGATCCTCAACGCCACCCGGTGGAACGCCGCGGTGATGGTCTCGCGCGCGCAGCGGCCCGGCATCGGCGTCGGCGGCCACATCGCGACGTTCGCCTCCTCGGCCTCCCTGTACGACGTGGGCTTCAACCACTTCTTCCGCGGCAAGGAGGACGGCGACGGCGGTGACCAGGTCTTCTTCCAGGGGCACGCCTCGCCGGGCATCTACGCCCGCGCCTTCCTGCTGGACCGGCTCAGCGAGCAGCACCTGGACGGGTTCCGGCAGGAGAAGTCGGCGGCGCCGCACGCCCTGTCGTCGTACCCGCACCCGCGGTCGATGCCGGACTTCTGGGAGTTCCCGACGGTCTCGATGGGCCTCGGCCCGATCGGCGCGATCTACCAGGCGCGGATGAACCGCTACATGCACGCGCGCGGGATCGCGGACACCTCGCGTTCGCACGTGTGGGCCTACCTCGGCGACGGCGAGATGGACGAGCCGGAGTCGCTCGGCCAGCTCTCCATCGCCGCCCGCGAGGGCCTGGACAACCTGACCTTCGTGGTCAACTGCAACCTCCAGCGCCTGGACGGCCCGGTGCGCGGCAACGGCAAGATCATCCAGGAGCTGGAGTCGGTCTTCCGGGGTGCCGGCTGGAACGTGATCAAGCTGGTGTGGGACCGCACCTGGGACCCGCTGCTCGCCCAGGACCGCGACGGTGTGCTGGTCAACCGGATGAACACCACGCCGGACGGGCAGTTCCAGACGTACGCCACCGAGTCCGGGGCGTACATCCGCGACCACTTCTTCGGCGACGACCACCGGCTGCGCGCGATGGTCGAGAACATGACCGACGACCAGATCCTGCACCTGGGACGCGGCGGGCACGACCACCGGAAGATCTACGCGGCCTACAAGGCGGCGCTGGAGCACAAGGGCCAGCCGACGGTCATCCTGGCCAAGACGATCAAGGGCTGGACGCTCGGACCGAACTTCGAGGGCCGCAACGCCACCCACCAGATGAAGAAGCTGACGGTCGACGACCTGAAGCGCTTCCGCGACCGGCTGCACCTGCCGATCTCCGACAAGGAGCTGGAGTCCGGCCCGCCGCCGTACTACCACCCGGGCCGGGACACGGAGGAGATGCAGTACATGCACGACCGCCGGCTCGGTCTGGGCGGGTACGTCCCGACGCGTGTCGTGCGGTCGAAACCGCTCGCGCTGCCGGACGACAAGGCGTACGCGACCGTGAAGAAGGGGTCGGGCCAGCAGTCCATCGCGACGACGATGGCCTTTGTGCGACTGCTGAAGGACCTCATGCGGGACAAGGAGATCGGCAAGCGGTTCGTGCTGATCGCGCCGGACGAGTACCGCACCTTCGGTATGGACTCGTTCTTCCCGAGTGCGAAGATCTACAATCCGCTCGGGCAGCAGTACGAGTCCGTGGACCGGGATCTGCTGCTCGCCTACAAGGAGGCGCCGACCGGGCAGATGCTGCACGACGGCATCTCGGAGGCGGGGTGCACGGCCTCGCTGATCGCGGCGGGTTCGGCGTACGCGACGCACGGCGAGCCGCTCATCCCGGTCTACGTCTTCTACTCGATGTTCGGTTTCCAGCGCACCGGCGACCAGTTCTGGCAGATGGGCGACCAGTTGTCGCGCGGTTTCGTGCTGGGCGCGACCGCGGGACGTACGACGCTGACCGGTGAGGGCCTCCAGCACGCGGACGGCCACTCGCAGCTGCTGGCCTCGACCAACCCGGCGTGCGTGGCCTACGACCCGGCCTTCGGCTTCGAGATCGCGCACATCGTCGAGGACGGCCTGCGCCGTATGTACGGCGGGGACGAACACCACCCGCACGGCGAGGACGTCTTCTACTACCTCACGGTCTACAACGAGCCGATCCAGCACCCGGCCGAACCGGAGGGCGTGGACGTCGAGGGCATCCTCAAGGGCGTGTACCGCTTCAGCGAGGGCACGGACGGCTCGATCCCGGCGCAGATCATGGCCTCCGGGGTCGCGGTGCCGTGGGCCGTCCAGGCCCAGCGGATCCTCGCCGAGGAGTGGAACGTACGCGCCGACGTCTGGTCGGCGACCTCCTGGAACGAGCTGCGGCGCGAGGCGGTGGCGTGCGAGGAGCACAACCTGCTGCACCCCGAGGAGGAGCAGCAGGTGCCCTACGTGACCCGGAAGCTGGCGGGTGCGCAGGGACCGTTCGTGGCCGTGTCCGACTGGATGCGGTCGGTGCCGGACCAGATCGCCCGGTGGGTGCCGGGTACGTACCAGTCGCTGGGCGCGGACGGGTGGGGCTTCGCCGACACGCGCGGGGCCGCACGGCGGTTCTTCCACATCGACGCCGAGTCGATCGTGGTGGCCGTACTGAGCGAGCTGGCGCGGGAGGGGAAGGTCGACCGGTCGGTGCTGAAGCAGGCGATCGACCGGTACCGGCTGCTCGACGTCGCCGCGGCCGACCCGGGCGTGGCCGGCGGGGACGCCTGACGCGCACGCGGACGCGGACGAGCACACGACGAGGGGCGCCCCGGCCGGACGGCCGGGGCGCCCCTCGTCACTCTTGCTCCGTGGGTGCGCGACCCGTCAGAGCATGCCGTTGTTCACGCCCGCCGAGCCGGCGAGCCAGACGATCGCCAGCAGCGTGTCGATCGCGCCCAGCACGAAGGCGATCACCGCGGGCACCGGGCGGGAGCCCGCCCAGCTGCGTCCCATGGCGAGCCAGCCGCAGACCATCGCGGCGGGGCCCAGGACGATACCCAGCTGGAAGAAGCCCGCCACCGCACACACGACTCCGATGATCCCGAGCGTCGCACGGTCCGGCCCGGTCCGTGCGCCTGTCCGGCCACGTGAGCGGGGGTACCCGCGCGATCCCTGTCCGAAGCTCGCCATCATCAACTCCCTCGATTCCTCGTGGAGTTCGGGTACCCCTATACGGCGCGTTATGCCCGCCGCGCGCACGCTGCCCCCCTCCGGCAGCGCGCCGCGGCATGCCGTCCTCCATGTCCTGCGGAGGACTTGACCCACTGTGACCTGCGCGGCCCGCCGGAGGAGAGGGTTCGCCGGTCCTGTCACCCCGACGGGCGAACGGGGACCGGCGGTCCGTCAGATGTGCCCCATGCCGGCGCCGCCGTCCGCGTTCACCCCGCGCTTGGTGAGGAAGGCGACCCCCACCGCCACGATCGCGACACCGGCGGCCACCAGCGAGGCCAGGCTCATGCCGTCGATGAAGGTGTTGTGGGCGACGTCGGCGATCTTCGCGGCGATCTGCTCCGGGGTGCCCGGGGCCACCGGCGGGACGCCGACCTGGACCGCCTCGGAGGCCTGGTGGGCCTGCTCCGGCGTCAGTTCGGGAAGCCCCGCGTCCGCCCAGTTGCCCGCCAGGTCGCTGTCGACCTTGGAGGCCATGACCGCGCCGAGGACCGCGGTGCCGAGGCTGCCGCCGATCTGCATCGCCGCCTGCTGGAGACCGCCGGCCACACCGGACAGCTCCATCGGCGCGTTGCCGACGATGACCTCGGTGGCACCGACCATGACGGGCGCGAGGCCGAGGCCCAGCAGGGCGAACCAGATCGACATGACGGCGCTGCCGGTGTCCGTCTCCAGCGTGGAGATGCCGTACATGGCGATCGCGGTGCAGGCCATGCCGCCGGCCAGCGGGATGCGCGGGCCGACCTTGGTGATCATCGCGCCGGCCAGCGGCGAGGCGACGATCATCATGGCGGTGAGCGGCAGCAGGTGGAGACCGGCGTCGACCGGGCTCATGCCGTGCACGTTCTGCAGGTAGAAGGTGACGAAGAACAGGCCGCCCATGAAGGCGATGGCCATCAGGACCATCAGGACCACACCGGCCGACAACGGCACCGAGCGGAACATCGCCAGCGGGATCAGCGGCTCCTTCACCTTGGTCTCCCAGAGGGAGAACAGGACGAAGCCCACCACCGAGCCGCCGATGTACAGCCAGGTCTCCCCGGAACCCCATCCCCACTCGGGAGCCTTGATGAGTGCCCAGACGAGGGCGAACATCGAGGCCGACAGCAGCGCGATGCCGAGGAGGTCGAAGGAGCGCGGCGCGTTCTCGGCCCGGTGGTCCAGCAGGATCATGACGCCGAGGACGACGGCGAGGATGCCCACCGGCACGTTGATGAAGAACACGGACTGCCAGTTGACGTGCTCGACCAGCACACCGCCGAGGATCGGGCCGCCCGCGGTGGAGGCGCCGATCACCATGCCCCAGATGCCGATGGCCATGTTGAGCTTCTCGGCCGGGAAGGTGGCCCGGAGCAGGCCGAGCGCGGCCGGCATCAGCAGGGCGCCGAACAGGCCCTGGAAGACGCGGAAGACGATGACCGCGGCGATGCTGCCGGACAGTCCGATCGCTCCGGAGGAGGCGGCGAAGCCCGCCACGCCTATGAGGAAGGTCTGCCGGTGCCCGAAGCGGTCGCCGAGCTTGCCCGCGGTGATCAGGGCGACCGCGAGGGCGAGGAAGTAGGCGTTGGTGATCCACTGGACGTCGGCGAGGCTGGCGTCCAGGTCGTCCTGGATGGCCGGGTTGGCGATCGCCACGATGGTGCCGTCCAGGGCCACCATCATGACCCCGACCGCGACGGTGACGAGGGTGACCCACGGATGGCCGCGCAGCCCCTTGGCGGGCGCGGAACCCGACGGGACGCCGTCCCCCGGTCCGGTCTTGTCGATGGTGGTCTGACTAGTCATACGGTGAGGCTAATGACAGCCACTGACAGTTGACAAACCAATTCACGTGTCAGTAACTGACATGTCATCTGCGTATAGCCTGAACTGCGGAAACACACCGCGGCACCCTGGTGGAGGAGCGAACTTTTGGGCCTGCGCGAACTCAAGAAGCAGCGCACCCGGGACCTCCTGCTGCGCTCCGCCCTCGAGCTGTTCACCGCGCGCGGGTACGAGGAGACGACGGTCGACGACATCGCCGATGCCGCCGATGTCTCGCAGCGCACCTTCTTCCGCTACTTCGCCTCCAAGGAGGACGCGGCGTTCTTCGTGTCGCGGCTCGCGGAGTCGCACTTCGTCGACGCCGTGCGCGCACGGCCGCCCGGCGAGGCGCCGCTGGACGCGCTGCGCCTCGCCCTCGTGGACAGCTGGAGCACCATCGGCGAGGCCGTCGAGCAGCTGATCCCGATGGAACTGCATCTGCGCTTCTACCGGGTGATCGAGTCGACGCCCGCCCTGCTCGCCGCGCATCTGCGGCGCGCGACGGAGCTGGAGGAGGAGATCGCGCGCCTCATCGCCGACCGCGAGTGCCTGGACGTGGACGAGGATCCGCGGCCGCGGGTGGTCGTGGCCGTGTTCGGCGCGGTGATGCGGGTGACCGAACGGATCTGGTCGGCCCGGGACGACGCCGGTCTCGCGGCGCTGCGCGACCTGACGGCCTCCTATCTGGACCAGGTGGCACCGGCGCTCACCGGCGACTGGCGGGACCCCGACGACCGCCCGTTCGCCGAGCGTGCCGGTTCAACCCCGCAGCGCATGAGCGAAACGTGATCCGTGTCACTGGATTCACGCGAGACCGTCCCGTTCTCCTAGTGTGTCCTCCCAGTGACTTCCTTCGACACCTCCCCGCAGCTGAACGTCTGGCGCGCACTGCTCGCCCTGGCCGTGGTGTTCGTGATGCTGGCGACCACCGGCTGGACCGCTCTGCGCAACCAGCGGGGCCCCACCGCGCTCGAGGCGTCGGTCTCGGCCTGGGAGCACGGCCGGATCGGCGGACGCTCGCTGCCCGACGTGCACACGGGACCCGCGCGGCTGGCCCGCTTCTTCGCCTCGCTCGGCGATTGGCAGCGCGAGAGCCTGGCCCGCCGCTACCCACTGGCCGTCGGCAACATGAACGGCGCCCCCGCCCAGCTGCGCTACCTCGCCAACCGGACGGCGCTCGAGAAGGCGCGGTCGGTGGAGCGGGCGCGCGTGCACGACAAACGCCTGTCCCCGTCCGGCCAGCGCGAGGCCGCGAAGCGCATGAACCACTACGACTCGCTGCTCGCGCCCGGCCGGCACATCCTCGCCTTCGACCCGGCGGGCGCGGGCAAGGTCGCCGAGGTGTTCGGGAACCTCGACCGCGCCGAACGCGTGTCCGTGGTGGTGCCGGGTGTCGACACCGAACTGGTCACCTTCGAGCGCACCGCACGCAAGTACTCGGCACCCGTCGGCATGGCCCAGTCGCTGTACGAGGCCGAGCGCGCCGCGAGTCCCGACACGCGGACGGCCGTGATCGCGTGGGCCGACTACACCTCCCCCAGCGGCCTCGGCATGGAGGCGGCCACGGCGGCCCGCGCCGAGCAGGGCGCCGCCCGGCTGAACGGGCTGCTGCGGGCGCTGCCCGGCCGGGCCCCGGTCTCGCTGTTCTGCCACAGCTACGGCTCGGTGGTGTGCGGCCTCGCGGCCGACACGCTCCCCCTCCGGGTGACCGACATAGCGGTGGCCGGCAGCCCCGGCATGCGCGCCGAGAACGCCTCCCACCTGCACACCTCCGCCCGCGTATGGGCGATGCGGGACACCGACGACTGGATCGGGGACGTGCCCTACCTGGAGGTCGGCGGGCTCGGGCACGGCGCCGACCCGGTGTCCGCCGCGTTCGGGGCGCGGGTGCTGTCGGCGCGCGGCGCCCAGGGGCACAGCGGTTACTTCGTGCCGGGCACGGAGAGCCTGCGCAACTTCGCGGAGATCGGCGTTGGCGCATACCGCACGGTCGCCTGTGCGGGAGAAGGTGACACATGCCGGGCGGGTTTGTCCGTGGCGACGGCGGCCGGACGCGCGTAGAGGCGCAGAAACTCCGGTTTGCACGGGGAGGGGACGGAGAGGCGCGTGCCGCATACGATGAGCCGCATGGGTGACGTACTGGCCGGATTTCATGCCGCCTGGGAGTTCGAGTCCGACTCCGTGCTCATCCGCTACGAACGGGGGATTCGAACACCCAAGCTCTTTCAGGCCCTGGGGGAACGCCGGGTGCCCCTGGAGGCCATCGCCGGGGTGACGCTCACGCCGGGCCGGCGCGGCAGCGTCGTGCTGCGCGTCGAGCCGCGCGAGGGCGCCGATCCGCTGATCGAGGCGGCGGCCGGACAGCTGAAGGAGAGCGGCGACCCGTACCGGCTGGTGCTGCCCGCCGAGCGGGAGACACTGGCGGAGTACTACGCCGACGAGCTGCGCGGACTGCTGAAAGGCTCCGGAGCCTCCGAACCGGCGGACCGGTACCTGGTGGCCGCGCCCGACGCGCCGCTGAACTTCAAGGCGTACGACGGGAAGGCGTCCTTCGACGGGAAGGCGGTGTCCTTCCGGTGGTCCTGGACCGGCGCGTCCTCGGCGAAGTGGAAGGCCGGCGACCAGAGCTTCCCGGTCGCCGACCTGGGCGGGGTGGAGTGGCGGTCCCCCGAGGTGTTCGAGGGGTATCTGCGGCTGCTGCCGCGCGACGCCGCGGGGGCCGCTCCGCAGGCCGACCAGGACCCGGCGTCCGTCGTGTTCGGGCTCGGGTACGGGCCCGTGCACGAGTCGCTGCCGTTCGCCGCGGCGGTGCTGGCGGCGGTGCGGGAGAGGGGCGCCGGCGCCCCTGTTCCGATTCCGGTGCCGGCGCCCCGCCGGGATCCCGCGGACATCGCCGAGCGGATCCGGCATCTCGGGGAGTTGCACCAGCAGGGGCTGGTGACGGACGAGGAGTTCTCCTCGAAGAAGGCGGAGTTGCTGGCGGAGCTGTGAGGCGTCTGCCGGGTTCGGTTGACCGCGGGGTGCGGGTCGTGGACGGCTGGTCGCGCAGTTCCCCGCGCCCCTAGGGAGTGCACTCACCGGCGCCCGGAGAGCGGCCGTCTATTCGCGGCCCGCCGACGTGAACGTCATGTCCGCGTAGCGGTTGCCCGCGACCTTGTCCGCGATCGGGTCCAGGAGGGACAGCTCGTCCTGGGTCAGGACGATCCTCGTCGCCGCCGTGTTCTCCTCCACCCGCGTCGGCTTCCGGGTGCCCGGGATCGGGATGACCGGCAGGCCGTGCACCTGGGCCCGCTGCTGGGCCCAGGCCAGGGCGATCTGGCCGAGGGTGGCGTCGCGGGCCTCCGCGACGGTGCGGACCGGGTCGAGGAGGGCCGCGTTGGCCGCCGCGTTGTCGCCGGTGAAGCGGGGCTGCCCGCGGCGGAAGTCGCCGGGGGTGAGGTCCTGGTCGGCGTTGGCGAAGGAGCCCGTGAGGAAGCCCCGGCCGAGCGGCGAGTACGGGACGAGGGCCACGCCCAGTTCGCGCGCGGCGGGGACCACGCCCGCCTCGATGTCGCGGCTGAACAGCGACCACTCCGACTGCACGGCGGCGATCGGATGCACCGCCTGTGCGGCCCGCAGCTCGTCGCCCGTCACCTCACTCAGGCCCAGGTGCTTGACCTTGCCCTCGCGGACCAGGCCGGCCATGACGGCGACGGTCTCCTCGATCGGCACGTTCACGTCGCGCCGGTGCATGTAGTAGAGGTCGATCGCATCGACGCCCAGGCGGTCAAGGCTCGCCTCGACCGACCGGCGGATGTACGGCGGGTCGTTGCGGATGATCCGCTTCGTCGGGTCGTCCGGCGGGATCGACAGGGCGAACTTGGTCGCGATCACGACCTCGTCGCGGTGCGCCGCGAAGAACGGCGCCAGGAAGCGCTCGTTGTCGCCGGCGCCGTACGCGTCGGCCGTGTCGTACAGCGTGACGCCCAGCTCCAGCGCCCGCTCCAGGGTGGCACGCGACGCGTCGGCGTCCGACGGGCCGTATCCGAAGCTCATGCCCATGCAGCCGAGGCCCTGGACGCCCACCTCCGGGCCGTCGTCACCCAGCCGCGTCGCGGGGATCCTGCTGTTCGTCATCGGGTCCTCTCCCCTTCACGGGAACGTCCGGCGTCCCCGTAGAAACTGATCTTCCGGTCGAGCACGGCGAGGGTGTCCTGGAGTTCGCCGATCCGCGTCAGCACGTCGCGGCGCGTCGACTCCAGGAGCTCCCGCCGGTCCGTATAGGTGCTCTCGCCCTCGCGCACCAGCTCCGCGTACCTGACCATGTCGGCGACCGGCATACCGGTCATGCGCAGCTTGCCGACGAAGTCGAGCCAGTCCAGGTCGCGGTTGCTGTAGCGGCGCTGACCGGTGTGCGAGCGGTCGATGTGGGACATCAGACCGATCCGCTCGTACCAGCGCAGGGTGTGCGCCGTCAGCCCGGTGAAGGCGACGACCTCGCTGATGGTGTAGCGGTCGTCTCCGTCGGGGCGCGGGTGGCGCGGGGGCGGAGCGGAGCAGACGTCTGTTCTGGTGGCGTTCGGCGCGAGTGTCCCGGCCGTGTTCTGCATCACCGTCATGCACGCCACGCTATGACCTTGGAGTGCACTCCAGGCAAGCGACGGCTTCGGAAGGGGGAGGAAAACCGCGGGACACGCGGCGGGCGGATCACTAGCGTGCGGGCATGAGTCCCGTACGCCGTGCCGCCGCCGAGGACGCGGAGGAAGTGCTCCGTCTGCGCCAAGTGATGATCGACGCCATGCACTCCGCGTCGCCCACCGACTGGCAGGCCGGTTCCCTGCCCGCCCTGCGGTCCCGACTGGCCGACCCGGGCGGGGAGTTCGCGGCGTTCGTCGTCGACCACCCGGACCGGCCCGGCACGTTGGCGGCGCTGGTGGTGGGGACCCTGGAGTACCGGATCGGCGGGCCGGACCGGCCGCCCGGCGGACTGATCGGTTACGTGTTCAGCGTCGCGACCGACCCGGAGGCCCGGCGCCGCGGCTACGCGCGCGCGTGCATGGACGAGCTGCTGGGCTGGTTCCGCGAGCGGGGCGCGAGCCACGTCATGCTCACCGCGTCCGAGGACGCCGAGCCGCTGTACGCGTCGATGGGCTTCACGCGGGACACCACCCCCTCGATGAGGCTTTACCTCTGAGCGGCTTAGGCTCGGTGGCATGTCCTTGAAGAGCCTCGCGTTGATCGAGAACTGGCCGGTCCCCACCGCCGCGGCGGGCGTCGTCCGGGCCGACGGCACGACCCTGGGCACCCACGGCCCCGTCGCGCACCGCTTCCCCCTCGCCTCGGTCACCAAGCCGCTCGCGGCCTACGCGGCGCTGGTGGCGTACGAGGAGGGCGCGATCGAGCTGGACGAGGCCGCGGGCCCGGCCGGATCGACCGTCCGGCACCTGCTCGCCCACACCTCGGGGCTGGCCTTCGACGAGCACCGGGTGACCGCCCCGCCCGGCGAGCGCCGGCTCTACTCCAACGCCGGCTTCGAGCAGCTCGGCGACCACATCGCCAAGGCGGCGGACATGCCGTTCGCCGAATACGCGCGGCAGGCGGTGCTCGAACCCCTGGGCATGACGTCCACGGCCCTGGACGGCTCCCCGGCGAAGGACGGCGTCTCCACCGTCGAGGACCTGCTGCGGTTCGCCGCCGAGGTGCAGGCACCGCGGCTCCTCGACCCGCGCACGGTCGCCGAGGCGATGACGGTGCAGTACCCGGGCACGAAGGGCGTGCTGCCGGGCTACGGCCACCAGAACCCCAACGACTGGGGCCTCGGCTTCGAGATCCGCGACGGCAAGTCCCCCCACTGGACGGGCGCCTCGTCCTCGCCACGCACCTTCGGCCACTTCGGCCAGTCGGGCACCTTCCTGTGGATCGACCCGGACGCCGGCCTCGCCTGCGTCGCGCTCGCCGACCGCGCCTTCGGCCCGTGGGCGGCCGAGGCATGGCCGCCCTTCACGGACGCGGTGCTGGCGGAGGTCTAAGCCATCTCCCACAGGAGCAGCTCGGCCGTCGTCGCCGCCACCGCGTCCATCCCCTCGGCGTCCGTGATCCGCGCCGCGTCCCCCGGTCCCAGCGCCTCACCGCTCAGCGTCACCTCGCCCCGCACCACGTGGACGTACACGTACGCCCCGTCCGGCACCGCCGTGCGCTCCCCCGCCGCCAGGCGGCGTACGTGGAGCATGGCGGCGGCCTCGGGGACCGCGTACGGCGTGGAGTCGGCGATGCCGCGGACGATCTCGTAGGCGGGGTCGCCGCCGGGCTCGCGCGGGGCCAGCCACATCTGGACGAAGGTCAGCGGGGCGGCGCCGTCGTTGCGCTCGACGTGGCGGACGCCGCCCGCGGAGCTGAGGCGCTGCACGTCCCCGGCACGGACGACCGTCTCGTGACCCGCGGAGTCCCGGTGGGTCAGCTCGCCCTCGACCACCCAGGTGACGATCTCCGTGTGGCTGTGCGGGTGCTCGTCGAAGCCGGCGCCGGGCGCCAGGCGCTCCTCGTTGCAGGCGATCAGCGCGCCGAAGCGGAGGTTGCCGGGGTCGTAGTGGGGGCCGAAGGAGAAGGCGTGGCGGGAGACGATGCCCGCCGCCTCGTCACCCCCGGGATAGCGCTCGTCGGCGCGCCGTACGTCCGTCACGACGTCCACGGTAGACCCGGCGGCGCGTGCTCCCGTCCTGATAAGGCAGTCTTGTCCCGTGCCCGAACCCGAAACCAGCAAGCCCGAGCCCGCGGCGCACGCCGTCCATTCGCACACCGCGACGCTGAAGCGGCTGGAGCAGTCCGCCGGATCGCTCGCCGCGCAGGCCATCGCGCGCATGGACGAGACACTGCCGTGGTACCGGGCGATGCCACCGGAGAACCGTTCCTGGATCGGGCTGGTCGCCCAGGCCGGCATCGCCGCCTTCACCGAGTGGTTCCGGCGGCCGGACGCGCCCCAGGCCATCTCCACCGACGTGTTCGGCACCGCGCCGCGCGAGCTGACCCGCGCGATCACACTGCGGCAGACCGTGGAGATGGTGCGGACGACCATCGAGGTGATGGAGTCCGCCATCGACGAGGTCGCCGCGCCCGGCGACGAGTCGGTGCTGCGTGAGGCGCTGCTGGTGTACGCGCGGGAGATCGCCTTCGCGACCGCCCAGGTGTACGCGCAGGCCGCCGAGGCACGCGGTGCCTGGGACGCGCGTCTCGAGTCGCTGGTGGTCAACGCCGTGCTCAGCGGGGAGGCCGACGAGGGGGCGGTGTCCCGGGCCGCCGCCCTCGGCTGGAACTCGCCCGATCACGTCTGCGTCGTGCTCGGCACCGCGCCGGACGGCGACTCCGAGCTGACCGTCGAGGCCATCCGGCGCGCGGCCCGGCACGCCAAGCTCCAGGTCCTGACCGGGGTGCTCGGGGACCGGCTGGTGGTGATCGCCGGGGGCCGCGACGACCCGCTGGCGGTGGCCAAGTCGCTGATCGGACCGTTCGCCCAGGGGGCGGTCGTGGCCGGTCCCGTGGTGCCGGACCTGCTGGCCGCGACGCGGTCCGCGCAGGCCGCCGCCGCCGGGCTCAAGGCCTGCACCGCCTGGCAGGACGCGCCGCGCCCGGTACTGGCGGACGATCTGCTTCCGGAGCGTGCGATCGCCTCCGACCCTGCGGCCCGTGAGCAGTTGGTGGAGGAGATCTACAGACCGCTGGAGGAGGCCGGGGCCGCGCTGCTGGAGACGCTCAGCGTCTATCTGGAGCAGGCGAGCAGTCTGGAGGGCGCCGCCCGGATGCTCTTCGTTCACCCGAACACCGTGCGCTACCGGCTCCGACGTGTGACTGACGTCACCGGATGGTCACCCTCTGATGTACGGTCTGCGTTCACACTGCGGATCGCGCTCATCCTGGGGCGTCTGGCCGATGGAGATCCGCAACTCTAAGCTTTTGTCGAGGGTCCACAAAACCCCCTGCTGTTCTTCGTCCTTGTCCCCACGGGCGGTCCCGGCCGTCCTCAAGAGAGAGTGTGAGAGTGCTCGTACTCGTCGCTCCCGGCCAGGGCGCCCAGACGCCCGGCTTCCTGACTGACTGGCTCGCCCTCCCCGGCGCCGCAGACCGCGTCGCCGCGTGGTCCGACGCCATTGGACTCGATCTCGCCCACTACGGCACCAAGGCCGACGCGGACGAGATCCGGGACACGGCCGTCGCCCAGCCGCTGCTGGTCGCCGCGGGCCTGCTGTCCGCCGCGGCACTCGGTGACATCGCGCCCGGTGCCGTCGCGGGCCACAGTGTCGGCGAGATCACCGCCGCCGCCTTCGCGGGCGTCCTCGACGACACCGCCGCGCTGACCCTCGTACGCCGCCGGGGCCTGGCCATGGCCGAGGCCGCCGCGGTCACCGAGACCGGCATGTCGGCGCTGCTCGGCGGCGACCCCGAGGTGAGCGTCGCTCACCTGGAGAAGCTCGGCCTGACCCCGGCGAACGTGAACGGCGCCGGGCAGATCGTGGCGGCCGGCACCATGGAGCAGCTGGCCGCGCTGAACGAGGACAAGCCCGAGGGCGTGCGCAAGGTCGTCCCGCTGAAGGTGGCCGGCGCCTTCCACACGCGCCACATGGCGCCCGCGGTGGACAAGCTCGCCGAGGCCGCGTCGGCGCTCACGCCGGCCGACCCGAAGCTGACCTACGTGTCCAACAAGGACGGGCAGGCCGTCGCCACCGGCGCCGAGGTGCTGGACCGCCTGGTCGGGCAGGTCGCCAACCCGGTCCGCTGGGACCTGTGCATGGAGACGTTCGGCAAGCTGGGCGTCACCGCGATCGTCGAGGTGTGCCCGGGCGGCACGCTGACCGGTCTCGCCAAGCGCGCGCTGCCGGGCGTGAAGACGCTGGCCCTGAAGACCCCCGCCGATCTCGACGCGGCCCGCGAGCTCGTCGCCGACCACGCCCAGCAGGCCTGACAAGGAGCGCGACAGCATGTCGAAGATCAAGCCCAGCAAGGGCGCCCCGTACGCGCGCATCCTCGGGGTCGGCGGCTACCGTCCGACCCGGATCGTGCCGAACGAGGTGATCCTCGAGACGATCGACTCGTCCGACGAGTGGATCCGCTCGCGCTCCGGCATCGAGACGCGGCACTGGGCCTCCCCCGAGGAGACCGTCGCGGCGATGTCGATCGAGGCGTCCGGCAAGGCCATCGCGGCCTCCGGGATCTCCGCCGACCAGATCGGCGCCGTGGTCGTCTCGACCGTCTCGCACTTCAGCCAGACCCCGGCCGTCGCCACCGAGATCGCCGACCGGCTCGGCACGGGCAAGGCCGCCGCCTTCGACATCTCGGCGGGCTGCGCGGGCTTCGGCTACGGACTCACCCTCGCCAAGGGCATGGTCGTCGAGGGTTCGGCGGAGTACGTCCTGGTCATCGGCGTGGAGCGGCTCTCCGACCTGACCGACCTGGAGGACCGGGCCACGGCCTTCCTGTTCGGCGACGGGGCCGGCGCGGTCGTGGTCGGCCCGTCGCAGGAGCCGGAGATCGGCCCGACGGTCTGGGGCTCGGAGGGCGACAAGTCCGAGACCATCAAGCAGACGATCCCGTGGGACCGCTTCCGGATCGGCGACGTCTCCGAACTGCCCCTCGACGCCCAGGGCAACATCAAGTTTCCTGCGATCACGCAGGAGGGCCAGGCGGTGTTCCGCTGGGCCGTGTTCGAGATGGCGAAGGTCGCGCAGCAGGCGCTGGACGCGGCCGGGATCAGCCCGGACGACCTCGACGTCTTCATCCCGCACCAGGCCAACGTGCGGATCATCGACTCGATGGTGAAGACACTGAAGCTGCCGGAGCACGTCACGGTCGCCCGTGACATCCGCACCACCGGCAACACCTCGGCCGCCTCGATCCCGCTCGCGATGGAGCGGCTCCTGGCGACCGGCGAGGCCAAGAGCGGCGACACCGCGCTCGTCATCGGCTTCGGGGCGGGTCTCGTGTACGCCGCCACGGTCGTTACCCTCCCCTAGGCACTCCGTGCCGGATCATGCGGTCCGGAACGGAGAGCAGCAACACTCGCCGCGACGCGGCGGGCCGCCACACCCTCTGGAAACCAAAGAAGGAGCGCCACCATGGCCGCCACTCAGGAAGAGATCGTCGCCGGTCTCGCGGAGATCGTGAACGAGATCGCCGGCATCCCGGTTGAGGACGTCCAGCTGGACAAGTCCTTCACCGACGACCTGGACGTCGACTCGCTGTCCATGGTCGAGGTCGTCGTCGCCGCCGAAGAGCGCTTCGACGTCAAGATCCCGGACGAGGACGTCAAGAACCTCAAGACGGTCGGCGACGCGACCAAGTACATCCTCGACCACCAGGCCTGATCCGCCGATACTCGGGCATGTCCCGAGTATCCGGGCAGACTGCCCCGCCACCCGGCGGTGGCGCCGTACGAATCCGTATCCCGTTGGAGAAAGAATTCCCGTGAGCTCGACCAATCGCACCGTGGTCGTCACCGGTATCGGCGCAACCACACCGCTGGGTGGCGACGCAGCCTCGACCTGGGAGGGCCTGGTCGCCGGCAGGTCCGGCGTCAAGCCCCTGGAGCAGGAGTGGGCCGCCGACCAGGCGGTCCGTATCGCCGCGCCGGTCGCCGTGGACCCCTCCGAGGTCATCCCGCGGCCGCAGGCCCGCCGTCTGGACCGTTCCGCGCAGTTCGCGCTGATCGCCGCCCAGGAGGCATGGAAGGACGCGGGCTACACCGGCAAGGCCGGCGAGAGCACGCCGGACGCCGAGAGCGGGGCCCAGGTCGACCCCGACCGGCTCGGTGCGGTCATCGCCTCCGGCATCGGCGGCGTGACGACCCTGCTCGACCAGTACGACGTGCTCAAGGAGAAGGGCGTCCGCCGCGTCTCCCCGCACACCGTCCCCATGCTGATGCCGAACGGCCCCTCGGCCAACGTCGGTCTGGCCGTGGGCGCCCGCGCGGGCGTGCACACGCCGGTCTCCGCCTGTGCGTCGGGCGCCGAGGCCATCGGATACGCCATCGAGATGATCCGCACCGGCCGTGCGGACGTCGTCGTCGCGGGCGGCACGGAGGCGGCGATCCACCCGCTGCCCATCGCCGCGTTCGGCAACATGATGGCGATGTCCAAGAACAACGACGACCCGCAGGGCGCCTCGCGCCCCTTCGACACGGGCCGTGACGGCTTCGTCCTCGGTGAGGGCGCCGGCGTCCTCGTCCTGGAGTCCGCCGAGCACGCCGCCGCGCGCGGTGCCCGCGTCTACGCGGAGGCCGTCGGGCAGGGCATCTCCGCCGACGCCCACGACATCGTGCAGCCGGAGCCCGAGGGCCGGGGCATCTCCAACGCCCTGCAGAACCTGCTGGACCGCACCGACCTGAACCCGGCCGAGATCGTGCACGTCAACGCGCACGCCACCTCGACGCCGGCCGGTGACATCGCCGAGCTGAAGGCGCTGCGCAAGGTCCTCGGCGACGACGTGGACCACATGGCGGTCTCCGGCACCAAGTCGATGACCGGTCACCTCCTCGGTGGCGCGGGCGGCGTGGAGTCCGTCGCGACGGTTCTCGCGCTGTACCACCGGGTGGCGCCGCCGACCATCAACGTCGAGAACCTCGACCCCGAGGCCGAGGCCAACGCGGACATCGTGCGCGGCGAGGCCCGCAAGCTGCCCGTCGAGGGGCGGATCGCCGCGCTGAACGACTCGTTCGGATTCGGTGGGCACAATGTCGTTCTGGCGTTCCGTTCGGTCTGACCGGCGTCGCTGAACCTGTCGATGGCCCGAGCCCCGGTTGGGGGTTCGGGCCATCGCCGTTCGTGGTGGGGTGGTTTGCCGGGTGCGGGTCCGTGGTGGCTGGTCGCGCAGTTCCCCGCGCCCCTTTGGGGCGCGTTTGCGGTGGCGTCTCTTACACGACCTGGTGCAGCCAGCGGACCGGGGCGCCCTCGCCCGCGTGGCGGAAGGTCTCCAGTTCGTCGTCCCAGGGCTTTCCGAGGAGTCGCGCGATGTCGGACTCCAGGTCGGTCTCGCCGCGCTGGGAGCGGACCAGGGCGGCGCGCAGCCTGTCCTCCGGGATCAGGATGTCGCCGTGGATGCCGGTGACGGCGTGGAAGATGCCGAGGTCGGGGGTGCAGCTGTAGCGCTCGCCCTCGGCGCCCGCGGACGGTTCCGCGGTGACCTCGAAGCGCAGGAGCTGCCAGCCGCGCAGCGCGGAGGCGAGCTTGGAGGCGGTGCCGGCCTGGCCCTGCCAGGAGAACTCGGAGCGCCAGGTGCCGGGCGCCGCGGGCTGCCGGATCCAGTCCAGGCCGACGCGTGTGCCGAGCACCCCGGCGACGGCCCACTCGACGTGCGGGCAGAGCGCGCGCGGCGCGGAGTGCACGTACAGGACTCCACGTGTCGTCACCGGAACCTCCGGGCTGAGCGGGACATCTCGGAACGGGCGGACGGCCGTGACCGGGCGGGTCACGTGTAGGGCGAGGCTACCGTGCGACGGGGCAAGGAGTGTGACGTACCGTCGGTCCCGGTGCCGACAAAGCCGCGCCATTCACCCGGCAGGACGCTTGTACGGGTGTGAGGCGTCGCATCACCGCCCCGGGAACCCCCGGCGGGGTGTCATGGGTTGAGGACACTGGAGGCACGAGGCGAGGGGTGGGACGTGTATGGGCCAGGGGACGGACCAGGTGGAGGTACGGCCGGCGCGCCGTGGCCGGCGCCGGGCGCGTGCCGCGCTCGCCGTCCTGACCGCCGCCGTGCTGGGCGTGGCGGGCTGCGACGCCGTGGGCGGTGACTCCCCCGACCCGTCCGGCAGCGCGTCGAAGCGTCCGAAGCCGGCCCCGGTCTGGGACCGCAGCCCGGACTCGGTCGCCGCGGTGGGCGACTCCATCACGCGCGGCTTCGACGCCTGCTCGGTGCTGTCGGACTGCCCCGACGTGTCCTGGGCGACCGGCTCCAGCGCCGAGGTCGACAGTCTGGCCGTGCGGCTGCTGGGGAAGGCGGAGGCGGCCGAGCGGAGCTGGAACTACGCGGTCACCGGGTCCCGGATGGCCGACCTGAGTGGGCAGGTGACCCGGGCGGCGGCGCGCAAGCCCGAGCTGGTCGCGGTGATGGTGGGGGCCAACGACGCCTGCCGGGCGACGACCTCGGCGATGACCCCGGTGGCCGACTTCCGGGACCAGTTCGAGGAGGCCATGAGCACCCTGCGCCGTGAGCTGCCCAAGGCGCAGGTGTACGTGGCGAGCGTCCCGGACCTGAAGCGGCTGTGGTCACAGGGGCGCACCAACCCGCTGGGCAAGCAGGTGTGGAAGCTGGGGTTGTGCCCGTCGATGCTGGCCGACGCGGACTCCCTCGACTCGGCGGCGACCCTGCGGCGGAACACCGTGCGGGACCGGGTGGCGGACTACAACGAGGTGCTGCGGGAGGTCTGCGCGAAGGACCGGCGCTGCCGTACCGACGACGGCGCGGTGCACGCGTACCACTTCGGCACGGACCAGCTGAGCCACTGGGACTGGTTCCACCCCAGTGTGGACGGCCAGGCCAGGCTGGCCGAGATCGCCTACCGGGCGGTCACCGCCGAGCGGCCCTGACCTGGGCGTGTCCTAGAGTTCGCACATGAACGAACTCTTCGGCACACTTTCCGACGGCACGCCGGTACACCGCTGGACCCTGGAGCGGGCCGGCATACGGGTTCGGATTCTGTCGTACGGCGGGATCGTCCAGTCGGTTCAGGCCCCGGACCGGGACGGGAACACCGCGGGCGTGGTGCTGGGGTTCGCGGACCTGGACGGCTATGTCCGCCATCCGGAGCCGTACTTCGGCGCGCTCGTCGGCCGGTACGCCAACCGGATCGCGGGCGGCCGTTTCCCGCTGGACGGGCGGACGTACACGCTGGCGCGGAACAACGGGCCGAACTCGCTGCACGGTGGTGAGCGGGGCTTCGACAAGCGGGTGTGGGACGTGGAGCCGGTCGGGGACGAGGGGCACGGCATCCGGCTGAGCCTGGTCAGCCCGGACGGCGAGGAGGGCTACCCGGGCCGGGTGGCGATCTCGGTGACGTACACGCTGGAGGAGCCGGGGGCGCTGCGGATCGACTACGAGGCGGTCACCGACGCGCCGACCGTGCTGAATCCGACCAACCACAGCTACTTCAACCTCGGCGGCTCCGGGCACGCGGGCGGCCACGAGCTGCGGCTGGCGGCGTCCCGGATGACGCCGGTCGACGCGGGTCTGATCCCGGTGGGCGAACCGGCGGACGTGACGGGCACGCGGTTCGACTTCCGGCGGGCGCGCAAGGTCGGTTCGGGCTACGACCACAACTTCTGCCTGGACAAGGGTGTGACGGAGACCGCCGAGGAGGTCGCGGAGCTGTACGACCCGGCGTCGGGGCGGGTGCTGACGGTGGCGACGACCGAGCCGGGCATCCAGGTGTACACCGCCGACCAGCTGGGCGAGCCGCACGCGCCCGGTGACGGCATCGCGCTGGAGACGCAGCACTTCCCGGACTCCCCGAACCGGCCGGACTTCCCGGGCACGGTGCTGCGGCCGGGCGAGGTGTTCCGTTCGCGGACGGTGTACGGCTTCTCCGCGCGGTAGCGGGGCGAGTGGGCCCGGCGAGCCCCGGCCCGGCCGTCAGGTCCCGGGCCGGGGCTGTTCGCGGGGGAAGGCCCTCGCGGGCGTCCCGGTTCAGACGGTAATCGCCGATGTGATCCGGCGGTCGGCGATCGAGCGTCCGATGCCGAGTTCGTACGAACCCTTCACAAACGCCCACGAGCCGGTCGCCTCGTCCCAGACCTCGAAGGCGCGGCGCGGCAGCTCGACGGTGACCTCGGCCCACTCGCCGGGCCCGGCCTGAGCCCCGGCGAATCCGGCGAGGGCGCGTGCGGGGCGGGCG
>NZ_QHJH01000093.1 GCF_003947455.1 Streptomyces sp. WAC 04229 | reverse complement strand
GTGCCGTCGGGGGCGAGGTGGTGGCGGGCGAGGATGCCGGGCAGGTAGCCGGGGGCGGTGACGGGTGTGTAGTACGGGGTGAGCGGCGGCAGTCCGCCGGACCGGCCGAGCAGGGCGGCGATGCGGTCGCGGGCCTCGTCGAAGGCGGTCGCGTACTCGCCGTCCGCCGCGACGCCCTGCCGGGCGACCCAGTCGGCGTCGGGTGCCGGGCGGTGGCCCTCGTCGAGCTGGTCCCAGGAGGCGAGGCAGCCCGAGCCGACGAAGTGGTGGTTGCCGAGCGCCTCGCGCACGCCGAGGTCGGTGAGGACGACGGTGGGGATGCGGCGGTGCAGGGATTCGAGGGCCGCGGTGGAGCTGATGGTGACCAGCAGGTCGGTGCGGTCCAGCACCTCGCCCATGTGCCCGTAGACCAGGCGGAAGTTGGGCGGCGGATCGGCCCGCTGCACCAGCTTCTGGTACGGCAGCTCCTCGATGTGCGTGGTGTGCTCGCCCGGCTTGGAGCGCAGCTTGAGCAGCACCTCGCGCTCGGGGTGGCGGCGGGCGTGCCGGATCAGCCGTTCGAGGAGGTACGTACGGTCCTTGCGGCTGTCCGGCACGGAGGGCTGGGCGGCGAAGACGACCGTGTAGGGGCGGTCGGTGCCGTCGGGCTCGCCGGGGTACCCCGCGCCGCCGAGGAAGGGCAGGGCCACCTCGGTCACGGCGGCGGCGTCGGCGCCGACCCCCTCGTACACGGACCGGAAACGCTCCGCGTCCTGGCGGGAGTTGGCGAGGACGAGGTCGGCGCCGTGACGCAGCAGCAGGCCGTCGGCGAGCTTCTCGTAGACGACGCCCACGTAGCCGGTGACGACCACGGGCCGGTCGGCGCGGTCCCGCCAGGCGCGGCCGAGTCCGTGCAGCATCGCCTGGACGCCGCCGCCGACCAGGGCGAGGACGAGGACGTCGTAGGACTCCTCGCCCGTCGCCGCCTCCATGGCGCGCAGGAACTCGACGGCGGTCACCTCGCGGAGCGAGTCCGCGGTGACGCCGACCTCCCGCAGCTGGCGGGCGGTGGGGGTGGCTCGGCCGCGCAGGAGGTAGCCGTCGAGGCGGATGTCCTCCGGTTCCGCGGGGGAGATCCGGGTCGCGGTGAGCGCGCCCCATTTCCACCGGGTGTCGGAGTCCGCCAGAACGGCGACTCGCAGGGCCTTCGTTGCACTTGCTGGCACGTCGTAGACGCTAGGAAGCCATTTCTAGGAACCGCCCAACCGGAATCCAACAAAGGGTGAACAGCACGTCGCCGACAGGGGAATCAGCTCGCCCGGCATCCGTAAAAATGTTCGCTTCACTGCTTCGCCACGCCGCGTTCACCTCACCTCAAGGCGGCGGTAAAGCCGAATGCCGGGCCGGCGCATAACGTCGCTCACGTGCCCAAGCTCTCCGTCATCGTGCCGTTCTACAACGTTCGGCAGTACGCACCAGACACCCTGCGGAGTCTGCGCGCAAACGCGCGGGACGACTTCGAATTCATTCTCGTCGACGACTGCTCGACCGACGGGACCGCGGACCTCCTCGCCCGTGCCGAGCGCGAGCTGCCGGGGGCGGTGCTGGTCATACACGAGAGGAACGGCGGCCTGGCGACCGCCCGCAACACCGGCATCGACCGGGCGCGCGGCGAGTACGTCGCCTTCCTGGACGGCGACGACTGGCTGGCGCCCGGCCACTGCGCCCGGCTGGTGGCCGCGATCGAGGGGCTGGACGTCGACTTCGTGCGCACCGACCACGTGCAGTGCACGGGGCGGACCCGCACGCTGCACCGCGTCCCGCACGGCCGCCGCAACGTGGCGCTGCGTCCGCGCGACGCGATCCTGCCCGCGCACCGCTCGACCTCCGTGGACTACGCGTACGCGTGGGCGGGGATCTACCACCGGCGGCTGGCCGAGCGCGGTCTGCTGCACTTCACCGACGGGCTGCGCACGGCCGAGGACCGGCCGTGGATCTGGAAGCTGCACCGGGAGGCGGACTCCTTCGCGGTGACCGGGCTGCTCGGCGCCTTCTACCGGCGCGGGGTGGCGTCCTCGCTCACCCAGGTCGGCGACATCCGCCAGCTCGACTTCATCCGCGCGTTCGACGAGGTCGTCGCGGGGGCGGCGGGCGACGCGGAGGCGGAGCTGCTGCTGCCCAAGGCCGTGCGGACGTACTGCGCGATCATTTCCCACCATCTCGGTTCCATCGAAAGGTTCGAGCCTGCCGTGGCGCGGAAACTCAAGGAGATGAGCGCGGCGGCGCTGCGGCGGATGCCGCAGGACGCACTCGACGTCGCGCTCGGGTCGATGGACGCCGAGCGCGCCACACGACTGCGCCGGCTGCGCCGGCGTGCCGGGACGGGGGCGGCGGCATGACCACGCAGATCTTCCTGGCGTCGACGCTGTACGGCACGGCGACGCTCGCGGCGGCCCTCGACACCGGCAGCTTCGCCCCGGCCGACCGGCGGATCCTGCTGGTCTCCAACAACGCGGCGACGCCCGAGACGGCCCCGTCCGTCGACCGGATGCCGGGGTTCGAGCGGCTGCGCGACCGGTTCGACGACGTGGTGTCGTGGAACGAGGTGATCTTCCCCTTCCACCCCGGCGGCTGGTCGCCGCGGCTGGACGACGTACCGATGTGGGAGCGGCACCTGCGGCTGGCCTGGGGCATCGGCGACGACGACGTGGCGCTGGCCGTGGAGTCGATCCAGGTGCACCCCGCGCTCGGCGTGGCGCAGATCTTCACCGACGCGCCGCTGACCGTCTACGCGGACGGGCTGATGAGCTACGGGCCCACCCGCACCAAGCTGGCCCCCCTGGTCGGCACGCGCGTCGAACGGCTGCTCCACCTGGACCTGGTGCCGGGGCTCGCGCCGCTGCTGCTGACGGAGTTCGGCGTCGAGCCCGAGATCGTGCCGACCCCGGCGTTCACGAAGGTGCTCGCCGAGCTGGCGGAGACGGGCGCGGGTCTGCCGGACGTGGAGCGGCCCGCGGTGCTGCTCGGCCAGTACCTCTCGGCACTGGGCGTGCTCTCCGCCGAGGAGGAGGAAGACCTGCACGTGCGGATGCTGACCGGCGCGGCGGCGCTCGGGCACACCCGCGTGGTGTTCAAGTCCCACCCGACCGCGCCGGCGCGGTTCACACGGACGCTGGAGCGGGAGGCCGGGAAGCTCGGCGTCGAGCTGCACGTGGTGGAGACGCCGGTCCTCGCGGAGGTGCTGTTCCAGCGGACCCGCCCGGCGCTGGTCGTGGGCTGCTTCTCCACGGCGCTGCTCACCGCGTCCACCCTGTACGGGCTGCCGGTGGCGCGGCTCGGCACCGAGACGCTGCTGGACCGGCTGACGCCGTACGAGAACAGCAACCGCGTCCCCGCGACCCTCGTGGACGCGCTGCTGCCGGACCTGTCCGACGCCGCCGCGGTCGCCGAGGGCCGGGCCGCCACGGACGCCGACGCCCTCACCGCGCTGCTGCGGACCGTCGGCTTCGCGATGCAGCCGAAGGTCCTCCCGGAACTCCGCCCCGCCGCCGAGGCCTACCTCCGCACCGGCCTGACCCCCCACACCTGGCGCTACTTCAAGAAACGCCGCCTCACGTCCCTGGGCCTCCCCGGCGGCATCCCGTCCCGCCTGGGCTTCCTGCCGCACAACTCGACGGCCCGGAGCGTCGTGCGCCGGGCCCGTGCGATTCGGCGGTCCCTGGGGCGTTGAGGCGGCTGGGTGCCGGGTGCGTGCGGGGCCCTTGGGCAGGGCGAGTGTTCACCCGGTGTCCGTCCCCCGGACACCCGCGGAGCGTCGGGCTCCGGCACATTCGGGCTCCGGTCGGAGAACGGTGGAGCGCATGACGAAACCCCTGGCGGGATTGTTCAAGGCACGGCATAAGGACGCCGCCAGGCCGGTGCTGTACGCGCGGAGCATGCGTCTGTGCGGTGAGCACCTCGCCGGGGAGGGCGACGGGGCCGGCGTCCCGCAGGTGCGGCTCAGCCGGGCGATCGGCGTGTTCGCGGCCTCGCTGGACAGCCCGTCGGCCGACCCCTTCGACGCCCTGCTCCAGGTCGGCGAGCGGGCGCTGGAGGCGGGTGGGGAGCGCGGGCTGGGCCTGGCGCTCGGGCTCGCCGAGTCGTCGGCCGGCATCCGGCAGCGGTCCAAGGGCGCCTGGCGGCTGCGCGGCCTGGCGCTGGACGGGCTCGGCCGCGGGGACGAGGCGCTCCAGTGCTACGAGCGCTACGTCACGCTCCTCGGCGGCGGCACCCCGGCGCCCGAGGTCGCCCGCAGGATGGACACCCTGCGCCGCCGCCGGGCCTGCGTCGAAGCGGCCGTGGCGCTCTTCCCCGAGGCGGGTGCCGGTCTCGCCGACCTGCTCCGCGAGCCCACCACGACCACCGCGGTCGTCGAACCCCGGTTCGCCTCCTTCGTACGGGAGCGGCTGGCCGAGCACGGCCCGGGCGACCCGGCGGTGCGGCGTCTGCTGGAGCTGCACGGGCGTCACCGGCGCCTCGTCGAGCAGGGCGCCGTACCCGAACCGCTGCTCGGCGGCGCCACCCCGGTCGGCGTGACCGGTCTGCGGGCCCTGATCGCGGGGCGGACGGTGTGCCTGGTCGCGAACGCCGGGGACGTCGCCGCGAGCACCCTGGGCGCGGAGATCGACCGCTACGACCTGGTGGTGCGCTGCGACGGCTACCGGGTCCGCGCCGGGGGCACCGGCGAGCGCACCGGCCTGCACGCCGTCACGCTGCGGGGTGGTGCCCCCTGGGAGGAGCCCGGCTGGACGCGGCCGGCCGGCATCCGGCTGGTGTTCGGCGACCCGGCCGCCGACTGGCGCCGCGCCGTACGGACCCGGCTGGCGCCCGGGGCGCAGGAGCACGTCGGCGACGCCTCCCTGCGCCGCCCGCTCGCCGACCCGGCCCTGCTGGGCGAGGGCGGCTGGGAGCCGGCGACGACCACCGCCTTCACCGTGCTCAGACTCCTGGACTTCCTGGACGCGAGCCCCCGCCTCGACCTGATCGGCTTCACCCCGCCCGGGCGGCTGCGGCCGAGGGAGGCCGAGTGGGTCATGGACCGCGCGACGCACGTCGACGACAGCAAGATGAGGATCGCGCTGCGATGACCCACTCCCCCGCCTCCGCGGACGACCGGAGCACCGTCACCGGCAGACGCCGGATCGCCTTCGCCGTCCACACCGACCGGGACGGCCTGTCCCGCCTCCCCACGCTGATCCGCAGCCTCGCGCTGACCAACCCGGGGGTGTGCGAGGACTTCGTGGTCCTCCACCCCGGTCTGCCCGACGACGCGTTCGACGCGCTGCGGCCGCTGCACCCGCGCCTCGTCACCCGCCGCGCGGAGGCCGGCCGCGGGGACGTCTTCCGGCTGGAGGGGTACGACACCGTCCTCGCCCTCGATCCCGGCATGGTCGTCCTGGGCGACCTCGGCGAGCTGCTGCGGATGCGCCACGGGGTGGCCGCCGTACCGCGGTCGCCGCACGCCGGACGGCACGCCGGAGAGCAGGACGGGGAGCGGCCGGTGGTGCCGCCGGACGGGCTGTTCGTCGTCCAGCGCGCGGACGTGGACGACGCCTTGGCGACCCGGCTCGCCGCCGCGTCCGGCTCCGGCTCCGGCTCCGGCTCCGGCTCCGGCGAGGGCCTGGCGCCCGACGGCGTCCTCACCCCGCTCGACGCGCGGTACGACTTCCCCGCCCGCCGCCTGCACGACGACCTGCCGGTGCCCGAGGACGTCGTCGTCCTGCGCTTCACGGGACCGTCCGACACCCCCGGGCACGGCCCGGCGGCCGAGGCACGGCGCCGTTTCGAGCTGGGCGACGAGGAGTTCCGCGCCGCCTTCCGGGCCCTGCGCGGACGCAAGCACCCCGACCTGCTGGCGCACTACGCCCCGCCCCTGCTGAAGGCCCGCCCCTCGCTGGACCTGGCCCGCACGGTCGCCGACGTGTACCGCGGGCAGGGCCGGTACGACGAGGCGGTCGAGGTCCTCGCGCCCGTCGTGGCGGACCGGCTGGACGCGCCGCGCTGCCACGAGACCCTGGGCGTCTGCCTGATGGCGCTGTCCCGCTACGACGAGGCCGAGGCCCACCTGCTGCTGGCGGCCGCCTCCCCCGACGTCGCCCCGCGCGCCTTCGCGCAGCTCGCCCGGCTGGCCCGGCTCCGCGGCCGGGAGGCGGACGCGCACGCCTACGCCCGCGAGGGCCTGGACGCCGACCCGACCGACGCGGGCTGCCACGCCTGGTACGTCCGCACCCGGGCGGACGGCCCGGAGTCCGACGGCCCGGACTCCGACGGCACGGCCGGCGACGCCCGCGGCCCGGAGCCGGACCCCTCCGAACAGCTCGCGCACGTGGCGCTGTTCGCCGAGGGCGACGAGAACGCCGGGGACAAGGTCCTGCCCGAGGCCGTACGCCTGTGCTTCGGCACCGACACGGGCCCCCGCCGCTGGTACCCGCAGCCGGTGCACCGGCTGGTCGACGAGGCGGCCCTGGAGCGGCTGAACGCGCGCCGCGGGGTGGTCGTGGGCGGCGGCGGTCTCTTCCTCCCGGACACCTCCCCCAACGGCAACAGCCACTGGCAGTGGAACGTGCCGGACGACCTGCTGGCCCGCGTCACCGCGCCGCTCGCGGTGTTCGCGGTCGGCTACAACGTCTTCGACGGGCAGCAGTACCGGCGCCGCCGGTTCGCCGAGAGCCTGCGCGTCCTCGTGGAGCGGTCGGCGTTCTTCGGGCTGCGCAACCACGGATCGATCGACCGGGTCCGCGAGCTGCTCCCCGCCTCGCTGCGCGACCGGGTGCGCTACCAGCCCTGCCCGACCACGGTGGCCCGGCAGCTGCTCCCGGGCCGCTTCGAGGCGTCCGAGCGATCCGACACCGTCCTGGTCAACTGCGCCTACGACCGCGCGGGCCTGCGATTCGGCCACGACTACGGGCACTTCCTCGCCCAGACGGCCCACGCGCTCGGGGCGCTGCGGGAGCGGGCGGACGTCCGGTACGCGGCGCACATGCCGGCCGACGAGCGGTTCGTGCACGACCTGCGCCGGGAGCACGGCATCGCCCTGCCCGTCGAGCGGCTCTACGCCGTCTCGAACGACGCGATCCGCGACCTGTACGCCCGCGCTCGGCTGGTGATCGGCATGCGCGGGCACGCCGGCATGATCCCGTTCGGCTGCGGGACCCCGATCCTGAGCCTCGTCTCCCATCCGAAGCTGGCCTACTTCCTGTCGGACATCGGGCGTCCGGAGTGGGGGCTGTCGGTGCACGACCGGGAGCTGGGACCGCGCCTCGCGGAGCGGGCGTCCGCGGTGCTCGACGACCACGCGGCGGCGGTCGCCGACGTGCTCGGCGCGCAGGAATTCCTGTGGAAGACCACGCAGGCGAACCTCCAGGAACTGCGGAGCGTCTTCGACCCGACGTGACCCCGGGCGCGAATCACCAAGAATTCACTTCCACCGCGAACGGAGTTCGCTTTTCCGCGCCCGGCTGGACACCGGCGGATTCGGAGGCGTCGTTAGCCTGTTCCAATCCCCGACCTTCGAGCGTGAGAGGCCCGCGTGCCGAAACTGTCCGTCGTCGTCCCCATGCACAATGTGGAGACCTTCGCCGAGAGCACTCTGAGAAGTCTCGCCAACAACGCGGACCCGGAATTCGAGTTCCTGCTCGTCGACGACTGCTCCACGGATGCCACGTCATGGGTGATCGACCGCTGGGCGGAGCGACGCTCCGACACCCGGGTGATCCGGCACGAGACCAACCGGGGCATAGCGCAGGCCCGCAACAGCGGAATCGACGCGGCCCGGGGCGAGTACGTCACGTTCCTCGACGGCGACGACTGGTACGGGCCGGGGTACCTGCCCGAACTCGTGCGCAGCATGGATGAGTTGGGCTGCGACTTCGCCCGTACCGACCACGTGCAGGCCACCGGCACGGAGCGGGTGATCAAGCGGCCGCCGGCGCCCGTGCGCAACACCGTGATGGACCCGCGCGACGGCATCGCGCCGCCGCACATGGAGACGATGGTGGACTACCCCTTCGTCTGGGCGGGGATCTACCGCCGGCACCTCTTCGCCGACGGCGGGATGCGCTTCGCGACCGAACTGCGCACCGCCGAGGACCGGTTGTGGATCTGGCGCCTGCACCTGAAGGCGCGCTCGTACGCGTCCGTCGGTCTGCACGGCGTGTTCTACCGGCGCGGCGTCGCCACCTCGCTGACGCAGATCAAGGACTCCCGGCAGCTGGACTTCATCCCTGCCTACGACATGCTCCTCGCGGACCTGCTGAAGGACCCGGAGGCCGAGCGTTTCCTGCCGAAGGCCGTGCGGACGTACTGCGCCATGATCGCCTTCCACCTCGGCAAGGTGGACGAGTACGAGTCGGCGGCGGCCCAGCGGCTGCGCCGGGAGGCGCGGGAGGCGCTGCACCGCATGCCCCAGCACGTGCTGGAGGAGACCCTCCGGACCATCGACAGGACTCGCGGCAGGCTGCTCAACCGCCTGCGTGACGGGCGGAAGGCTGCCTGACCCATGTCCCACACCACCTCCACGCCCCACCGGACCCAGATCTTCCAGGTCTCCACCCTGTACGGAGCGGCCACCCTCGCCGCGGCGCTCGACGCGGGCCTGTTCGGGCCGCGCGACGGTGCCCGGCGGGTGCTGCTGGTCTCGAACAACGCGGCGATACCCGAGACCGCGCTGCGGCTGGACGAGATGCACGGGTACGGGCGGATAACCGCGCGGTTCGACTCCGTCGTCAGCTGGAACGAGGCGATCCGCCCGCACCACCCCAGCGCCTGGGGCCCGCGCGGAAACGACACGGCACTGTGGCAGAAGGCCTTCCGGCTGGCCTGGGGCATCGACGAGCGTGACCTGGTCGAGCTGGCGGTCGAGTCGATCCAGGTCAACCCGGCCCGCGCGCTGGCGGCGATCTTCTCCGAGAGCGCCGTCCACGTGTACGCCGACGGCCTGATGAGCTACGGCCCGACCCGCGAGAAGCTCCCGCTGACCATCGCGAGCCGCGTCCGGCGCCTCCTCCACCTGGACCTGATCCCGGGGCTGCGGCCCCTGCTGCTGTCCGAGTACGGCGTCGAGCCCGAGATCGTCCCCGACGACGCGTTCCGCGCCGTGCTCGACGAGATCTCCCGGGAGGCGGCGGACGACTCCGAACTGGCCCCGGTGCTCCGGGAGAAGCCGACGGCCGTGCTGCTCGGCCAGTACCTGGCGGCGATCAACATCCTCACCGCGCAGGAGGAGGAGGACCTGCACGTCCGGATGCTCACCGGGGCCGCGCGGGCCGGGCACCGGTCCGTGGTCTTCAAGCCGCACCCGACGGCCCCCGCCGGTTACACGGCGGCCCTGAGCAAGGCGGCGGCGGACGCGGGCGTACGGCTCACCGTGCTGGACGCGCCGCTGCTGGCCGAGACGCTGTACGACCGCTGCGCGCCCGAACTGGTCGTCGGCTGCTTCTCGACGGCGATGGTGACCGCCTCGGCCTACTACGACGTTCCCGTCGCCCGCGTGGGGACGGCGCTGGTGATGGAACGGCTCAAGCCGTACCCGAACAGCAACCGGGTGCCGCTGGCCGTGGTCGACCACCTGGTGCCCGACCTGGAGCGCGGCGAGGAGCCGGCCCGTGTCGGCGCGGCACCCGGATCGCTGTCACCGCTGGTGCGGGCGCTCGGCTTCTGCATGCAGCCCAAGACGTACGCGGACCTGCGGGAGCCGACCGAGTCGTGGCTGCGCGCCCAGTTGGCCGCCACCCCCGCCCACTACTTCCCCGAACTGCGGCTGACGGAGCTGGGACTGCCCGGCAGCCGCCCGCAGTTGCGCGCGAGGCTCCAGGTGCGGCGGGCCCGGCGGGTGGTGCGCAGGGCGGTGCGGCGCGGCGCCGGGAAGAAGTGACCGCGGCCGGGCCGCGGGCGGCGTCCGCCCGCGGCCCGGCCGTCGTCGCGGCCCCCGCCGCTCAGCCCAGCCAGCGGCCCAGCCGCAGCCGTGTCCACAGCAGGGCGGCGGCGAACGACAGCACGACCGTCGCGACCGTCAGCCCGGCGAGCCCGCCCACGGCACCCGCCCAGCCCGCGTCCGCGGAGACCACGCGCGGGGCGAGCGCCTCCAGGAACATCAGGTGGACCAGGTAGGCCCCGAAGGAGGCCCCGGCGAGCCGGGCGAGGAGCGGGCGGAAGCGCTCCGGCACCCTGATCCGGTTGAGGGCCATCAGCAGGGTCCCCGCCAGCAGCGCCACCACGAGCGAGGCGTACGGGCCGGGGAAGTGCACCCGGTGCTCGTAGACGGCCACCGCGGCCCACGCGCACAGCCCGCCGGCCAGCCACAGCAGCCGCCGTCCCCGGCCGCCGACGGCGGCGCCCGGCAGCGAGAGCAGCACGGCCCCGGCGACGGCGTACGCGATCTGGTAGACGCCGAACTGCCAGGCGAAGGGCGGGACCCGGACGTCGAGGAGGCGCCCGAGGTCGCCGAGCACGGTCGGCGCGAGGGCGATGCCGAGCAGCGCGGCACCCGCGCCCCAGGGCCGTTTGCCGCCCCGGACCAGGACGGCCACCGAGAGCAGCAGGATCACGGGGACGTAGGCGTACAGGTACCAGAGGTGGAAGGCGGGCCGGACGGAGCCGAACACCGCGTCCAGGGCGAGGTCGCGCACGGGGCCGGTGTGGGCGTCCCGCACCCGGTCCCAGAGGAGGTAGGCGACGGTCCACACGGCCATCGGCACGACGATGCGGGTCAGCCGCCCGCGGACCTGGCCGTCGTCACGGGGCGGCGCGCCGCTGAGCACGACCCACCCGGCGATGGCGAAGAACAGCGGCACGGCGCACCGGCTGAGCGCGTCCCCGGTGAGGGCGGTCCAGTAGACGGGCCCGCCGCCCGCGGGGCTGCGGTCCACGGCCTTCATGAGTTCGCCCGCGGCGTGGCAGACGATGACCCCGACCGAGGCCAGGACGCGGACGAGGTCGATGTCGTACCGGTGCTCGCCCCGGACGCGCGGGGGCGGGGGCGCAGCGGCGGTGGCGGCGGGCCGTACGGAGTCGGCGGCGGTCAGGGGCTCGGCGGCGATGGGTGGTCACTCCCGGGTAGGACGCGCGGGGACATCGGTGCAGGCTATGAGGGCGCCGTGAGCGGCGGGAAGCCGTGCCGGATGAACATCGGCCACCTGTGCGTGACCTTCCGGTGAACGGCGGGAGACGTCGTCCGGCGGCCTTCCGGTGTTCCGCAGAAGTTCTCCCGGCGGCCCGTCCGGAGGCAGCGCGTCCGGCCGAGGACCTCCCTAGTCTGGCCGCACCCACCCCACTGGCGTTCCACGTACCCACCTGCACCTCCGTGACGGATTGAGGTCGTTCGCCCATGAACAGCCGTTCCCTGCTCCGCAGTCCGGTCTCCCGGCGTCTGCTGCGTCCCGTGGCGGATCTGATCGACCAGCGCATCGACCGTCGGGTGCGCTCGGCGGTCCGTGAGGCCACTCCTCACCGGCTGACCTGCGACGTGCTGCTCGGCGCGGACGGCCGGGGCCTGTCCCGGGTGCTGGCCGAGGGCCCGCTGGAGCGGCTGCGCGCCGAGGTCGCGGCGCTGTCCGGCGACCGTGCCGCGGCCACCCGCAACGTCACGACCGCCTACCGTCTCCTGATCGCGCTGGAGTCGCTGGGCGTGGGCCGGATCGCGGGCGGCACCATGAACATCTGCGGCAAGCTCGCCACCGTCCCGCTGCTCGATCCGCCGAACGACGAGGTCCTGGAGATAGGGACGCTGTACGGCATGTTCTCCACCGGGCTGGTCCGGATGCTGGAACGCGACGGCCGCAGCCCGGGCCTGACCATCGTGGACCCCTTCGCCGGTGTGCAGCTCCAGCCCGGCACCACCGTGCGTCCCGACCCGACGGGCACCCCGGTCGACGAGCACGCCGTGCGCACCAACCTCGCCCTCGCGGGCCGGGCGGGCGCGGAGGCCCGGATCCGGCGCGGCTACTCCGAGGACCCCGAGACCCGGGCGGCCGTCTCGGACCGCGCCTACGGCGTGATCGTCGTCGACGGCGACCACTCGGCGAAGGGGGTCCGCCAGGACCTCCAGTGGGCCGAGGAGATCGCCGCGCCCGGCGGGATCGTCGTCCTGGACGACTACGGCGACCCGAGCTGGCCGGGCATCAAGGAGGCGCTGGACGGCCATCTGCGGGACGGCACGCGCTTCACCTACCTGGGCAGGGCGGCCCACTCCGCATTCCTGCGGGCGTCTTGAGCACGGTTCGCGAGCGCCCCGGACGGGTGAGGACGAACGCCCTGGAGCCGCGGGTCCGAGGGGCCGTCAGCGACCTTTCCGGCGCTGTCGGAGCGGTCACCCGACGCCTTGGTCGCGGTCGGTGCTCGCCCGGACACGTTGAGCAATTCGTGTGATATTCCTTCGATCGGATCGCGCGCGCCGACCCCATTTCCGGCTCGGAGGAGGCATCCTCCCCTCATGGCCACTGCCCAAGAGACGCACAAGTACCCCGGTGAGCTGAACGACGTCCCCGGCTGGTTCTGGCCGCTCGACCAGGTCCTGTTCTCCTGGTTCCTGGAGCGCCAGGAGACCATGGACACCCGCGGCGACCTGCTGGAACTGGGTGCCTACCTGGGCAAGAGCGCGATCCTGCTCGGGCACCGGCTGCGGGACGGCGAGACGCTCACCGTCTGCGACCTGTTCGGGGCCGAGCCGCCGGACGCGGCCAACCGGGCGGAGGCGGCGAAGTCGTACTCCTCCCTCACCCGGCAAGCCTTCGAACGGAACTACCTGTCCTTCCACGAGACCCTGCCCACCATCGTCCAGGCGCCCAGCTCAGCGATCGTCGACGAGGTCGCGCCGGGCAGCTGCCGCTTCGTCCACATCGACGCCTCGCACCTGTACGAGCACGTCGAGGGCGACATCGGCGCGGCCCGTGATCTGCTGGGGCCCGACGGGATCGTCGTCCTCGACGACTTCCGCAGCGAGCACACCCCGGGCGTCGCCGTGGCCGCCTGGGAGGCGGTACTCAACCGCGGGCTGCGCCCGGTCTGCCTGAGCAGCCAGAAGCTGTACGGCACCTGGGGCGACCCGGAACCGGTGCAGGAGGCCCTGCTGGCCGCGCTGCGCGGGCGCGACGACATCGCGGTGACGGTGGAGCGGGCCGCGGGACAGCGGCTGGTACGCACCCGCGCCAAGAGCAAGCGGCTGAGCCCGCCCCCGCTCCCGGTCTCCCGGCACCCGGCGCCGACCGAGCCGGAGGCACCGCCGGCGGACACCGCATCCGTGCCGGGCCAGACCACCCAGCCACGCCCGGCGGGCCGCACGGCCGGGACCACCCGGCCACCGAGCCCCCGCGCCCGGACCCGCCGACTGGCCCTGGACCTGCTCCCGCCGATCGCCACCCGAGCGGTGCGCCGGTATCTGGCCGCGCAGCGGGCGAAGTCCGGCGGGTCGGGTCAGTCCAGGCCGTAGGCCGTGCCGATGCCCGTGATCACCAGGGCGAGCGCTTCCTCGAAGTGCCGCTCGTAGTCCGTGAAGATCTCCGCGCCCGCCGCGGCCGTCAGCGGGTAGGCGGCCAGCAGGCGGGCGCGTTCGTCCACGTCGAAGCCTTCCCTGCGCTCGTCGGGCAGCGGCTGGACGCCCTGTTCCTCGGTGACGAAACCGAGCGTGAACAGGTACGCCGTCGTACTGGCCCGCACCGCCTGCGCGAGGGTGAGCCCGGCGGCGGTGAACAGGCGCAGGCTGTCCTCCATCTGCTCGGCGTGCTCCGCGCCGGTGAAGCGTGAGCCGGTCAACTACCCGGCGCTATGGCGCCGGGTTTGCACAACGGGCGTCACTGGCGGTGATGCTGCGTTTGCGTCCAGTCCCACTCCGAGGTGTTCGGGATGGGGCAGGGGCCGTTGACGGGGCCCCGCGTCGCCACAACTCCCACGCTCTGGCGCGGATGTTGCGGGAGCCGTTCCGGTCCGCGTGATCAACGAATCCGCAGGACCGGCACGCGAACCAGGCCTGCGAGACCCGGTTCGCCTTGTCGATGTACCCGCATTCGGCGCAGGTGCGGGAGGTGTACGCCGGATCGACGTGCACCACCGGCACGCCCGCCTTGCGGGCCTTGTACGCGATGAACTGCCCCAGCTGGGCGAAGGCCCAGCTGGAGTGGGCGGCCCGTTGGGGCTTGCGAAGCCGTACCCGCTCGCGGATGCCCGTCAGGTCCTCCAGGGCCATCCCGCGACCGGTGCGTTCTGCCTCGGCCACCACATGCTTCGCGATCTTGTGGTTGACGTCCCTGGCCCGACGGGCCTCCTTGCGACGCCGCTTCTTCAGACGGCGCTTGGCGGACGGAGTGTTCTTGCGCTGCAGCCTGGCGCGCAGGCCGCGTTCTCGGACGCGCGCACGATTGAGTTCGCGTCCGGCCATGATCTCGCCGTCCGATGTGGTGGCGATGTTGACGATGCCCAGGTCGATGCCGAGGAAGTCCACCGGATCGGGGTTCGTCGGTGCTTCGGGGATCTCGCAGGTGGCGTTCAGGAACCACATGCCGTCCCGGCACACCAGGTCCGACTCGCCTCTGCGGTGCAGGGCCAAGGTGGCCAGCTGCTCCGGCGAGGCGGTGAACGCCACGTCCTTGATGCGCCCTGCCACCGTCCAGACCGAGACCCGTCTCTCGACCGTCTGCCAGGACAGCATCCGGTCGTCATAGGGCTGCGCACCCCGGGGCCGGAAGCAGACCGGTTTCCCGGCCGCCCGGCGATAACGCTTCGAACCGGGCTTCCCCAGATTGCCTGCCTTCAGGTTCGCCCGCAGCGTTGCATACGCATCACACGTCTTCTTGACCACATGCTGGGCAGCCTGCGCACCCAGCCCCCACCGGGCCCTGACCTCGTCGTAGACAAGCCTGCGCAACGCGAAATTCCGCCTCACGTCCTTCTCGAACGCCACGCCACTGACCCAGGTGGCTGCCTCATTGCAGGCACGCAGGGTCGCCTCAAGCGCCGCCGCCTGCACCGGCGTCGGCAGCAGTCTCACCTGCACCGTCAGCTTCACGATCACCGAACGTACATACATGTACGACCATCCACCGCACGTTCCCTCCTGATCACTCGACCGAGTGAACCTGCTCTGTGCGCACCATCTCCGGCCCCCGCCGGAGACGACAGCCGGCCGCTCCGCGCCGCGACCGCAAGGATGCGATTCCTCCCAGAGGTGAAGCCCTGGGGTTCCTCGCAAGACCAGGCTGAACACCCTGGCGCCGTGCCGGTAGCCGAGCAGGCTCGCGCGCAGGCCGCGGTTGGTCTTGAGCAGCCGCTCCCGCCAGGTGTCGGCCGGGTCGAGCGGGGCCCCCGCCTCCACCCGCCGGTACATCTCGGTCGACCACCGCGGCGAAGTGCGGCGCGGGCCGACGGCCGCGCTCCCGACGCGGCACGGGCCCCTTCCTCGTACGCCCGGACGGGTACGTCGGCTGGGCGGGCGACTCCCCGGCCGGCCTCGACGCCCACCTCGCGCGCTTCGGCCGGTCCTGACGGAGCCAGGCGGCTACGCGCTCGCGACCGAGAGCTTCACGGCGAAGCCCAGGAACAGCGCCCCCGCCGCCGAGGTCGCCCCCGCCGAGAGCCGCCTGCGGCGCCGGAAGGCGGCGGCGAGGCGGGTGCCGCTGAAGATCAGCGCGCTGAGGTACAGGAAGCTGGCCACCTGCGCGAAGACGCCCAGGACGACGAAGGACAGGGCGGGATAGGCGTAGCCCGGGTCGACGAACTGCACGAAGAAGGCGACGAAGAACAGGATCGCCTTGGGATTGACCAGGCTGACCACCAGGGCCCGGCGGAAGGGCCGCTCGTCACCTCCGGCGGCGGGGGCGTCGGTGTCCCGCGCGGCCTCTTCCCGGCGCGTGCGCCACATCCCCCACGCGGCGCGCAGCATGCCGAACGCCATCCAGGTGAGGTATCCGGCACCGGCGTACTTCACGATGCCGAACAGCACCGCGTTGGCCTGGAGCAGCGAGGCGACCCCGGCGGCCGACAGCGTCATCAGCACCGTGTCCCCGCACCAGACGCCGGCGGCGGCCGTGTACCCGGCGCGCACGCCGCGACGGGCGGCGACGGAGAGGACGTAGAGCGAGTTGGGACCGGGGAGCAGGACGATCAGAGCGAGACCTGCGAGGTAGGTGGGGAGATCGATGACGCCGAACATGGGCGGAGTGTCGCACGAAGTCCCGAAACTCCGCCCAGGTGTTCCACTGTTCGAGAACGGCCCCGACGGCGTCAGAAGACGTCCGAGGGCTCGTACGTCCCCCAGACCTCCCGCAGGGCGTTGCACACCTCGCCCACGGTGGCGCGGGCCCTGAGCGCGTCCTTCATCGGGTAGAGGACGTTGTCGGTGCCTTCCGCGGCCTTCCTCAGCGCCGCCAGCGCCGCGTCGACCGCCTTCTGGTCGCGTTCGGCGCGAAGCCCGGCGAGGCGTTCGGCCTGCTGCGCCTCGATGGCCGGGTCGACCCGGAGCGGCTCGTACGGCTCCTCCTCGTCGAGCTGGAAGCGGTTGACGCCGACGACCACGCGCTCGCCGGAGTCGGTCTCCTGGGCGACCCGGTAGGCGGAGCGCTCGATCTCGCTCTTCTGGAAGCCGTGCTCGATGGCGTTGACCGCGCCGCCGAGGTCCTCGACCCTCCGCATCAGATCCAACGCCGCGGCCTCGACGTCGTCGGTCATCCTCTCCACGACGTAGGAGCCGGCGAAGGGGTCCACGGTGGCGGTCACGTCGGTCTCGTAGGCGAGGACCTGCTGGGTGCGCAGGGCGAGGCGCGCCGACTTGTCGGTGGGCAGCGCGATGGCCTCGTCGAAGGAGTTGGTGTGCAGCGACTGGGTGCCGCCCAGGACCGCGGCGAGCCCCTGCACGGCGACGCGGACCAGGTTGACCTCGGGCTGCTGGGCGGTCAGCTGCACGCCCGCCGTCTGCGTGTGGAAGCGCAGCATCAGCGACTTGGGGTTCTGCGCGCCGAACTCCTCGCGCATCACCCGCGCCCAGATCCGGCGGGCCGCGCGGAACTTGGCGACCTCCTCCAGGATCGTCGTACGCGCCACGAAGAAGAACGACAGGCGGGGCGCGAAGTCGTCCACGTCCATCCCGGCCGCGACCGCCGTGCGCACGTACTCGATGCCGTCCGCCAGGGTGAACGCGATCTCCTGCGCGGGCGAGGCACCCGCCTCCGCCATGTGGTAACCGGAGATCGAGATCGTGTTCCACTTCGGGATCTCGGCCCGGCAGTACTTGAAGATGTCCGCGATCAGCCGCAGCGAGGGCTTGGGCGGGAAGATGTACGTCCCGCGCGCGATGTACTCCTTCAGCACGTCGTTCTGGATCGTGCCGGTCAGCTGGTCCGCGCTCACTCCCTGCTCCTCGGCGACCAGTTGGTAGAGCAGGAGCAGCAGCGCGGCCGGGGCGTTGATCGTCATCGACGTCGAGACCTTGTCCAGCGGGATGCCGCCGAACAGCACCCGCATGTCGTCGACCGAGTCGATGGCCACCCCGACCTTGCCGACCTCGCCGCTCGCGATCGGCGCGTCGGAGTCGTGGCCCATCTGGGTGGGCAGGTCGAAGGCGACCGACAGTCCCATGGTGCCGTTGGCGATCAGTTGCTGGTAGCGGGCGTTGGACTCGGTGGCCGTGCCGAAACCGGCGTACTGGCGCATCGTCCACGGCCGGCCGGTGTACATCGACGGGTACACGCCCCGGGTGAAGGGGTACTTCCCCGGCTCGCCCAGCCGCTCGGCCGGGTCCCAGCCCTCCTGCGCGTCGGGCCCGTAGACCGGCTCGATGGGCAGTCCGCTCTCGGTGGACCGAGCACTGCCCGACTCGCGTGCCATGGTGTGTCGCCTCCCGCTGAGCACCTGTTCGAACCGATCGGACCACCGGCTCCTGCTCGCCGGTACGGCCGGTCCTCCGACGGACTGTAATCACGCGTCCGCACCCGGTGGAGCGGCGCACGCCGGGACCTTGCTCACAGCCTCCAAGCGGTCCCGGTCACAACAATGCCGCTCCGTTCAGGCGGCGTCATCCGCGGGGAACATCTCAGGGGACATCCGTGCGGAGCCGTGGGACGACGGGGGGGCCGTGATGCGTGAGGCGAGCATGGGGAACGCGGGGAGGGCGGTCGCCCTCGCCGTGGGGGCCGCGCTGGTGGCGGCCGGTTGCACCGTGCAGGGCACGGGCCCGGACGGCAAGGGGCACTCGCCGGTGCGCATAGACGTCACCGGCGCCCCGCCGAAGCACACGCCGGCCGAGGACCGGCCGTCGAGCCGGCCGCCGTCGGGTGAACCGCGTACGGACGAGCCCCGTACGGAGGAGCCACGTACGGACGAACCGCGTTCCGACCCCGGCCCGCTCCCCGCCCGGGTGCTGTGGACGCGCGGCGACTCCGGCCGGGACGTGCGCGAACTCCAGGCCCGGCTGCGTCAGGTCGAGTGGCTGGTCGACGGGCCGTCCGGGACGTACGACGACCTGACCGAGCACGCGGTGAGCGGCTTCCAGGGCAAGCGCGGGCTGCCGAGGACGGGCAGGACGGACACCGTGACCTGGCAACGGCTGCTGGACATGACGCGCGAGCCCGGCAAGTGGGACCTGTACCTGATGGGCGGGCAGCCGGCCGCCGCGCCCGACCCCCGCTGCACGACCGGCCGGGTGCTGTGCGTCAGCAAGTCGAGCCGGACGTTGCGCTGGATGGTCGACGGCCGGACCGTCTCGACGATGGCGGTGCGCTTCGGGTCGCAGCGCACACCGACCCGCGAGGGCGTCTTCGAGGTGTACTGGAAGTCCCGCGAGCACTGGTCGACGCTCTACGACACGGCCATGCCCTACGCGCTGTTCTTCAGCGGGGGCCAGGCCGTGCACTACTCGTACGACTTCGCGGCCCGCGGCTACGCGGGAGCTTCGCACGGCTGCGTCAACGTACGGGACGAAGCGGCGATCAAGGATCTGTTCGCGCAGGTGAGGAACGGCGACAAGGTCGTCGTGTACCGGTGAGGCGCGGGGCGGGGTGAATGGGGCGCGGGCGGGACCGGGGGAACGTGTCCCGCCCGCGCCAGGTGCACGAGCCGCAGGTACGGGGGGAACCCCGGCTCGGTGCGGAAGCCGATGACCAGTCGGCTCACTCATTACTGCGCCCGGGTGGCCGAAAGTGTCACACCCGTGGGGCACGAATCCCCGTCGTCGATGAAAGCGCAGGTCAGGGAGCGGAAGGCGGACGGGGCGTGCCGCTGGTGAGGGCGTACGGCGTCGGGGCCGGACGGAGCGGGGCGGCGGTCGTCGTCGTCCTCGTCCTTGCCGTCGTCTCCTTCGTCGCTCTTCTTTCCGCCCTTCTCCTTGCCTTTGCCCTCACCGCCCTTGTCGCCCTTGTCGCCCTTGTCGCCCTTGCCGTCTTTGTTGTTCTTGCCGTTCTTGTCGCGGTGGTCGGTCCTGTCGTCGCCGTCGCCCTCGCCGCCACCCATCCGGAGTTCGCCGTCCCGGCCGTCGGCTCCGGTGACGGCGAGGAGGTGTCTGCAGTACTTCCCGACCCGCGACGAGCCGCCGGCCGCCTCCTTCAGGGTGCGCCGGTGGGCGTCGTCGACGTCCTTGCCGGCCCGCACCTTGCGGCACACCGCGACGTGGCCGGAACGCCGGGCGTCGGCGCCGCCGGTTCCCCGGTCCTCCGCCTCCCGGCTCTCCGAGTCCCGGCGCTCCGGGGGCCGGTTCGCCGCGGTGCCGCCGGCGCCCGGGGTGACCGCGCCGGACGTGCCCGAGGGGGTGCCGTCGGGCACCGCCCCGCCCTGCGCGCCTTCCATCGGGGAGGGAGAGAGGAGCGGACGGTCGGGGGAGACGGCGGCCGAGGCACTGGCGCCGGGTTCCGGTTGGGTGCGGTCGAACGGCGTGGGCAGCACTCCGGTTCCGGCTGCCACGGCGACCCCGCCGATCATGCCGACGGCCAGCGCGGCGACCATGCCGAGCCGCAGGGACCGGCTCCAGCCGGGGCGCCGGAGACTGTCACCGCGCGGGCCGATCCGTACCAGACCGGCGTCGGAGGGCCGAGTCGCGGCGCCGGTCGCGAGCGCGCCCGGGGCTCCCGCGGAGAGGTCGCTCCGTTCCGCGTACGCCTTGCGGAAAGCTGCCAGCGCGGCTGCCTCACCGGGGAGTTCGTCGGTGGTCGGCGGGGGTGGGGTGGAGAGCGCCCCCAGGGCCAGGGCGAGCCGTTCGGCGCGTTCGCGGTCCGCGGGGCGGACAGCGTCCGGTGACTCTCCGCGCAGCAAGAGCTCCGCCGTTTCGCGGTCCAGCCACTTGTCCTGCTCGTCGGCCATCACATGTCCTTCTGCGTCCGCGCACGCGTATGCGTCACACTGGCGGACGTCACCGCACGACCGCGCGGTTCTCGCTGCGGCGGCAGGGCATCGAGCGCGCCGCCGGATTCCGGATCGCAGGAGAGCAGTTCGGCCAGCCGCTTCAGGCCGCGGTGCGCGGCGGTGCGGACGGCTCCGGGCCGCTTGCCGAGCGTCTCGGCGGCGCTCTTGGCGTCGAGGCCCACCACCACGCGCAGGACGACGGCCTCGGCCTGGTCCTGGGGCAGCCGGGCGATGAGCGAGAGGGTGCTGTCGGTGGCCAGGGCCTCCATGGCCTCGCCCGCCGTGTCGGACTCGGCGGGCCTGCCGGCCAGCTCCGTCTCGTCACCGCCGATCGCGGGCCGGCGACCGCGCATCCGGATGTGGTCCAGGGCCCGGTTGCGGGCGATCCGGGCGGCCCAGCCGCGGAACCGGTCGGCGTCCCCGTCGAACCGCTCCAGGTCGCGGGCGATCTGCAGCCAGGCCTCGGACGCCACGTCCTCGGCGTCGTGATCGCCGACGAGCGTCCGCACGTACCCCAGCAGCCGCGGATGCACGGCGCGGTACACAGTCCGGAACGCGCTCTCGCTCCCGTCCTGTGCCGCACGCAGCGCGGCGGTCAACTCCGCGTCGTCCCCCAGCACCGAGAAGCCTTTCTGCGCCTAAACCGGCGCCGCTCTCGCGGACGTGGTCCTCGCCGTCGTGGTTTCGCCATGGATGGTCGCGGTGGTCTCCCGCAACCCGTCGCGGGAGCGAGCCCCCCGCTGGTCGGCACGAATGGCACGTTACGTCTTGAAACCGCCACCGTCCATGTCCTGATCGCATTGCCGTACAAGATGCAACTAACCCGTGACGCGGTGAGGTGTGACAGAAAACGCACTCCCGGCGCTGAAGGGAGTACGGGCCGCCGCGCGGCCCGTGCCGCGCGACGGCCGGGGCCTCTCCTGTGGGGGGTGGCGGCCCCGGCCGTTGCCTTGGCGGCCGGACCGCGCCGCCCTCACCGGCCCGTCGTCGCGTCCCGGCACAGCAGCCGGAGCGAACCGTGACCGGCGAAGCAGCGACGGGCCTCGTCGACCGGGTCCCACAGCCGCCCGTCGGGAGTACGGATCCAGTGGTCACCGCCGGTCGCCCACCACTCGCCGCCGGACTCCCGGGCGATCACCTCACCCGCATATGCTCCCAGGCCGCGCAGCGCGGTCTCCACGGCGGCGTACGGCGCCCCCTCGCGGCGGATGCCGTCGATCACGCGGTCGACGCGCCACAGGCTCTGCGCCGAATAGTCGAGGCGCAGCCGGGCTCCCTCGCGCATCGTGGCCACCGCGTCCGCCGCCCACCGCACCGGCTTCGCGGCGGCCGACGGCCGGTTCTCCTGCTGGGTCGTCAATCCGCTGGTCACAGTCGTCATATGGGCTAGAGCGCCGCCGGGCGGAGTTTCGTCACAGGCTCGCCGGGGCCGTTCCGCAACCGGCGCAGGACCACCCCACCTCCGCCACGTCCGCCGCACCGCCGCCGCGCGTTCGCCGCACGACCGTCACAGGCGGGCGTCCCGCCCGCGCGCCCGGCGGGACACCACGGCACGCAGGACCCGGCGCCCCTCCGTGGAGACCTCGAGGGCGGGGCGCAGCCCGGCCGGGCCGTGCGCGGCGAGCAGGTCCAGGACGGTGACCTGGCGGCGCAGTTCGCCTGCGACGAGCGGTGCCGGCCCGTCCGTGTCCGCGGCCGGGTCCAGGAGCCGGTGGACGCGCAGTGCGGCGGCGGAACAGGCGTCGGCCCAGGTCCGCAGTGCCGGGCCGGAGCACGCGTCCGGCGCGTCGGCCAGCATCACGCGGGCCAGCAGCACGGCCTCGTCCTCGCCCGCACCACCGGTTCCCGCGAGTGTGGCGCGCACCTGCGCCAACTCCCCGGCCCAGTCGGGTTCGGCGTCGTCGGCGAGGGTGGCCCACAGGGGTCTGAGGACCTCGTCGTCGCCGTCGAGGAGCGGCAGACAGCGATCCAAACAAGCCAGTCCGCTCGCGGCGAGTCCGCGTGTGTCGGCCTGTGCGATCAGTTCCACCAGGCTCATCGGTTGCCTCCCTGTTCCCGCCGATTCGCCCCGCTCACCACCACGGAGCCCACACTGACCCTTACAGCGTGCGACGACCCGGGAGTGTCACAGCGGGACGACGCCCAGCCGGTCGAGGAACCGGAAGAAGAGTTTTTCGGCCACCGGACCGGCCTCGTCGCCCCCGGCGTCCGCACCGGCGGCCGGTTCCGCCGCGAGCACCTCCGCCAGGTCCACGGCGCTCGCGGTGCGCCCCGCCTCTGCGGCCCAGGCGACGGCGCGTTCGGCGGCGTCCCGGGGCTCCAGGAAGTAGTCCTCCAGCGTGAGCCCGTCCCGTTCGGCGCCGAGGTACCCGGCCATCGCGGACCGCGCCAGACAGGTCGTCCACGCCCCGCTCTCGGGCGCCGCGGCCTCCACGACCACGCAGTCGCTGTCCATGACGTACCCGAACAGGGCGGGGGCACCGGTCTGTCCGGCCAGGTCGTTCATGTTGCCGACGTCTCCGTCGCCGCCCGGGAACTCCCACACCTGCCAGCCGTCCGGCGCGGACTGACGCAGCGCCATGTCCGAGGCGCCGGCCAGCGCGTCCAGTTCGGCCAGCGGTCGCGCCCCGCGGCCCACGACGAAATAGCCCCAGTACCCCATGTCCCGGTTCCCCCCGGTGTCGGTTCGGCTGCCCAAAGACCACCACAGCCGTACGCGAGTTCGCAGCCGGATAGGACAATCTCGTATCAGTCAGGGAGATCAGTCGAGCCGGTTCGCCAGCGAGCTGAAGTCGGCCCAGGACAGCTCGGGTTCGCCCGGGTCCCACAGCTTCTGGACCGTCGCCGCCAGCGGCAGCCTGATGCCCTCGGCGACCTGCGCCTGCGTCTGCGCGCTCGGGATGTCGCCCCAGACCGCGAAGCTGCCGCCGAGTATCTGGTCGTCGTACTTGGCGTCGACGGCCGTGGTGCCGCGGATGACGCGGGGGGTCCACTGCTCGTAGATGCGCTCGCCGGTCGGGTAGACGAAGGTCTGCGGCTCGCCGAGGACGTAGTAGAGGAACTCGTCGTTGTAGTTGAGGACCTGGCGCCCCTCGGCGAGGTACTCGGTGGGCGGCCGGGCGCCGATCTCCTTGCCGGTCCAGTAGGCGACCTTGATGTCCTTCGACGGTTCGACGGACGTGTCCTTGAAGAAGCCGTCGTTCCAGGCGCGCGGGACGCGGTCGTGGGCCTGCACCGTCTTGGCGCGGTCGTTCAGCCACTGGGTGGTGAGGTCGGCGACGGTGCCGCCGGAGCCGTAGGCCTTGCGGGCGGCGGCGGCCAGGTCCGGGTAGGACGCCTCGGGGTCGGGCACCACGAGCGCCTGGTACTCGTCGGCGCCCAGGTGGAACTGGGAGCCGGGGAAGAGGTCGGCGTACTCGTTCAGCAGGTCGTCGACGATCTCGGCGGACTCGGGCTTGGAGATGTCGATGGCCCCGCGCGTCGGCGTGCCCTGCGCGTTGCGCAGCTGGAGGTCCGGGTGGGCGGCGATCACGGCGCCGAGGTGGCCGGGCGAGTCGATCTCGGGGACGACGGTGATGTGGCGCGAGGCGGCGAGATCGATGATCTCCTTCATCTCCGCCTTGGTCAGGTGGTCGTCCGAGACGATCTCGGGGTGCGAGTCGGACTCGATGCGGAAGGCCTGGTCGTCGGAGAAGTGCAGGCCCAGTTCGTTGAACTTGAGGTCGCCCAGCTCGCGTATCCGGTCCTTGATCCAGTCGGCGTCGTAGTGCTTGCGGGCGATGTCGAGCGAGAAGCCGCGCTTCGGCTTGGCGGGCTCGTCCTCCACCACGCCCTCCGGCGCGGCGCCGCCGCCGTCCACGGCCTGCTTCAGGGTGCGGGTGCCGTAGTAGACACCGGCCTCGGCCGGCCCGCTGACGGTGACCCGGCCGTCGCGCACGGTCATGGTGTACGACTCGGGGTTGGCGCCCTTGTCGGCCTTGACGTCGAGGAGCACGTCCCCGGCGCGTTCGTCGTCCTTCTCCCCCGCGTACGTCAGCCCGAGGTCGCCGGCGATCTGCCGTCCCTCGTCGGCGAGGGCGGCGTCGGCGACGACGACGCGGTGCTCCTTCTCCGGCTGCCAGCCGGGGCCGCGGGCCGCGGTGTGCTCACGTACGGCGGGTATGGTGCGCGGTTCCTCGGACAGCGGGTAGGAACGGCTCGGGCTGGGCGCCGCCGCCTCCGCGGGGGACCGGGCGGCCTGGCCTCCCCGCCCGCCGTCACCGTCTCCGTCGGTGGCCCACAGGCCGACTCCCACACCGAGCGAGGCGACCACCGCACCGGCGATCACAGCCCGCTGCCTCACCTTGTTCGCCGGTATCCGGCGTCCGTGCTCGCTCACGGCGCCAACCTAAGCGCGCCGCTGCCGCATTGCGTCCACCACATGTTCTGAAACTCTCCCGTTCGGGTGAAATTCGGGCATCGGTCGGACACGTCATGCCGTCACTCGATAACGTGACGCCACATCTTTCGCACACGAGGACCACGCTGCCTGTGCACCGTCTCCCAGATCTCTCCGGCCGAGTGGCCATACCGGTACCGGTGCAAACACGCGCCACTCCGGCGACGCCCTCACCACTGGACCGCTTCAACACGGCCCCCGCCGACGAAGCGGCCCGGACCCTCCTGGCGTGCCTGGGAAGCCACGACTGGGCCCACCGCCTGACGGCGCACCGCCCCTACCCGGACCTCTCCGCCCTCCTCGCGGCGGCGGACGAGGCGGCATACGACCTGCCGGCGACGGCCCTGACGGAGGCCCTGTCGGCGGAGACCCGGCCCGCCCTCCCGGCCGACACCTATGCGGCGGCCCACACGGCCCTGAACGCGGCCCACGCGGCCTACGAGTCCCTCTTCGGACACGTGTTCGTCATCTGCTTGGACGGTTTGAAGGCGGACGAGGCCTTGGACTACGTACTCGCGGGCATCCGGTCACGTTTGTCCAACGATCCGGAGGAGGAGCGCCCCGTGGCGGCCGAAGAACTCCGGCGACTCGCCAGGATGCGGCTGAGCAACGCCCTCAGGGGCGCGGGGAACTGCGCGACCAGCCACTGACGGCCCGCACCCGGCAAACCACCCAAACCCCCACCC
>NZ_QHJH01000092.1 GCF_003947455.1 Streptomyces sp. WAC 04229 | reverse complement strand
GCGGAGAACAGCGCGTTGCACGCCGCGTGCGCGACGACGTCCGCGTCGGAGTGCCCGGCGAGCCCGGTCCCCTCGCCCTCCCACTTCAGCCCGGCGCACCACAGTTCCCGCCCCGCCTCGAAGGCGTGGATGTCCGTGCCGATCCCGACCTGCGGCAACACCGGGAGCGCCTCCGTCTCAGAACCCATCGTTGAGCCTCCTGCGCGCCAGTACCGCCTCCGCGAGGACCAGATCCAGCGGCCGCGTCACCTTGAACGCCTCCTCGTGCCCCGGCACGACCACCACGGCCGGCCCCATCCGCTCGACCATGCTCGCGTCGTCCGTGACGTCGTCGGTCACCGTCGCGTGGGCCCGCACCAGCGTCTCCCGGTCGAAGCCCTGCGGCGTCTGCACCGCCCGCAGCAGCGCCCGCTCCGGCGTCGCCACCACGGGCTCCGGCACACCGGGGGCCCCGGCGGGCTCGACCTGCTTGACGGTGTCGGCGAGCGGCACGGCCGGCACCACGGCGGGCGCGCCCTCCCGTACCGCCTCGATCACGGCGTCCACCGTGTCCACGGGGACCAGCGGCCGGGCCGCGTCGTGCACGAGGACGATGCCGTACTCGGGCGGCAGCGCGTCCAGTCCGAGCCGTACGGACTCCTGGCGCGTCTCGCCGCCGGGGACGACGAGGAAGTCGGTGCGCTCGGGCAGTGCGTGCGCGTCCAGCAGGTTCCTGACCTCGGCCGCGCCGTCGGGCGGGGCGACGACCACCACGAGGGAGACCCCGCGGGAGGCGGCCATCGCCCGGACCGCGTGGATGAGCATGGGCGTGCCGCCCAGCGCCCGGAGGGCTTTCGGGGCGCCCGGCCCGAGCCGTACGCCACGGCCGGCGGCCGGAATGACCGCCGCGGTCCTGGCGTTGGCACGGTCGTCGGCGGCCCTGTCGGCCGGCGGCGGGGCGGGCGAGGGACGCGAATCGTCAGACATCGGTTCCTGTCAGGTTTGTGTGCTCGACCTAGTTGGGTATGGCCTCACCGTGCCGGGCGCGACGCCTTGACCGGACCCTTCCGTGACCCTGGTCGAGCCAGCAGTCAGGGCCCGGCACACCAGGACCCGGGAGAAGCCTCCCGGGAGGAGCGTACGAGGATCATCGGCATCCGGACGTGCGGATGCACGAAATCGAAAGAGCATCCGGGTACGAACATGCCGCAGCGCCCGGCGACAGCAAAGACGTCATCGGGCACCACGGCATTTTTCAGTGCGCTGGACCGAGCGGGCGGCGGTCCGCGCCTCGCCTCAGGAGGCGAGCACCTCGTCGAGCAGGGCCTCCGCCTTGTCCTCGTTGGTGTTCTCCGCGAGAGCCAGCTCGCTCACCAGAATCTGGCGGGCCTTGGCGAGCATGCGCTTCTCACCTGCGGAGAGTCCGCGCTCGCGCTCACGGCGCCACAGATCGCGTACGACTTCCGCGACCTTGATGACGTCGCCGGAGGCGAGCTTCTCCAGGTTTGCCTTGTAGCGACGCGACCAGTTCGTGGGCTCCTCGGCGTACGGCGCGCGCAGCACCTCGAAGACCCGGTCCAGCCCGTCCTGACCAACCACATCACGCACGCCGACGAACTCCGCATTGTCCGCTGGCACACGTACCGTCAGATCGCCCTGAGCGACCTTCAGCACCAAGTAGGTCTTGTCCACGCCTTTGATCTGACGAGTTTCGATAGCCTCGATCAGCGCGGCCCCGTGATGGGGATAGACCACGGTGTCGCCAACCTTGAACGTCATGTGACAGGTACCCCTTCCGTGGCTATCCAGGGTAACACGGAAACGGCGGGTTCTGAATGGCGTTTTCGCAGGTCAGGGCATATCTCGGGGCTTGACAACAGCAACAGGAACGTGCTGCGCGAGGTGAGCGGAAGAAAGAATTCGCAGGTCGGAGCGGCTCTCCAGGCCGGGCGAAACAGGCCCGTCACACACAACCGGAGCACCTCCCACCGGGCTGAACATCCCGATATGTCCGGTTCCATGTGTGCGACTTCCGCTACTCCGTTCGGCGGCCACGCCGGGGTTCCGGCCGATTCCGGAATTGATCACGAGTCGCGCCGACAGGCCGTCGGTGATCAATTTCCGGCGGTCCGCGCATTCCTTCACCGAAATTTCGCGCACCGATCGACAACCCGTATGGCGGACGGGTTCATATGTGAATGGCGGACGGGTGCGAGCCGCAAAGCGGCCTCTGAAGAGGGCCGGGACTGCCGCCTGCCGGGCGAAGCCCGTGGCCCTTCGGGGAGGGTCGGGTGCGGCGGCCCGGGAACGGCTCGGTAGCCTAAGGCCGCTGACAGTCACTTAGGGCGGCTTTATCCGTTGCCGCCACCCCGCTCGAGTCCAAGGAGTTGCCGCCGCCGTGAGCAGCAGCCTTCGACGCGGTGCCCTCGCCGCCGCCGCCATCGCGTTCTCGATCGCCTCGCTCGCCGCGTGCGGTGCCGGTCACAACGCCCAGTCGCTGGAGATCAAGCCGGACAACGCCGCGACGACGGTCGGTGACATCCAGATCCAGAACGCCGTCGTCATCACGCAGCCGGACCTGGAGTCGACGGGACCGGCGGTGGTCTCCGCCACGCTGTTCAACAACGGCAGGTCGGACCAGACGCTCGAGTCCATCACCGTCGCCGGCACCGACAAGACCGCCGAGCTGAAGCCCGCCGAGGGCCAGAAGGGCGGCCTGACCGTCCCGGCCGGCGGCTCCCTGGTCGTCGGCGGCAAGGACAACGCCGCCGCCGTCCTGCCCAGCAGCCGCGAGGCGGTCCAGGACGGCAACGCGCAGAAGATCACCTTCACCTTCAGCAAGGCCGGCGAGGTGAGCCTGCGCGCCTTCGTCGTGCCCGCCGAGAGCTACTTCTCCGGCTGGGGCCCCAGCGACGTCCCGGCGACGCCCGGCGCGTCCGCACAGCCCTCCGAGGGGGCCTCCGGGGAGCCCTCCGACGGCGAGAACGCAGGCAACCCGGGCGACGACGCGTCGGCCCCCGGGACGGGCGAGTCCACCGGCGAAGCCTCGGGCGAGCCCACCGGCGCGGCGGACGAGACCGGAACGGCGACCTCCGGCACCTCCCAGGGCACCGGCACGGGCACCGACGCCGGCCACTGAGCACCGTACGAACGAAGGGCGGGACCTCCGGGAGGTCCCGCCCTTCGCCGTGTCCCGCGGGACGGCGTCCGGTCTACGGCTCGAACTTGTACCCGAGCCCGCGCACCGTCACGAGGTACCGCGGCGCGCCCGGGTCGGGCTCGATCTTGGCGCGCAGCCGCTTGACGTGGACGTCGAGGGTCTTGGTGTCGCCGACGTAGTCGGCGCCCCACACCCGGTCGATCAGCTGCATGCGGGTGAGGACGCGGCCGGCGTTGCGCAGCAGCATCTCCAGCAGGTCGAACTCCTTGAGCGGCAGGTCGATCTTGGTGCCGCCCACGGTCACCACGTGCCGGTCGACGTCCATGCGGACCGGGCCGGCCTCCAGCGCGGCGGGAGCGACCTCCTCCGGCTCGCCTCGGCGGCGCAGTACGGCGCGGATGCGGGCGACCAGCTCGCGGGAGGAGAAGGGCTTGGTGACGTAGTCGTCGGCCCCTATCTCCAGCCCGACAACCTTGTCGATCTCGCTGTCCTTGGCGGTCACCATGATCACGGGAACGTTCGAGCGGCCGCGCAGCTGGCGGCAGACCTCGGTGCCCGGCAGGCCGGGCAGCATCAGGTCGAGGAGGACGAGATCGGCGCCGTTGCGCTCGAACTCGTCGAGTCCGTCGGGGCCGGTGGTCGCGACGGCGACCTCGAAGCCCTCCTTGCGGAGCATGTACGACAGGGCGTCGGAGAAGGACTCCTCGTCCTCGACGACGAGCACACGGGTCACGGAAGGACCTCCGGGGCGGGAAGTTCGTACGGGGATGTTCGGGGGGATGAGGGGGACCGTTCGGCGTCGTCGGTCTCTTCGCTGAGTCCGGCGTGGTCCGGGCGTCGCGCCGCGCGGTCGCGGGACAGGCCCGATTCCGGCAGTCGCAGGGTGAAGGTGGAGCCCTGGCCTTCGGCACTCCACACCGTGACCTCCCCGCCGTGCGAGGCGACCACGTGCTTGACGATGGCGAGACCCAGACCGGTGCCTCCGGTGGCCCGGGAGCGGGCCGGGTCGACGCGGTAGAAGCGTTCGAAGACGCGTTCCTTGTCCCGCTCCGAGATGCCGATGCCCTGGTCGGTCACGGCGATCTCGATCAGGTCGCCGCCGGGGGCGTTGACGCGGCGGGCGGCTATGCCGACGCGGGTGCGGGCGGGCGAGTAGTTGACGGCGTTCTCGACGAGGTTGCCGAGGGCGGCGGCGAGCTGGCCGCGGTTGCCGCGTACGTGCAGATCCGCCGTTCCTCCGGCGGCCATGGTGATCTGCTTGCTGCCGGCCGCCTGCCGGCAGCGGTCGATGGCCTCGGCGACCAGCTCGTCCACCCGGACGGGCTCGGCGTCGTCGAGGGGGTCGTCGTTCTGCACCCGGGACAGGTCGATGAGCTCCTGCACCAGGTTGGTGAGCCGGGTCGCCTCGATCTGCATCCGTCCGGCGAACCGCTCCACGGCCTCCGGATCGTCCGCGGCGTCCATGACGGCCTCGGACAGCAGGGAGAGCGCCCCGACCGGGGTCTTCAGCTCGTGACTCACGTTGGCGACGAAGTCGCGCCGTACGGCCTCGATGCGGCGGGCCTCGGTGAGGTCCTCGACCAGCAGGAGCACCAGCCGGGACCCGAGCGGCGCGACGCGCGCGGAGACGGCCAGGGCCTCGCCCCGTCCGTTCCCGCGCCTGGGCAGGTCCAGCTCGACCTGCCGTATCTCCCCGTCCCTCCTGGTGTCCCGGGCCATCTGGAGCATGGGCTCCACGGCGAGCTTGCCGCCCCGGACCAGGCCGAGGGCGTACGCCGCCGAGCTGGCCTTGACCACCCCGTCGGCCTCGTCGAGGACGACGGCGGAGGAGCGGAGCACCGACAGAACGGTGTCCACCCCGGGCGGAAGGACGGGGTCGGTGTGCAGGGAGGTGCGGGTGGGGCGCTTCTGGTCGCGCTCGCTCCAGCGGAACGCCAGCACGGCGATGACGCCGGTGAGTACTCCGGCGATCGCTGCCACTGCGGCGACCGCCGCGTTCACGTCCATGTCTCCAGGTTAGGCATGCCGTACGTCCCCGCCCCAGCCATCGGGGTGCGACCTCGAACACTCGTCGCCCAGAGTTCACCTTGGAGCCAGTGACGGTTCATTTGTGGTGCCGGAAACGGACGCGTACAGGCCGGAACGTGTAAGCGTGGGGGCACGGCGAGGGGTGCGAGCCGGTGCGAGCCATGTGCGAGCCAGTTCTGTGAGCCCCCTAAACGGACGTACGAGAGGGAACCCTGATGCGGGACGCGTACCACGAGGAACTTGATTCGATCGGTGACGGTCTGGTGGAGATGGCCCGGCTGGTCGGGTCGGCCATCGGACGCGCCACGACCGCGATCCTCGACTCCGACCTGAAGCTGGCCGAGGCCGTCATCGAGGGCGACCAGCGGGTCGACGAACTCCAGCACGAGCTGGAGGCCCGGGCGATAACCCTGCTGGCCCGGCAGCAGCCGGTGGCGACGGACCTGCGGATCGTCGTCACCTCGCTGCGCATGTCCGCCGACCTGGAGCGCTCGGGCGACCTGGCCCAGCACGTGGCCAAGCTGGCCCGGCTGCGCTACCCGGAGCGCGCCGTCCCGCACGACCTGCACGCGACCATCCTGGAGATGGGGCAGCTCGCGCAGCGCCTGATGGCGAAGGCCGCCGAGGTGATCATCACCAAGGACGTCGACCTGGCCCTCCAGCTGGAGCAGGACGACGACGCGATGGACCTCCTGCACCGCACGCTCTTCCAGCACCTGATGGACGACCGCTGGAAGCACGGCATCGAGACGGCCGTCGACGTGACGCTGCTGGGCCGCTACTACGAGCGCTACGCCGACCACGCCGTCGCGGTCGCCAAGCGCGTGGTCTACCTGGTCACCGGCGAGCACGCGGACAACCTCCAGGCGGACATCCAGCCGACCACGCAGGTCGAGGGCGCCTGACCCCGCGCGGGGCGCTCGGGCGACGAGGTGTGGCGGCGGCCCCGGGATGACACCCGGGCCGCCCGCACCCCCATGGGTGCCGCGCAGGGGTGGCGCACACGGGTGTCACGCATGGGTGTCGCGTCGTTCGACTTGAGTACGGGTACTCAGGCCCCGGAGCCGCCCGCGTCCGACCCTGGCAACAGGAAGAAGACGTAGACGCACCCGACACCCGGGGAGATCGAGATCCCATGAAGACCCGCCCGATACGCACCTTCGCCCGCCTCGCCGTCGCCAATCGCGTCTCGGGGATCTACCTGGCCGTGGTCGGCGGCGCGATGGCCGTGGCGGCGTTGGAGCCCCTGTTCGCGGACAACCCGGACGCGTCCCTGATCTGGGTCTGGCCCGCCCTGTTCACCTTCCCGGCCTTCGGCTTCGTTGCCTGGCTCGGCGAGGGCGGCTGGGGCGGCGACGCGCCCGCGTGGTTCTTCATCGGCGGCATCGTCCTCTCGGCACTGGTCCAGTCGCTGGCGCTGGGCGCGGTCTGGCAGGGCCTGCGCGGCCGCCGCGGCAACCGCGGAAGCCTCAGCGCGGCGAGCTGACGGCGCGACCTCCCCATGGGCCCGTCCGGTGACGGATGGAAGAGTGGCCGCATGACGACTCCCGGGGGCACGGCCGTGACGATCGACGACGTCGAGGAACTCGCGGCGGAGGCGCTGCGCTGGCTGACCGGTGCGGCGCGGGAAGCCCCCGACGGCAGCCTCTCCTGGCCCGAACGCCCCTCGGACGACGCCTCGAAGCCGATGCTCTACCGCGGTACGGCCGGCACCATCCCCGTACTGCTGGAGGCGTGGCGGCACTTCGGCGACGACGCCTACGCCGACACCGCCCTGCGCGCGGCCCGCGACCTGGCGCACCGCGTCGACGACATCGAGGACGACTCCCTCTACTTCGGCCGCACCGGGCTGGCGCTCGTCCTGCGCGCCGTGCAGGCACAGCTCGGCGACCGGGCGTCCGGCGCGGCGGCCGACCGGGCCCTGGCCCTCGTCCGGTCCCGCTTCGACGGAACGCGCTGGGGCACGCTCTTCGAGCTGATGGGCGGCAACGCGGGGATAGGCCTCGGTGCCCTGCTGGCCGGGGACGCGGACCTCGCCGTACTGGCCGTGGAGCCGTACCTGCGCACCGCCGAACACACCCCCGACGGCGTCCAGTGGGCCCACCGCCCGGACACCGAGGCCCGGCTGCACCACGTCTCGCACGGCTCGCTCGGCATCGCCCTGGCACTGGCCCGGGTGGGCGCGGACACCGGCCGTGCGGACCTGACGGAGCTGGCGCTGGCGGGCGCGGCGGACTTCGTGGCGCGGGCCGAGCCGCAACCGGCCGGCGGCGGGGAGGCCGGCGAGACAGGTCCGGATCCGGGCTTCCTGGTCCGCCACTCCACCCCCCAGTTCCTCCCCGACCTGATCGCGCCCTTCAGCTACGGCTGGTGCCACGGCCCGGCCGGCGACGCCCAGGCCTTCCGGCTGCTGCGGGACGTCACCGCCGACCCCGCCTGGTCCGCCCTCGCCGACCGCTGCTGGCACACGGTTACCCACTCAGGCGTGCCCCGGCGGCTGCGCCCCGGCTTCTGGGACAACAACGGCCGCTGCTGCGGCACCGCGGGCGTCCTCGCCCTGGCCTGCGACCGCGTCGCCGAGCGGCTCGACCCGTACACCCCGGACGGCTTCGCCCACCTCCTCGCGACGGACCTGGCCGCACGGGCGACCCGGGACGAGGAGGGCGCCCGCTGGTCCAACGTCGAGCACCGCGCCTCCCCGAGCGCGCTGGAACCTCGCGTCGGCTGGGGCATGGGCAACGCGGGCATCGTCCGCGAACTCCTGCGCTTCGTACGCCTGGCCCGCGGCGGCGACCCGCGCTACGCCTTCACGTGGCCCGACCAGCCCGCCGTACCCGCGTGAGCCGGGCCGCCGATCGCACCGGGCCACAACGATCGGGCGCCGCGATGTGGCCCCCTGCCACGGTTGACGCAGGAAGGGAGGCCCCGTGATCTCGGCACTGAACAGGCTCATCGACCTCGTCGAGGAGCACCTCACCGAGGAGCTCGACGTACCCGCGCTGGCCGGAACGCTCGGCACGACCGAGTACCACCTGCGCCGGATGTTCTCGTCGCTGGCGGGCATGCCGCTGTCGGAGTACGTGCGCCGGCGCCGCATGACGGTCGCCGCCGCCGACGTCGTACGGGGCGAGGACGACCTGCTGAGCATCGCCGTCCGCCACGGATACGGCTCGACGGAGGCGTTCGGACGCGCGTTCCGGGCCGTGCACGGCGCCGCTCCGCGCGAGGTACGCCGTGCCGGAGGCCCCCTTCAGTCACAACCGCAGCTCAGGTTCCGCCTGACCGTCGAAGGGAGCACTCCCATGGACACCCGTTTCGCCGACCGCCCCGCGTTCCGCCTGATCGGACACGCGACCCGCGTCCCCCTCGTCCACGAGGGCGTCAACCCGCACATCCAGGAGCACATCGCGTCCCTGCCGCAGCAGGAGCACGCCCGCCTGAAGTCCCTGAGCGACACCGACCCGGCGGGCCTCCTCCAGGTCTGCGACGACCTCGCCCCCGACAGCGCGGAGGGCACCGACCTGACCTACCTGCACGGCGTCGCGGTCACCCGGGACACACCGGCCCCCGACGACCTCGACGCCGTCGAGGTCCCGGCGGGCATGTGGGCGGTCTTCCGCACCTCGGGCCCCCACCCGGAAGCCCTCCAGACCGCCTGGGCGGCGACGGCGACCGAGTGGTTCCCCTCCAACCCGTGGCGCCTGCGCCCCGGCCCGTCGCTCGTGGCGGTCCTGGACCGCGCGGAGGACTTCACGACGGCGACGTGCGAGCTGTGGCTCCCGGTGGAACCGGCGTAGACACGGTCCTTCCGGCCACCGATGAGTTCGGTGGCCGGTACCCGTCCTACCTGGTGACAACGGACGCGCGAAGATTCCTGAACTGGTGGTACGGACCATGGACGAGCAATTCACCGCGACCCTCCAGAAGAGCCCGGACAAGGGCGGCTGGACCTACGTGGTCTGGCCCGAGTCGGCCGAGTACTTCGGCACCCACGGCCTGGTGAAGGTCCGCGGCACGATCGACGGCCACCCCTTCCAGAGCTCCTTCATGGCCCTGGGCGACGGCACCCACAAACTGCCGGTGAAGGCGGAGGTGCGGAGGGCGATCGGGAAGGGGGAGGGGGATGCGGTGACGGTGCGGCTGGTGGAGCGGGTGGGAACATGACGTAACCCTCCGGAGGCGGGGCAGGGACCCGCCCGGCGGGAGTTCGGCTCGGCCTCGACTCGGTCTCGGCGTGGTGAACCGTGGCGCGGCGCGCGACGGGACGCGCGAGCGTGTGACCATGCGATTCGAGCCGGGTTCGCCCCTACCGCGCCCACCAGGGGACGGCGGCCGCACCGAACGGCCTTCGGACACGAAGGGGGACGGGTTCGCGGGCGGCTGCATAAGCCTGATTCTGCTGCTCGTCGAGATCCCGGTCGGACTCCTGCTGGGGCTGATCGCGGCCCTCAGCGGCTGGGGCCGGCCGGGCGAGCCGGCCAAGGCACCTCCGATGGACTGGGCTCCCATCCTCCTGCTCGGCAACTTCACTGTGATCGTATTGGTGATAGGCGTGCTCTTCCTGCGCTCGGCGCATCCGTTCGCGGGAGCGGTCCAGTTGCTCGTGGCAGCCATGGCCTTGGTCGCCACGATCGCCGCTTGGCACGACCAGTACGAGCACGCACACCCGTCTCCCCCGCCGCCGAAGTCCGGGATGCCGCACACTGCTCCGCCCCCCGGTACCGACCTGTAGGACCAGCGTCGGCGCCGCGCAGGCGCTCAGGCGCCGGGAGCGCGGAAGGCGACCTGTCGGCGGGCGGCCTCGTCGATCTCGTCGAGGGTGAGGAGGGGGGTGGCCCGGGTGTGGAGGGCACCGCTGGCCTTCACCGTGAGGCTGACGGCGGCCATGGAGATCGGGTCGGGGAAGTCGACGATGATCACGACGTCGTTCTCCCCGAAGGCGAAGTACATGGCCTCGACCCGCCCGCCGAGCCCGGTGACGACCTGCTCGACGGCGGCGCGGCGACCGCTCGCGCCTTCCTTGAGCAGCCCCTTGGTGCCCTCATGGGTGTAGGTGGCCTGGATGAGGTACTTGGGCATGGTCGGCCTCCTGGTACATCTCGAGAGCCGGGCGCGGACGGCACGGCCCGGTGGTCACTGCCGCTGGGCCGGCCTGATTTCCAGGGTTGCACTCTGCATGACGTTCTCCTTGGAGGTGGCGAGGGCACCCCGCCGTCCCACCCGGCCTCCGCCTCTCCGGTCGCAGCATCGGCCGCCGATTGCCCCTCCGGCCGCCGCAAAGCTGACGTTTCCAGCGTCCCGCCGATTACCGAGCCGTGCAATTTCCAGAGAGCAGAGAGCACCGAGGCATGCGAATTCCCCTCACTCGCACAGGTGAGGGCCCGGCCGGGGCCGCACGGGCTCAGGCGTCGAAGTCGTACTCCAGGACGTACGAAGCGGCGTCCAGGGTCATCTCGTTGACCTCGACCGCGCGGCCGTCGTCCGTGAACGCCGTGCGGCAGATGAGGATGACCGGAGTGCCCGGGGAGATGTCCAACTGGGCCGCCTCGTCCTTCGACGGCATGCGTGAGCGGATCTCTTCGCGGAAGTGCACGGGTTCGTGGCCGAGTTCGGCGAGCCTGGCGTACGTCCCGCCCGGTCCGGTGTCCTCCTCGGCGATCGGGGATCCGGCAACCAGTGACATGGGGAGATAGCTCGTCGCGAGTAGGACCGGCTTGCTGTCGAGGACGAAACGCCTGCGCCTCACGCATGCCGAGTCCTCGTCGGCCAGATTCAGGATCGCGCCGACGCGTTCCGGCGGCGCTTCCCCGGACACCGTGATCCGGTCGACCTCAAGTGCGCGGTCCTCGACGTCTGCCGACCAGACGGAACGGCCATTCCCCCACTGTTCGCGGGCCAGTCGGTCGATGCCTCGGCGTCGGATGGGGCGGAACTCGCGGACGAAGACGCCGGCGCCCTTGCGGGCCTCGGCGATGCCTTCGTCCCGGAGGACACTCAGGGCCTGCCGGGCCGTCATGCGAGCCACGCCGTACGTGTCCATGAGGTCGTTCTCGCCCGGGAGCCGATCACCGGGACCGTACTCGCCCGCCTCGATCGCCTCGCGCAGGGAGTCCGCGATGCGCTGGTACTTGGGCCGACGGTCGTCGGTCTTGGCCATCCCGGGACCCTCCTCGCTCGCCTCTCTAGACACCTTAGGCCACAGGTCGGGTGGGCGCTCGCTGCGTGTAGTCGTACGTGCTTCGTCGGGGTGACAGCCCAGCACTTTTCTTGACATCTCTAGAGAGGTGCCTCCAGCCTGAATTCCGAGATGTCTAGAGAGGTACCAGTCCCGCCACGAAGGCGATGGCAGTGGGGGAAGTGAGTGCGGATGTTCTTCTTGATCGATCGGTATCCCTGTGAGGAGTCACCTCGGCTCGGGATTTTGGCTCTGAACCCGACTCCGGAGTCCGTCCCCCGAGCCCGTCGCTGGTTCCGGAGGTTCATCGCCCCGTACGAACCACGCTGCTCGATCGACGACTGCGTGCTGATGCTCTCGGAGCTCGTGACCAACGCGATCCTCTACGGGAGTACGGAGTACGCATGGCTCGTACGGGTCGAGTGGTTCCGCGACGGGACCTCCCTGCGCGTAGAGGTGCACAACCCGGGCCTTCCGGCGAACGTACGCCTCCGCCGACCGGATGCGGGCGACGCCCATGGGCGAGGGCTGCTCCTGGTCGACGCCATCGCCGCGTCCTGGCACTCCGGTCCGAGCCGCTTCGGAGGAACGGCCGTCTCCTTCGTGATGGCCGAGGCCTGGCCCCCATGACAGAGCGCAGTGGTATGACCGCGGACCAAACGTCAGAGGCGCCGAGTGCACAAACCCGGGACGTCGTCGCCGCGTTGCCGAAGGATGAATTCCTGGCGGTCTACGACTTCTCGGCCGGGACCTCGGTCCACCTGCGCACGCGATGGTACTCAAGCTCGCCGAGTCCGCCAGGCTCACCGGCGCTCGATCACCGCACCCCTGCCTCGTCGCCCTCATCCGCAACGGCGACCGGTCCGGACGCGGCCGGCTCGTCGAACGCCCTGCGGCAGCCGCGGCCTAGCCGATGGAGAAGGTGGCACCTGGGTCGGCGTAGTCGACGGGGCCATCGAACCGAGCCGAGGCACGCGCCACCGCCTGCTGCGGCGTGAGGAAGCGGCCGACGTGTGTGACGATCAGTCGGCCCACCCGCGCCTCGCCGGCTGTGTTGCCGGTGTCCTCGGGCGTGTGGTGAACCTGTTCGCCCTCGACTGGTGCCTGTGCGCTGTCGGCCTCGCACAACAGGACGTCGCATCCCTCGGCCAGCTCCGTGAGACTCGGGCACGGTGCCGTATCTCCGGAGTACACCAGCGACTTGCCCGCTGCCTCAATGCGCACGGCAAAGGCCGACATGCCGTGCGACACCGTCCGGCTGGTCAGTCGGAGAGAACCGACGGCCGCTTGATGCCCGTCGTACAACTCGGTTACCGCGAAGGCCGCTTCGATGGGGCTGCGCGCCGGAGTGTTGGTGAGAAAATCGGCCAGCCGGTCGGCGATCCCAGGCGGACCGTAGAGCGGGATCGGCGCTGCGAGGCGGATGTCCGCGTACAGGGCGCCGTAGTACGCGGTGAGCAGGTCCGCGCTGTGATCGGCGTGCAGATGCGAGATCCAGATCGCATCGAGCTCGTCCAGCCGCACATGACGCTGGAGCGGACCGAGCGTCCCGCTGCCCGCATCCACCCAGATACGGGTGTCCCCGCTCGACACCAGGTAGCCGGAGCACGGATTGTCCACCCTCGGATAGGGCGTCGCGCTACCTAGAACCGTCAGCTGAAGAAGCTCGGCACTCATCCCGAGATCCTAGAACACACGATCCACAGGCCTCGGCGATTCTCCCGACGCCGACGGCCAGGGCCCCAGACACAGCGACAAGCCCCCCACCAGAGGAGAGCTCGCGGTCAGGAGGCTTGCTTGCCGGCGTCGGCGAGCAGCGCACCTCAACCGACCTGCGGATGAACCGTACGAACAGCCTCGCACCTGGCTTGCGCGCACGGCCGCCTCTTCGTGCTGCCCAGTGCGGTGACCGTGAAGGTTCGCCGGACTGCTCACGATGCCCCCTCCACCACCGAGTGCTGGACAGCCCGACCTGACGGGCGGTTGAGCATCCTGAGGTCCTCCCTCAGCGGGTGTGCCCTCCTCCGCAGGGCGGAGGCAGCCCGCCGCAGTGGACGACGCGCGGCTGCCGTGTCCGGAGCCAGCATGTGCGTCATGACGACAGCCAACGCTCCCCTCCCCACCGCTGCACCCGCGCCTGTCTGGGCTCGCCGCGCTGCCCACGCCATCGCGCTGTGCGCGGTCCCGTCGGGCCTGTGGCGCGTCGCCATGGCATCCGGCGTCTACGTGGGCTACAGCGACCAGGTGCTGCGCGACGTCTTCGACATCCCGGGCTGGGGCATCGCCTACGTCGTCGGGCTGTCCGTCCTTGCCGAGCTGGCGGCTCTGCTTCCGCTGCTGCTCGTCAGCGACCGGTGGCGGCCGCTGCGCCCTGGGGCCCTCGCCGCGCTTTCCTGGACCGCCTCGGGCGTCCTGGTCCTGGTGGCGCTGTGGCAACTCGTGGTCGCCTATACCGTCGAGAGCCGGACATACATGTCGAGCGGTACGGCAGAAACCGTCTGGGGCATCGCCTTCGCACCGCTGTTCGCCATCCCGGCCCTGATGACCGCGGTGACCTGGTCGTACGCGAAGCGGCACCGGGCACGGCGACAGGCACAGCCCCTACCGCGTGCTTGAGATCAGCTATGCCCTTTCCCGCTGCCCCCGGCCCTGCCGGCGGCGTCATCGCCCGCCGGAAGCGAACCGAGTCGGTACTGCCCAGAGGGGCAGGAGAACCCGAGGGCCCACGGCGGGTCTCAGGCCACGAAAGTGCCTTCCACCCGCATCGAACGCGCGGGTGGAAGGCATGATCACAGGCTCTACTTCTTCTTGCCCTGGTTCTTGACCGCCTCGATCGCGGCCGCCGCCGCGTCCGGGTCCAGGTACGTCCCGCCCGGGTTCAGCGGCTTGAACTCGGCGTCGAGTTCGTAGGTCAGCGGGATGCCCGTCGGGATGTTCAGGCCCGCGATGTCGGCGTCGGAGATGCCGTCGAGGTGCTTGACGAGGGCGCGCAGCGAGTTGCCGTGGGCGGCGACCAGGACCGTGCGGCCGGTGAGGAGGTCGGGGACGATCGCGTCGAACCAGTACGGGAGCATGCGGGCGACGACGTCCTTCAGGCACTCCGTCTGCGGGCGCAGCTCCGGCGGGAGGGTCGCGTAGCGGGCGTCGTCGAACTGGGAGTACTCGGCGTCGCGGTCCAGCGGAGGCGGCGGGGTGTCGTAGGAGCGGCGCCACAGCATGAACTGCTCCTCGCCGAACTCCGCGAGGGTCTGCGCCTTGTCCTTGCCCTGGAGGGCGCCGTAGTGGCGCTCGTTCAGGCGCCAGTGGCGGTGCACCGGGATCCAGTGGCGGTCGGCGGCCTCCAGCGCGAGCTGGGCCGTGCGGATCGCGCGCTTCTGGACGGACGTGTGCAGCACGTCGGGCAGCAGGCCGGCGTCCTTGAGCAGCTCGCCGCCGCGCGTCGCCTCCTTCTCGCCCTTCGGGGTGAGGTTGACGTCCACCCAGCCGGTGAACAGGTTCTTCTCGTTCCACTCGCTCTCGCCGTGGCGGAGGAGGATCAGCTTGTACGGTGCGTCGGCCATGGCTCCGAGCGTAATCGAACCCTCCGGCCACCCGCGCGGGGCGCCCGGTGGGCGGACGGTTGACGGGAAGTGTTAATCCGGTGGCCTCCGGCACTCCCGGGTTCGTAAGTTGTGCGTGCCGCTCCAGCCGCTTACACATCCACGGGGGTCCCATGTCCGTCGCCGGTCTCAGACGTGCCGCACGGGAGACCGTCTCCGGGCTCCCCCGCGAGTTCTGGTGGCTGTGGACCAGCACCCTGGTCAACCGGCTCGGCGCCTTCGTCGCCACCTTCATGGCGCTGTACCTGACCATCGACCGCGGCTACTCCGCCTCGTACGCGGGTCTGGTCGCCGCCCTGCACGGGCTCGGCGGGGTCGTGTCCTCGGTGGGCGCCGGGGTGATGACCGACCGGCTCGGGCGGCGGCCCACGCTGCTGGTCGCGCAGACCTCGACCGCCCTGTCCGTCGCCGCGCTGGGCTTCGTGCACCACCCCGTCGCCATCGCCGCCGTCGCCTTCGTGGTCGGCATGGCCAGCAACGCCTCCCGGCCGGCCGTGCAGGCGATGATGGCGGACATCGTGCGGCCCGAGGACCGTATCCGGGCCTTCTCGCTCAACTACTGGGCGATCAACCTCGGCTTCGCGATCTCCTCGATGGCGGCCGGGTTCATCGCCGAGGTCAGCTATCTCGCCGGATTCATGATCGAGGCGGGGATGACCCTGGTCTGCGCCGTCCTCGTCTTCGTGAAGCTGCCCGAGTCACGGCCGCAGCCGCAGGGCGGCGCCGACGCCTCCGGCAAGGACGTGGCCGTCTCGCTCGGGACCGTGCTGCGCGACGGGCGGTACATGAGCGTCGTCGGGCTGTCGTTCCTCGTCGCCGTGATCTTCCAGCAGGGGTACCTGGGGCTGCCGGTCGCCATGGGCGAGGCCGGGTTCACGCCCGCGGACTTCGGCATGGCGATCGCCGTCAACGGCGTCCTGATCGTCGTACTCCAGATTCCCGTCACCCGGTTCATCGAGCACCGTGATCCGCGGCTGCTGCTCGTCGCCTCGTCCCTGCTGGCCGGGTACGGCTTCGGGCTCACCGCCTTCGCCGGGTCGGTCGGCGTCTTCGCGCTCACCGTGTGCGTGTGGACGCTCGCCGAGATCGTCAACGCGCCGACGCAGACCGGGCTCGTCGTCCGCCTCTCCCCGGTGCACGGGCGCGGCCGCTACCAGGGCATGTACACCATGTCCTGGGCCGTCGCCTCGCTCGTCGCCCCGCTGATGTCCGGTTTCGTCATCGACCGCTGGGGCGCCGAGTGGCTGTGGGGCATCTGCGCCGTCGTCGGCACGGTGGCGGCGGCCGGGTACTGGGCGCTGATGCGGGGACTGCCGACGGAGGAGGCGGAGGTGGCCGCGGCCACGACGGCCGGAACGCCCTCGCCCGCGAAGCCCGAGACCGAGGTCAGCACCGCCTGACCCGGCACCGGGACCCCGCCCGCACCGCCCTCACGGATGCATCCGGGCCCCCTTCAGCACCTTGTCCACCGCGTTCTTCGGCCCGTACACCGCGAGTCCCACCAGGTCCAGCTCCGCCGTGGGCACGGCCCGTACCGCCGCGCGGTTGTCGCGGTCGTTGCCCGTGGCGAAGAGGTCGGACGTGAAGAGCGCGCGGGGCAGGGCGCGCGACAGCACGCGCGCGTGGGCGTTCGTCAGCGTCTCCTTCGTGCCCTCGAAGACCAGCACCGGCTGGCGGAACATCGGCAGGTAGCCGACGGCGTCCGCGTCCTCGTACGGCTCCCCGATCACCTCGGGGAACTCCTTGCCCAGGCCGCTGACCAGGAAGGCCGTGACGTTCAGACGCTGCCACGTCTCCAGGTCCTCGCGGAGCAGGACGGCGATCTTGGTGTCGAAGCGGACGGGGGTCTCGGCCTCAGGAGCCTTGGGAGCCTCAGGGGCTGCTTCGTGCGTGCTCATACGGTGAGACTGCCGACCCGCACCCCGCCGGGTCTTGTACGTTTTTTGCATGGACGGCCGGCGGAACGACCAGCGGAGCGTGTCCGCCTGGCGACCCCGCGTCCCGGGCGTCGTCGAGGTCTTCCACGCCCACTACACCGAGTACGCCTACCCGATGCACGTGCACGACGCGTGGACGCTGCTGATCGTCGACGCCGGCGCCGTACGGTACGACCTGGACCGGCACGAGCACGGCACCCCGCACGACACGGTGTCGCTGCTGCCGCCGCACGTGCCGCACAACGGCTCCCCCGCGACGCCGGACGGCTTCCGCAAGCGGGTCCTGTACCTGGACGCCTCCCGGCTGGGCGACGAGCTGATCGGGCCGGCCGTCGACGCCCCGGACCTGCGTGATCCGCTGCTGCGCCGCCGGGTCGGGCAGCTGCACACCGCGCTCGCGCTGCCCGGCGACGAACTGGAGGCGGAGAGCCGGCTGACGTTCGTGGGCGAGCGGCTGCGGTCCCACCTGGTGCCCCGGGACGAGGCGGGCGGGGAGCGCCGGGACCCCGCCCTCGCCCGGCGGCTGCGGGAGCTGCTGGACGAACGGGTCGTCGAGGGCATCGGCCTGGCGGAGGCGGCCGCGCTGGTGCCGGCCCATCCGGCCCACCTGGTACGGGCGTTCAGCGGCGCCTACGGCATCGCGCCGCACCAGTACCTGATGTCCCGGCGGGTGGACCGGGCCCGGCGGCTGCTGCTGTCGGGACGCGCCCCGGCGGACGTGGCCGGCGTCACCGGTTTCTACGACCAGGCCCATCTGACCCGGCACTTCAAGCGTCTGGTGGGGGTCACCCCGGGCCGCTACCGCGGCAGCGGCCGCCGCTGACCGGCGGCGCGGCCGGCGGTGTCAGTCGCCGCCGCGCTCGATGAGGTGCTGGAACGCCTCCAGGTTCCGCGTCGACTCCCCGCGCGCGGTGCGCCACTCGTACTCCTTGCGGATGGCGGACGCGAAGCCCAGCTCCAGCAGGGTGTTGAAGGCGCCGTCGGCGGCCTCCAGGACCTGTCCGAGGAGCCGGTCGATCTCGTCGGCGGTGACGGCGGCCAGGGGGAGTTTCGCGGTGACGTAGACGTCGCCGAGGCGGTCGACGGCGTAACCGACGCCGTAGAGCTTCAGGTTGCGCTCCAGCAGCCAGCGGTGGACGGCCGGTTCGTTCTCGTCCGGGTGGCGGATGACGAACGCGTTGAGGGAGAGCGAGTGGCGGCCCAGGAGGAGGGAGACGGTCGTCGACAGCTTGCGGGTGCCGGGGAGTTTGACGACGTAGTTGCCGGGTTCCGGGCTCTCCCATTCGACGTCGGCGTCCTTGAGCGCCCCCTCGATCACCTCTGCCGTCGTCCCGCGCGCGTCAGCCATGGTGCGAGCGTACGCGACGGCGGTGGGCCTGGATGGCGGCCGTGTAGACGTCGGCCGTGGCGGCGGCGGCACTGCCCCAGCCGAAGGACTGGGCGTGCCGGGCGGCGGCGTCGCCCATCCTCGGCGTCAGCTCCGGGTTGTCGGCGAAGTCGCGCAGCACGCGCGCGTACGCGGCGGGGTCGTGGCCCTGCACGAGACGGCCGGTGATCCCGTCCCGCACGGCGACCGGCAGGCCGCCGACCGCCGCCGCGAGCACCGGCGTGCCGGCCGCCTGGGCCTCTATGGCGACCAGGCCGAAGGACTCGCTGTACGACGGCATGACCAGCACGGACGCGGCCCGGAACCAGTCGGCGAGCTGCTCCTGCCCGACGGGCGGGCGGAACCGTACGACGTCGGCGATGCCGAGCCGCGCGGCGAGCTTCTGCAGGCCCTCCGGCTTGGCGAGGCCGCTGCCGCTGGGGCCGCCGACGACGGGGACGACGATGCGGGAGCGCAGCTCGGGGCGTTCGTCGAGGAGGACGGCGACGGCGCGCAGCAGTACGTCCGGTGCCTTGAGGGGCTGTATGCGGCCCGCGAAGAGCGGGATCAGCGCGTCCTGGGGCAGGCCGAGGCGGGCGCGGGCGGCGGCGCGGGCGTTGCCGCTGCGGTCGGGGCCGGGGACGGCGCCCTTGGGGAAGGGGCGGAAGCGGTCGAGGTTCACGCCGGGGTGGACGACGGCGACCTTGGCGGGGTCCGCGGCGTAGTGGCGGACGAGTTCGTCGGCCTCCTCCGCGGTGTTGGCGATGAGGCGGTCGGAGGCGGAGACGATCTGGGTCTCGCCGATGACGCGGGCGGCCGGTTCGGGGGTGTCGCCGTCGGCCAGGTTGGCGTTCTTGACCTTGGCCATGGTGTGCATGGCGTGCACGAGGGGGGCGCCCCAGCGCTGGGCGGCGAGCCAGCCGACGTGGCCGGAGAGCCAGTAGTGGGAGTGGACCAGGTCGTAGTGGCCGGGGCGGTGGCCGGCCCACGCCTGCATGACGCCGTGGGTGAAGGCGCAGAGCTGGGCTGGCAGTTCCTCCTTGGCCAGTCCCTCGTAGGGGCCCGCGTCGACGTGCCGGACGAGCACGCCGGGGGCGAGCTGGACGGACGGCGGGAGTCCCCCGGCCGTCGCGCGCGTGAAGATCTCGACCTCTATGTTGATCGCGGCGAGGCGCTGTGCCAGCTCCACGATGTACACGTTCATGCCGCCGGCGTCGCCGGTGCCGGGCTGGTGGAGCGGTGAGGTGTGCACGGAGAGCATGGCGACGCGGCGGGGCCTGCGCAGCAGCCGGAGCCGCGGGGTGGCCGCCGGTGAGCGGCGCCCGAGCATGCTGACGTACTGGCTCACGAGCCATTCCTCCTCGCTGCGGGCATGCCGGTCGGAGGACACGCGCCGCCCTCCAAGGGGGTGGAACACCGGACGGCCGTGCTCCATTTCCGGTTTCCCGACCTTTGCCGAATCATTACCGGCTGTCGCTCAACCGTTCGAGCGCCGGGCGCGTGCCACACCCGGGACCACGCCCGGGACCCGCTGCCCTAAGGGCACAGCGCCCCGACCCCCCGCGCCCAGGCCGCCCCCAGGTCCGCGTCGGCGGGAAACCTGCCGTGGATCTCGAGTACCACCATCCCGTGGGCGAACGCCCAGAACGAGCGGGCCAGGTCCTGGTCCCCGCCGCAGACCCGCATCAGCGGCGCCGCGGTCCGGTCCTCCAGGCCGGCCGGGAGGGACGCGCGGGGCAGCGGGCGCTCGGTCATCAGGCAGTACAGGTGGGGGTGGGCCAGCGCGTAGGCCCGGTACGCCTCCGCCAGCGCCGTCAGCGAGCCGGGCTCCTTCGCCTCCGCGGCCTCCATGGCCTCGCCCGCCTCGGCGAGCGCCTGGACGATCAGCTCGGTCTCGACCGCCTCCTTGTCGGGGAAGTGCTTGTACAGGGAGGGGGCCTTGATGCCGAGGCGGTCGGCGACGGCCCGCAGGGTGAGCGCGGCGGGCCCGGACTCCTCCAGCAGTGTGCGGGCGGCCGCGGCGATCTCCCGGGCCCGGGGGGACAGGCGGTCAGCCACGCTGGTAGCCCTCCTTGGTGCGCAGTCCGTAACCGAAGGCGCGATCGTACGAGATGTGCGCGAGCCACCCGCACAGCGCCGCGAACGCGGGCGCCCAGGTCACCGGCGTCACGGTGTGGAGCACCACGAGCGCGAGCGGGATCAGCGTGCGGTGGGCGGCGTTGTAGTACGGCACCGCGCGGGGCGTCAGCCGCCCCTTCTCCATGCGGGGCGCGTCGGACAGGCCGACGAGGAACGTCAGGTCGGGCGCCAGGAAGAAGGCGAAGGCGAGCAGGCCCGCGACCCAGCCGTGGTCGACGGCCTCCAGGACGGCGAACGCCGACCAGAAGAGGGCGCCCAGCAGCCACGCGGTGCGGCCGACGACGGTGCGAGCGGTGACCGTGCGGGCGGTGCCTGCTGGTGCGACCGTGCTCATGGATACCTCCCGGGGAGCGAGTGAGCTAACGTCGTTAGCCCCACCGGAACAGTAAGGCTAACGTCGTTAGCCAGTCAAGCCCCGACCGCCCGGAACCACGCGCCCGCCCGGCCGCATACCCTCGTACGCATGCCACCTCCCCGCGCCCCCCGCCCCCTGGGCACGGTCACGCGCGGGACCACGAACCCGAACCGCCTGCGCCGCATGGACCGTTGGATCACGGCCACGCACGGCGCCGAACTGCGCCGCGCCACCGACCCCGTCGCCGTCGACCTCGGCTACGGCGCCGCCCCCTGGACGGCCGTCGAGCTGCTGCACCGCCTGCGCACCGTCGCCCCGCACGTGCGCGTGGTGGGCGTCGAGATCGACCCGGCCCGGGTGGCGGCGGCCGAACCGTACGCACGCGCGGGGCTCGTCTTCCGGCACGGCGGCTTCGAGGTGCCCGTCTCCCCGGCCCCGTCGCTGATCCGCGCGGCGAACGTGCTCCGCCAGTACGACGAGGACGAGGTCGCCGCCGTCTGGCGGCGGCTGTGCGCGCGGCTCGCGCCGGCGTCCGAGCACTCGCGCGGAGGGCTCCTGGTCGAGGGCACCTGCGACGAGATCGGGCGCCGGCACGTGTGGGTGGCGCTGGGCCCCGAGGGTCCGCGCACGGTCACGCTCGCGACCCGCCTCGGCTCCCTGGAGCACCCCTCCGACCTGGCCGAGCGGCTGCCGAAGGCGCTCATCCACCGCAACGTCCCGGGCGAGCCCGTCCACGCCTTCCTGCGCGACTTCGACCGCGCCTGGGCCGCCGCCGCGCCCTACGCCTCCTACGGCGCCCGCCAGCGCTGGATGCGCGCGGTGCGGGACCTGACGGCCGACTGGCCGGTGACGGACGGACCGGCGCGCTGGCGCCAGGGCGAAGTGACGGTGCGCTGGGAGGCGTTGGCGCCGCGCGGCTGACCCCGCCGGGCGGGAACGATCTCCGTGCGGCGTTCGTCACACACCGGGGGGAATCGTCGTACGGCGCGGCAGAAGAGGGGAAGCAGGAGGGAAGCGCGGCCTCTGTCGCTTTCCGCGCCGGCATGGCACGATCCCCCGAGCGCTATGTTACTGACGGTTAACCAGTTTGGGGGCGACGGATGCGTACGGGGAAGCATGGCTTGATGACCGCTGCCGTGACCGTGGTCTGCGCGGTCACCGTGCTCGCGGCACCGGGCACCGCGTTCGCGGACCCCGGCCCCACACCGTCACGGGGCACGCCCAGCGCCTCCCCCGCCCCGGACCCCGGGCGCGCCAAGGACCTGGAGGCCGTGCGCAAGAAGCTCGACTCGCTCTACCGCGCGGCCGCCCTGGCCACGGACGAGTACAACGCCGCCGAGGAGAAGGCCGAGAAGCAGAACGCCGAGATCGTCGAGCTGGCCAAGAAGATCGTCAAGGGCCAGGAGAAGCTGGACCGCCTCAAGGACCGCGCCGGCGCCGCGGCCCGCGCCCAGTACCGCACCGGCGGCCTGCCCGACGAGGCCAAGCTGATGCTCAGCGACGACCCGGGCGACTTCCTGGACGGCAGCGGCCGGGTGCTCCAGGGCCAGCGGGCGACCAAGGGCCTGCTCGGCGAGTTGTCCCGCGCGCAGGAGGACCTGAAGACCTACGCGGCGGACGCCTCCGCCCGCTTCAAGAAGCTGGAGGCGAACCGCAAGACCAAGGCCACCGCCCAGAAGAAGATCGAGAAGCAGATCACGGCGGCCGAGAAGCTGGAGTCCGAGCTGGCCAAGGAGGAGAAGGAGCGCCTCGCCAAGCTGGAGCGCGAGGCCCAGGCCAAGGCCCAGACCGCGTGGCTCGACTCCGGCATCCTCGAGGACCTCGACCGCGAGGCGACCGAGCGGGGCCGGAAGGCGGTCGAATACGCCACCGCCCAGATCGGCAAGCCGTACCAGTGGGGCGCCGAGGGCCCCGGGTCCTACGACTGCTCCGGCCTGACCTCCCAGGCCTGGATCGCGGCCGGGCAGACGATCCCGCGCACCTCGCAGGAGCAGTGGAAGCGGCTGACGCGCGTCGACGTCGAGGACATGCGCCCCGGCGACCTGATCATCTACTTCGACGACGCCAGCCACGTCGGCATGTACGTCGGCGACGGCTCCATGGTGCACGCCCCGCGCCCGGGGCGCTCGATCACGATGGCCGGAGCGGGCACGATGCCGATCCTCGGGGTGGTCCGGCCGGACCCGGCGACACCGGATCAGTGACGCGGGCCACGCGCCCCGCGCCGGGGACGTGAAGCGGGCCACGTGACCCACCGCACGCCCGGCGCACCCCCCGCGTGACGTTCGTCATCCCCGGTCGTGGGGCGACCTGTCCAACTGCGGCCGATAACGCGGCATATGACAGTGGCCGATGGCGGACCGACGTGTGCTGGACCATTCCGCAGCGGCGCCGTCACCCGTTATGGTCCCCGTCGGTGGGTCGAGGTCCCTCGCCCCGCCATGCCCTCGGGGGGAGGGAAGGAAACCAAGACAATGCCCGTACCCGTACCGCGGCAGAGGGCGATCCCGGCCGTGGAGTGTGGTCAGGCGCCCGCCGCGTCCCCGGACAGCGGCCCTTCCAAGGAACAGGCCCCGCCCGGGACGAACCCGGCCGACAACCCCACCAGTCAGCGAGAGAACACGACGGAGAAGAGCGAGAACCCCACCAGCCGCCGTGGGAGCACCATCCCCACGAACCTGACGCTGCTGCTGATCGAGGACGATCCGGCCGGCTCGCCACTCGTGCCGGACCTGATCGACCAGGCCGGCAAGCCGATCCGCGTCCGCACCGCCCGCAACCTCACCGAGGCCGAGCGGCTGCTGACCGACGACGTCCACTGCATCCTGCTGGACCTCGCCCTGTCGGCCCCCGCCCCGGCCCGCGCCAACGCGGACGCCGACGGCGACGGGAGCGGGGAGGGCCACGACGAGCTGGCGGTGCTCAGGCACGTGCTGGAGCTGGCGCCCCGGCACGCCGTGCTCGCGCTCACCTCCTCCAGCGACGCCGAGCGCGGCGCGGAGGCCGTGGCGGTCGGCGCCCAGGACTACCTGTTCCGCGACGAGCTGGACGGCCGTCTGCTGAGCCGGGCGATCCGCTACGCCGTGGAGCGCAAGCGGTCCGACTTCGCGGAGCGGCGCCTGGCCGAGGGCCGGCTGCGGGCGCAGGAGAACCGCCGTCTGGAGCGCGGTCTGCTGCCCACCCCGCTGCTCGCGGGCTCCTCGCTGCGTTTCGCCGCCCGCTACCGCCCGGGCCGTTCCCGGGCGCTGCTCGGCGGTGACTTCTACGACGTCGTGCGCACCCCCGACGGCACCGTGCACGCCATGATCGGCGACGTCTGCGGGCACGGCCCGGACGAGGCGGCGCTCGGCGTGGAGCTGCGGATCGCGTGGCGCGCGCTGACGCTGGCCGGGCTCTGCGGCGACGAGCTGCTCGGCACCCTCCAGCAGGTGCTGGAGCACGAGCGCGCCGACGACGAGATCTTCGCGACGCTGTGCGCGGTGGACATCTCCCCGGACGGCCGCCGGGCCGGCCTGTGCCTGGCCGGGCACCCGTCCCCGCTGGTCGCCGCCCCGGGCAGGCCCGCACGGCTGCTGCCGTACGACAACAACGGGCCGGCGCTGGGTCTGCTGCCGGGCGCCCGCTGGCCGCGCATGCAGGTGGAGCTGGGTGCCGAGTGGAGCCTGATGCTGTACACCGACGGCCTGATCGAGGGCCACATCGGCGAGGGCCGGGAGCGGCTGGGCCAGGACGGCATGGTGGAGATGGTCCGCCGCCAGTTCGCCGAGGGGCTGCAGGGCGAGCAGTTGCTGCGGGCGACCGTCAACGAGGTCCGCGAGCTGAACGGCGGCGAGCTGGCGGACGACCTGGCGGTGGTCCTGCTGGACCGGACGGCCTGAGCCGCCCGGTCCGGTGACCGCGCGCCGCGGGGGCAGTCAGGCCCGTCAGCGGCCGCCGTTGTAGGGGCCGTAGGGGCCGTCGCTGCTGGAGCCGCGGCGGCTGCTGCGGCCGCCGCCCGGCAGTCCGCGCAGCGCGGGCCGCACGTCGACCATGTACACGATCGTCGCGATGAGGCCGATGATCGGCAGGAACGACAGGATGTTGAAGATCAGGTTCACCACGAAGGCGAGTGCCAGGATGATCAGCCAGAAGGGCTTGGTCTTCTTGTCGGCCGCGCGGTAGGCGTCCTCGCGGCGCGTGGCGGCGTCGATCAAAGCGAAGCCGCTGAAAAGGATCAGGGCGATGCTCAGCAGCCACATGAAGCCTGCGAAACCCTGCATCAGCACAACGTCCACCACCAGACTCGGGTCGTCATTACGCGGTCACCGTACCCGCAGGCGGTCACCGTACCCGTAGAACGGGCCGGACACCCCAAGGGTGCCCGGCCCGCTCCGGATGACCGCGTCCCTGCCTACTTGGCCGGCGGGGTCGTCTTCTTGGCGGCGGGGGCCTTCTTGGCCGGGGCCTTGCGCGGAGCCGGGGTCTTCTTCGCGGCGGCGGCCTTGTCGTCCGCGAGGCGGACGGGCTCGGCCGGGGCGGGCTTGGCCGGGGCGGGCTTGGGCTTTGCCGGCTCGACGGGGACGGGCAGCTCCTCCCCCTCCCCGGCGATGTCCTCGATGGCGTCGGCGGGCTGGCCGCGCCCGGGGCGCCCCGCGTGCTCCCCGCGCTCCGCGACCCTCTCGTAGGTCTCGCGGGGCTTTACGGCGTGCTCGGCGGCCCCCCCGACCCCACGCACCGCGAGGGTCTGGG